>DASXYU010000108.1:0-20195 GCA_036502295.1 Jatrophihabitans sp. | reverse complement strand
CGTCGGCACGGACGGCGCGCCGAGCAGGGTTTCAGACATCAACGCCCGCCCCGCTTCGGCTACGTGCCACGAATAGCGCGGCTACCGTATTGACCGAGAGGGTCATCAGGAAAAGAACGAAACCCGCCGTAAGCAAGGCCGCGAGCTGCCGCGAGGTTGCCTCGCCAAAGAGCGACGCGATGAGCGCCGAGATGGTCTCCGTGCCTTGGGCAAGGATCTGGATCTTCGGCTTGAAGTTCGTCGAAATCACGAGCAGGACGGCGACCGTCTCGCCGAGCGCCCGACCGAGGGCGAGCATCGTGCCGCCGATGATGCCCCCTCGCCCGAACGGCAAAACGACGGTCCGGATCATCCCCCACTTGGTAGCTCCGAGGGCATAAGCACCCTCGCGCTCGCCGAGCGGCGCGAGGTCGAAGACGCCACGCATCACCGAACAAGCCATCGGCACGATCATGATTCCGACGATCACGCCCGCGCAGAACGCTGATCCGAAGTACTGGATCTTCGCCCACGCGGCGGCGTTGGCATCGGTGTTCACATCGAAGATCGGAATCCAACCGAGGTACTGGTGCAGCCAGCGAGAGACGTAGATAAGTCGCGGCTGCAACCAGAGTGCGGCCCATACACCCCAAATCACCGAGGGCACCGCCGACATCAAGTCGATGAGCGCAACAAAGGTTGACTTCAATCGCAATGGTGCGTATTCGCTGATGTAGGTAGCCGTGAGCAGGGCGATGGGAAAGCCGACGACGAGGGCGACGAGGGCGACCTCGACCGTCCCGAGCAACACGCTCGCGATACCGATCGTGTCCGAGTTCGGCAGCCAGCGCGTCTCGGTGAGAAAGCTAAGCCCATAGTGGCGCAAGGTCGGGATGGCTTGGTAGCCGAGAAAGAGACCGATTGCTGCGGTCATCACCAGGACGAAGAGGCCAATAGATCGCGCCACGCCTCGGAAGACCTGGTCGCCACGATCAAGGGCGGGCTTGAGCAGGCGTGGCGTCGGCGCGTTGCCCGGATCCCCGCTCGCGCTTGCGGGGGTCCCCACGGTGGCGAGCTCAGCAGACATGCTGCACATCAGACTCAGACGCGAAGTCCGGCGCCTGAGGTGTGTCTGAACAGAGGACGAATGCCGTCCGATCTGTGGACGTCACTGCTTAACTTCACCGAAACGGGCTATCGGCTCACCCATGCTTCGCGATGCCCAGCGACGACTGTTGGAGATGATCACCGCGTCGTGGATCGGCGCCGCGCGCATCCCGCGTACGAATGCCTCGACGGCCTGCTCGCAGCGAATCATGCGGTCGTACTCGCGACCGGCTGCGGCGATGACACCGCCGTTGAGTGTCAGCTGCCACGTCCACAGGTTCGATGCCGTGCGACGCACCGTCGCCTGCGTCTGGTCGAGTGCGGCCTGCAGCGCGCGCACCGCGATACGGCAGCGATCTGCGTCCTCGTAGCTGAGGGCACCCCGCCCGGCTTCGCGGTTGTTGCCCGCGAGCAGGCGCCATTGCAGCGGCGCGTCTGCCGCCCAGGCAAACATCTGTACGAAGCCTGGTGCTGGTTCGGGGGTCATTTCCGCACGCCAACCTAACGGGAGCTGAGTCAGCTGAGAGATCGCCGTAATCAGAACCCGGGTCACTGCACAGAAGTTGCTCTGTAGGTGAACAAGGGACGCGGATCATCCGGACGGAAACTGCGAATCGGACATGCGTCCCAGCGGCAACCCACGCCCTGTCGCACACCGATACCGCGCCATGGCGACGCAACCCCGGACAGATGAACTCTGCGGGACTAGCCTCAAGCGGCGATCCTTCGCGGCCGATCGTCCTCAATGACCAACCAAATGCCGATCCCGCCGGAGCATTCCGTCTCCGCCGAGGGGGTTTGATGAGGCTGAAGGCCGCTTGGGCCGCCGTTGCCGCGATGGTGGCAGCGGGCGTCGTCATACCGATGACCGGGGCACTCTCAGCCGCGCCCGACTCGAGGCAGGCACTGCCCCCTGTCCGTGCCGCCACCTGCGCTGGTGGCACGCACGGCCGCGACACGCCAACCGCCAACGTCACCGCCGCCGACTCGTACGGCGCGCCGCTCGCGGCGGACCCCGTCCTCACCCCGGCTCAGACTGCGGTCATCACCGTGCGCGGCTTCGCTGCAGGTGCGGACGTCGCGATCCGGCTCGCGAACGCCACAGCAACGACGCACCGGAATGCGAGCACGTCAGGCGCACTTAGCATCGCGTACCCGGTGAGCGCTCTCGCCAACGGCGCCTACCGACTCCTCTTCCAAGGCGACTTCGCGGGAAGCCACGCCCCGGCCGGCACAGGCGACCTCGGCGTTTCGGTTCCCGAGATCGGCATCTTCCCGTTCAGCGTCGACTGCGCCGACCAGCCACCCTTCGCCATGAAACTCATGCTCAAGGCGAAGCCGGCCAGGATCACCGCGGGCAAGCCGACCAAGATCACCGGCTACGCCACCGGACCACTGAGTAGCGCGAAGCTGCGCATACCGCTGCAGCTCTGGGCCTCGATCGCCGGTGGCAGGTGGAAGAGGATCGCCACCAAGACACCGGCAGCCAACGGTGTCGACACCTTCACGCTGACGCCGCCGTTCACCACGCGCTACCAGCTGCGCTTCGCCGGCGGCACCGTAAACGGCACGACCTACGCCGCGGCGAAAAGCGCCGCGATCGTGGTGGCCGTGGTCGCGAAGGCCAGCTTCTCGGCACCCAAGACCTTCACCCATGGGCGGAGGACGAAGGTGACGATCACCGTCACCCCGAAGCTGAAGGGACGCATCGTCTTCCTGCAGATCGACCGCAAGAACATGGTGAAGGCGAGGACGAACGCCAAGGGCAAGGTCGTCGTGAACCTCGTCCTCACCAAGATCGGCACGCACAAGCTGCGCATCTACGTCCCCACGAGCAAACGCAACACGAAGACGACGTCGAAGACCCTCACCGTCAAGGTCCGCTGACTCACCTCCGAGTAGTTCAGGACGAGAGGGTTACTCGGTGGGCGCGGCCGGCTCGTCGATGATGGCGGCCGAGGCCGCGCCCTGCAGCGTCGACAGCATCTGCCGCACGTTGGTCAGCTGCGCGTTGATCGCGTCGCGGCGCTGCGTGGCTGCGGCAACCTCGCGCTCGGACTCCAGACGGATGCGCTCGGCGCGGTCCATCGCCTCATTGACGATCTGCTCGGCCTTGCGCTCGGCCTCGGCCTTGGTCTGCTCGGCCTTGCGGCTGGTGTCGGCCTGCAGCTGGTCACCATCGGCGCGGATCTTGCCCAACCGCGAGCGGGCTTCCTCAAGCTCACGCTCGAACGCCTGCGCGCGCTCCTGGAAGGCGGCCTCTGCCTTTTCGCGACGCTCCGAGAGTGTCTTCTCGAAGTCGGCCGCGCCCTTGGCCGCACGAGCCTGCTGCTCCTCGTAGAGGGCTTCGGCCTCCTGTGCCCGCGAGGCGGCGTTGCGCTCGGCTTCGTCGGTGATCTGGTCGGCGGTACGCCGCGCCTCCTCCACCAGACGAGCGGCCTGCTCATCGGAGTTGGAGCGGGTGGCCTGCGCGTACTTGTCCGCGTCGGCGCGGGTGTCGTCGGACTGCTGCGCGGCCTCGGCGAGCTGACGCTGCACCTCGGCGACAGCGACCGAGCGCATTTCGTCGGCCTCCTCCTCCGCCATGGCAAGGATGCGACCGACGCGCTTGCCGAAGTCGTGGAAGGTCGGCTCCTCCGGCGGTGCCGGGTTCGCGGTGGTCGAAGTGGAGACCTCCTCGGCCTGCTTCTGCAGCTGGCCGACCTGCGCCTGGAGCTGCGCGACCTGAGCGGCATGCGATTCGGCACGCTGGTTCGCCTCGGCCGCGGCTGCGGACAGCTGCGAGACGTGGCGCTGCACCTCGTCGGGGTCGAGCCCATGGCGAACGGTGCGGAGGTTGCTCAGATCAGTCATGACGTGCTCGGTATCTCGTGAGTAGTTGCGGGGGTTTTGCACTTCATCGTGGGCACTGAATTATCCGGCGACAGCGTTGTCACCGGCCGCCCTCCGGACGTTCCGCGACGGCGAGCGCGTCGATGACGCCCGAGAGGTCACCTAGCTGCTTGCTGATCTCGTCGCGCTGCGTATGGAGGACGGCGACCTCCGCGCGGGCCTCCGACAGGATGTCACGCGCGATCGAACGCATCTCATCCGCCTCAGCCTTGGCGAGCGTGACGACGCGCAAGGCTTCGTCCTTCGCCTTGCGGCGTTCCTCGCGTGCCTCCTCCTGCGTCCTCGCCAGATGGTCGGCGGCGCTCTCGCGCACCGTCCTCGCCCCCGCCTCGGCTTCGCCGAGACGCCGCTTGGCGCGGTCATTGGCCGCCTCGAAACGCTCCTCGGCGCTCTGGATCATGCTCCGCGCCGCGGTGTCCGCCTCGGCATGCAGCCGCTCCGCCTCGCTGTTCGCTGCGGCGAGCGCGGCCTCCGACTGACGGTTGCGCTCATCGCGAGTGAACTGGTGCTGCTGCTCGTCGGCGGCAAGCTGTGCACGCGCCGCCTCAATGGCGTCCTTCACCCGCAGCCGGGCGCGCTCATGGTGCCGGTCGCTGAAGTCCTGGGCGGCCTGGCGAGTCTTCTCGGCGTCCGCCTCCGCGGCGGCGAGCAGGTCGCCGACGGTGCGCTTCGTCCACTCGCTCTGCTCGCGCGCCTCGGCGAGCTGGATGGTCACCTGCTCGTGCGTCTCGGCGAGGATCTGTTCGTGCCGTGCCTGCGCCTCGGCACCATGTTTGGTCGCCTGGTCGCGCGCCTCGTCGAGTTCGCGCTGGGCCTGGTCGCGGATCGCGGAGGCTTCGGCGTGGGCCTGCTCAAGGACGCCGTCCACCTTCGACTGATGCGCCAGTTCGGCCGCCGCCAGGTTCTGTGCGTGCTCCTGTCGGGCCCGCTCCAGCCCGTTCTCGTGCTCCTCGCGCTGCGCGGCAAGTTCGTTCGCCATCTGCTGCTGACGCTGCAGGTGGTTGGACTCAAGTTCCTCCCCGCGCTTGCGGGCAGCGGCGACGATCGCCTCCGCCTGTTCGCGCAGCACCTTGGCAGAGGCGCGTCCGTCGCCGATGTGCCGCTCCGACTCCTCGCGCGCGGTCGCCACGATCTGCTCGGCGCTCGCTTCTGCCTGGGAGACGATGAGGTGGGCTTGGGCGAGGGCGTCGGCGACGATCGTGCGTGCCTCGCCTTGGGCGTCCTCGAGTTCATCCATCGAGGACGCGTGGCGCCCGGGTAGGCCCGGTGAGATCACGGGACCGCCCGTGGCGCCGGATGCCGCAGGCTGGTCGGCGGGCTCCGGCAGCCGTTCTGTGTCGAGGTCGTCGTCATCCGACTCGGGCAGCGGTGGCAGTGACGGGAGTTGCGGAAACGTGGGGGCGATGTCAGGCAGACCGCCGATGTCGCCCTCCGGTGCGGGAAGTCCCTCACCGAATCCCGAATACCTGTTCGTCACGGGCTCCATATTTGCAGAGCCGTCGGCAGGGTTGAAGCGGGAGCCGTTTATTTCGCGGAGCTTGCGGAGCGAACGGCGGGCTCAGTCGCGGCGGCGGCACGCAGCCGGGCGAGGCGCTCAGGCTTCGGCCAGCGGACGTCGGTGGCCCAGCCCATCTTCTCGAAGAACCAGATAAGCCGCGCCGATTCGTCCACCTGGCCCCGCAGTACACCGTGCCGCGCCGCCGTGGGGTCGGCGTGGTGCAGGTTGTGAAAGCTCTCGCCGAAGCTCGGAATCGCCAGCCACCAGACGTTGGTGCTGCGGTCACGGGCGGTGAATTGCTTCCTGCCCCAGATGTGGCAGACCGAGTTCACGGACCACGTGACGTGGTGCAACACGAAGACGCGGATGAGGCCGGCCCAAACGAAGGCCGTCACAGCCCCCTGCCACGACCAGCTGATGAGGCCGCCGAGCAGCGCCGGAGTCGATACCGAGAGGACGACCCAGAGGACGAAGAGCTTGTCGACGCGGCGGATGGTGGTGTCGGCGAGCAGGTCGGGGACGTACTTGTCCCGGTTCGAGTGCATCTCGTCGAACATCCAGCCGACGTGCGCCCAGGCGAAGCCCTTGGCGAGTGCCGTGAAACGTTGCCAGCCCGTGGCGTCCTCGCTGAGACGGTCGCTGTAGCGCCACGGCGAGTGCGGGTCGCCCTCGCGATCGCTGAAGGCGTGGTGGCGGCGGTGGTCTGCGACCCAGCGCAGCATCGGCCCTTCGATGGCGAACTCGCCCATCATCAGCAGCGCAAGCTCCAGCGGGCGGCTCGCCTTGAACGAGCCGTGGGTGAAGAAGCGGTGGTAGCCAACGGTGATGCCCAAGCCGGTCGGGATGTAGAAGACGAAGAAGAGGACGACGTCCAACCAGCTGATGCCCCAGCCCCAGACCATCGGGATCGCCGCGAGGACCGCCAGCGCCGGAACGATCATGAAGAGGTAGAGGGCGATCTGTTCGCCGGGCTTCTTCCCGCCCTCGAAGACCGGCTTCGGGCCCGCACCGACAGCCGCCTGCTGATCGGTCTCGGGCTGGACGTACTCGTCGACTGCAGCTGTCACACCTGGGTCCGTATCTTTCGCGCGCGGGCTATAGGCGTCGGGGCGGGTAATAGGCAAGGTATCAGTTAGGACGACCGGCACCCCGCTTCAGTTCCTACCGCTGGGTAGGCTGAGGGCTCCAGTCGGGGATGGGGTAATCGGCAGCCCGCAGGCCTTTGGTGCCTTGCAGTCTCGGTTCGAGTCCGAGTCCCCGAGCGTGAATCAAGGCACTGTCAGTGCGGTGGTCGTCCTCGCTGCCGGCGAGGGCACCCGGATGAAGTCGGCGACACTGCCGAAAGTGCTGCACGGCTTCGCCGGACGCAGCCTGTTGCAGCACGTCCTCGCTGCTGCTGAACCGTTGCAGCCCGAGCAACTCGCCGTGGTGGTGGGGCACCGGCGCGAGGACGTCGTAGCGCACCTGCAGGACGTGGCTGCGCACGCGCTCGCCATCGACCAGCCCGACCAGCGTGGCACCGGTGACGCCGCCCGCCTGGCGCTGGAGTCGCTCGCCGCCCTTGAAGGGACCCTGCTCATCCTGCCGGGCGACGCGCCACTGCTCACCACGGCGACACTGTCGTCCTTGGTCGCTGCGCATTGCGCGGCTGGTGCCGCGGCGACTCTGCTCACCAGTCGTCTCACCGACCCGAACGGCTACGGCCGGGTGATCCGGACGGCCGACGGTGATGTCGAGCGCATCGTCGAACACCGTGACGCGACACCGGCCGAGCGCGCGGTGAACGAGGTCAACACCTCCGTCTACGCATTCGATGCGGCACTGCTGCGCGGGGCCTTGGCCCGGATCACCGCTGACAACTCCCAGGGCGAGTACTACCTCACCGACGTCATCGGCCTGCTCGTCGGCGACGGGCAGCGCATCGCCGCGTACACCGTCGACGCCGCCGAGACAGCAGGTGTGAACGATCGGGTGCAGCTCGCCGCCGCACACCGTCTCTTCGACGACCGGCGGCTGCGCGAGCTGATGCTCGCCGGTGTCACCATCGTCGATCCGCTGACGACGTGGGTGGATGCCGACGTGCAGATCGAGGCCGATGCCGTCCTGCTCCCCTTCACCGACCTGCACGGCGCGACGTCGATCGCCGCCGGTGCCGTGATCGGACCGCAGAGCTCCCTCACCGACACGACGGTCGGGCCACGTTCCGTCCTGGAGAGGACGGTCGCGAGGCAGGCGGGTGTGGGCGCGGATGTCACGGTCGGGCCGTTCGCCTACCTGCGGCCGGGCACCGTCCTCGCTGACGGCGTGCACGTCGGCACCTACGTCGAGATCAAGGGCAGCAGCGTCGGCTCGGGTTCGAAGGTGCCGCACCTCACCTACGTCGGCGATGCCGAGATCGGAGAGGGCAGCAACATCGGCGCCTCCACCGTCTTCGTGAACTACGACGGGGTCAGCAAGCACCGCACGGTGGTCGGCGACCAGGTCCGGATCGGCTCGGACACGATGCTTGTCGCTCCGGTCGAGATCGGCGACGGCGCGTACACCGCCGCCGGTTCCGTCATCACCGAGGACGTGCCTGCCGGCGCGCTGGGCGTGTCTCGTGCCGAGCAGAAAAACGTGAAAGATTGGGTGCTGCGGAGGCGAGCCGGTACCGGCTCGGCGCAGGCGGCCGAACGAGCGCAGCAGGAGACTGGCGAATGAGTACCTTGCAGGTTGCTGGCCAGAAGAGCCTGATGCTTTTCTCCGGACGGGCCTATCCGGCACTTGCCGAGGAGATCGCCCAGTACGTCGGCGTCACCGTCACCAGCACCACCGCCCGCGACTTCGCCAATGGTGAGACCTTCATCAAGTCGGACGAGTCGGTGCGGGGTTCGGATGCCTTCGTCATCCAGTCGTTCACGGTGCCGATCAACCAGTGGGTGATGGAGAGCCTCATTCTCGTCGACTCGCTGAAGCGCGCTTCGGCCAAGCGCATCACCGTCGTCGCGCCGTTCTACCCCTACGCGCGGCAGGACAAGAAGCACCGCGGCCGCGAACCGATCTCGGCCCGCCTCGTCGCCGATCTCTTCAAGACCGCCGGCGCCGACCGGCTCATGGCCGTCGATCTGCACACCGCGCAGATCCAGGGATTCTTCGACGGCCCGGTCGACCACATGTTCGCGTTGCCGCTGCTCGCCGAGCACGTGAAGCGGAACTATGGCGGCGAGGACATCGTCGTGGTCTCCCCCGACACGGGCCGCGTCCGCATGGCCGAGCAGTGGGCCGACGAACTCGGCGGCGTCGACATCGCATTCGTGCACAAGACCCGCTCGATCGACAAGGCGAACGAGGTCGTCGCCAACCGCGTCGTCGGCGAGGTCGCCGGCCGCTGCTGCCTGCTCATAGACGACATGATCGACACCGGCGGATCGATCTCCAAGGCTGCCGACCTGCTCTTCGCCCAGGGCGCCACCGATGTCGTCATCGCCGCGACGCACGGCATCTTCTCGCCGCCGGCGACGGACACGTTGAAGAACAGCCGGGTGCGTGAGGTGATCGTGACGAACACGCTGCCGATCCACCCCGAGCAGCACTTCGACAAGCTCACCGTCCTCTCGATCGCGCCGCTGCTGGCTCAGGCGATCAAGGCCGTTTTCGAGGACGGCTCGGTCACGTCCCTCTTCGAAGGCCGGTCGTAGGGTCGCGTTCGGTCGCCACCTTCGCAGCGGCGATGCGGGCGAAATTTGTGACGTCTAATGTCTCGCCGCGAGCGGTCGGGTCGATTCCTGCGGCTCGGAGAATTCGCTCGGCTTCGGTGTTTCCGCCGGCCCAGGTCGCCAGGGCCGAGCGGAGCATCTTGCGGCGTTGAGCGAAGGCCGCGTCGATGACGGTGAAGACCTCCTCGCGGGTGGCCGTGGTGGCCGGCGGATCGCGGCGAACGAGGCGGACGAGACCGGAGTCGACGTTCGGTACCGGCCAGAAGACATTGGGGCCGACGTTGCCAGCCTTGCTCACCTCGCCGTACCAGGCGGTCTTCGCGCTAGGCACCCCATAGACCTTGCCGCCGGGTGGCGCCGCGAGACGGTCTGCGACCTCCGCCTGCACCAGTACCAGCGCCATCCTCAGTGACTCGAAGGTGGCGAGCAGGTGCAGCAACACCGGCACCGCCACGTTGTACGGCAGATTGGCCACCAACGCCGTCGGGGCTTCGGCGGTTGAGCTTGTCGAAACCACCGCCAATGCATCAGCCCGGATGACCGTCAGTGGTGCACCTGGCAGCCGCGTCTGGACCGTTCTCGGCAACGCACCGGCGAGGACGGGGTCGATCTCGATCGCCGTGACCGGATGGCCCTCCTCGAGCAGACCCAGGGTCAGCGAGCCGAGACCGGGGCCGACCTCCAGCACGGACTCCCCCGGCGCCAGTTCGGCGGTGCGGACGATGCGCCTGATGGTGTTGGCATCATGCAGGAAGTTCTGGCCGAGCGCCTTCGTCGGACGGGTGCCCAGCTCGGCGGCGAGCGAGCGGATCTCAGCCGGACCCAGCAGCGCGCTCACTCGTGCAGTGTCTCAGGCGTGATCAGTACCAGCCCTGGCTCTGCCAGAGGTTCCAGGCGCCACACGGGGTGCCGTACTTGGCGGTGATGTATCCGAGACCCCAGATGATCTGGGTCTTCGCATCGGTCTGCCAGTTCGGGCCGGCCGAACTCATCTTCGAACCCGGGTTCGCCTGCGGGATGCCGTAGGTGCCGTACGCGTTGCCGGCGGCCACGCGCCAGCCGCTCTCGTGTCCCCAGAGCTGCGCGAGGCAGTTGAACTGGTTCCGGCCCCAGCCGCGGGACTGGATGATCTTCCAGGCGATGTTCTGCGCCTCGGCGGGCGTCGCGATCGAGGACGGCGCAACGGGTGCGGAGGCCGCTGCCGGCGCGGAGGACGGCGCAGCCGCTCCGGCCGCCTTGACCACCGGCACCGGCATCGTGCCGACCTTCTCCACCTGCGCCACCGGCTGCGCGGTGACGGTCCGCTTCACTTCGGTCCTCTTGGCGATCTTGCCGTTGTGGTAGGTCACCGCGTAGATCACATGGGCGGTTCCGGGAACGCCGGCCGTGACGATCGTCGTCTGGCCGACGGTGAGCTTCGTGCTCGGCTGCTGGGTCACGTCGAAGGGAACGTCCTCGGCCACCGTGATGCGGCCCTTCTTCACACGCGTGACGGTGATGCGGGTCTTGTCGGTGACATCGGTTGCGAGTGCGGGCGTCACCACGTCCTTCTTGGCGATGGTGATGCCGAGTTCGCTCAGGACGTCGCCGACGGTGGACGCCGTCGTCGTCACGTCCTTCTTGTCGCCGTCCGCGGTGAGGACGACTGACTTGGGGGTGCGCACGGCGATGGTGGTACTACCGACGGCGAGACGGTTGGCGCGAGAGACCGAGGTGTAGTCCTTCTCGGAGTAGCCGAGCTGGTCGAGCGCCTCATCAACCGTGGCAGCCGTCGTCCACACCGTCCTGCTGGTGCCGTTGACCTGCAGGTGCAGCTCCCGGCCGCGTTTGAGGACTATCACGGCGCCGGATTTCACCGCGGCGTTGGCGGTCGGCGCGACGAGGTCGTGGGACTGCACCGCGTAGCCGATCTGCTCGAGCACGTCACCGACGTCGTGCGCCGACGTCTTCACCGCGATCGGGTTGCCGTCGACGTTGACGGTGACGAGCTTGGGGCTAGCCGAGGCCATGGCGGTGGTCCCCGCGACCACGGCGGCCACCACACCGGCGACGCCACCGCACAGCCCGTACTTCACACTTCGACGCACTACACACAACTCCTTCGGCGGCACACCCCTGGGGCCTGCCACATCGGATCTCACTGGATTGCGCGGGTCCGGCTCATACACGGACCCTCGCGGTCACTTACAGGTTTGCTCCGCAAACGGGCCAGGGGCTCGAGCCCCGGGCCTCGTAAAGCTTGGTTGCCACGGCGATCTGCTCCTGCTTCGTGGCGAGGTCGGCGCGCGAGGCGTACTTGCCGCCGCCGTAGGACAACCACGTGCCGTAGTCGAACTGCACACCGCCGTAGAAGCCGTTTCCTGTGTTGATTGACCAGTTGCCGCCAGACTCGCAGGCAGCGACCGCGTCCCAGTTCAGACTCGCCGCCACGGGCGGAAGCTCCTTTGTGCCCACTTTCTCCACCGCTGTGACGGGTGGGGTGACAGTGTCTCGGGAGATCTCAGTGCGGGTGGCGAGCTGCCCGTCGACGTACTTCAGCTCGTATGTGACCTCGGCCGCGCCCTTCTTGCCGGCGGTGACCGTGGTGACGTCGTTGACGTAAATGCTCGGGTCCTTCTTCTTCACCGTCTCGTACGGGACGGTGATCCGGTCGGTCTCGTTCTTGAGCACGACGCGCTTCAGGACGATCTTCGAGCCGTCATCCAGCGGCGCGGCGAGCTTCGAGTTGAGTTCGTCGAGGTTGCCGACGTGCACGTCGAGGCCGCCGAGCAGCGAGCCGACGGTGGGCAACGTCGTGGTGATCTGCTGGGTGTCACCGTCGTGCACCACGGTGACGGTCTTGGGCTGCCGCACCTGGATCGAGGTCGCAGCGAGCGGCAGGCGCGCCGAGCGCGAGACGGAGACGTAGTCCCCGGTGCTGTAGCCGAGCCGGTCGAGGGCGGCGTCGACCGTGCTGGCCGTGGTCCAGACGTCCTTGTGCACGCCGTCGACCTGCAGGCGCAGCAAGCGGCCGCGGTTGAGGACGATGCGGCTGCCGGGCGCGATGGACGCTGTCGGGCTCGGGGCGACGAGGTCGTGGTTGTTGATCGCGTACCCGCCGGAGGCCAGCGCCCCCTGCACGTTGCCCGCCGTGGTGTGAACCGTCACGGCGGAGCCGTCGACGACGAGTGTCACCGGCAGTGCCGACGATCCGGAGACGAAGACGGTGACGCCACCGACGACGCCAGCGAGTACGGCCCCATGCAGGCCGTACTTGACGCTGCGACGCATCCAAGAACCCCTTTGTCCTTTGTCTGTCGCCAAATCTCGTCGGCGGCTTTCATTGGTCACGGAACCGTAACGAGGCGTCGCCGCAGATTTCAAACCCTGGTCATCCGTGTCGCCCGTTTTCGTCCGTATATCCGGTGCAGGGGTGCCACCGGAAAAAGTCCGGCGAAACGGTCCTGACCCCCAGCCGCCCGACGGTTCAGAAGGCGTGTTACTTGCCGGTAACAAGAGGGTGTGATGCCCACCACACTACCGATCAGTAACGGGGCAAATCAGACATTGCGAAAAGGCGGTGCCCGTTGTCCAAGACTGCTGCCGCGAGTTCATCCGGGCTCTGGCCGGCGGCGGCGGCCAGGGCGCGCACCGTCAGCGGCAGCAGCCGTGGAGCGTTGGGCCGTCCCCGGTAGGGATGCGGCGTCAGATAGGGCGCATCGGTCTCGACGAGCATTAGTTCGAGCGGGGTCACGGCCGCCGCGGCCCGCAGATCCGGGGCGTTCTTGAAGCTGACGACGCCGGAGAACGAGAGGACGTAGCCCGCCGCCACGCATTCGCGCGCCATCGCTTCGTCCCCGCTGAAGGAGTGGAAGACCACCTGATCCGGGGCACCCTCTTCGCGCAGGATGCGCAGCACGTCGGCGTGGGCCTCCCGGTCGTGGATCATCAGCGGCTTGTCGACGGCCTTCGCCAGCGCGATGTGGCGGCGGAAATGCTCGTCCTGCTCGGCGGGTGTGGTGTCGTCCCAGTGGTAGTCCAGACCCGTCTCGCCGACCGCCACGACCCGGTCGTTGCGTGCCAGCGCCTCCAGAGCGGCGTAGTCGGCATCGGTGAGGCCACGGACCTCGGTCGGGTGCACCCCGACGGCGGCGTAGAGGCCGTCGTGGCGCTGCGCGGCGGCGACGCACCACGCCGACTCCTCGACGCTCGTCCCGACGGTCACCGCCGCGACCACTCCCACCTCGCGTGCCGCCGCGAGGACGCCCGCCACGAAGGTGTCGGTGGGTTCGGTCTCGACGACGACGTCGTCCCCGCCCCCGGAGGGGGTCGTCCGCATTGTGCGGACGACATAGTCCAGGTGGGTGTGCGCATCGAAGACGGGTACGTCCAGGCGCTCAATCGGATAGTCGGGCAAGTTCCTCATCCACCACGGACGGGTCGAGCTTGGTGAAGATCGGCGTCGGCGCGGCCAGCGGCCGTCCTACCTCGATCGCCGTCGACTCCCAGCGGACGCCTGTGTCGTAATCGCCGGTGAGGACGTGGTAGCTCGGCGATCCGGCGGCGGTCGGCTCGTCCACCTCGACCAGCTCCGGCATCCGGGCCCAGTCGCCCACACCGCCCAGCGCGGCGTGCACCCGCCCCGAGGAGGACGGCAGGAACGGGGTGAGCATCGTCTTGGCGTCATCGACCACCTGCAGTGCCACGTGCAGCACGGAGGCCATCCGCTCCGGGTCGGTGTTCTTCAGCTTCCACGGCTCCATGTCGGAGAGGTACTTGTTCGCGGCGCCGACGACCTCCATCACCTCGCCGATGGCGGCCTTCTGGCGGCTGCGGCCGAGCAGCTCCCCCACCGAGGCGAAGGCCCCGCGTGAGCGGGTGAGCAGCTGCTGGTCGGCATCGGTGAGCGCCCCCGGCGCAGGGATCGAGCCGATGTTCTTCGCTGACATCGAGATGGTGCGGTTGACGAGGTTGCCCCAGCTGGCCACCAGCTCGTCGTTGTTGCGCCGCACGAACTCCGACCAGGTGAAGTCGGTGTCGTTGTTCTCGGGGCCGGCGGTGGCGAGGTAGTAGCGCAGGGAGTCCGCGTCGTAGCGCGACAGCATGTCGCCGACGTAGATCACGACATTGCGCGAGGAGGAGAACTTACGTCCCTCCATGGTGAGGAACTCGCTGCTCACCACCTCGTACGGCAGGTCCAGCGCGCCGAGTTCGCCCGGCTTGCCGCCGCGCGCCCCGATGCCGGAGTAGCCGTCGAGCATCGCCGGCCAGATCTCGGCGTGGAAGACGATGTTGTCCTTGCCCATGAAGTAGTAGGCGCGGGCGTCCTCGCTCTGCCAGAACGGACGCCACGCCTCCGGGTCGCCCGTCCTCACGGCCCATTCGATCGAGGCCGACAGATAGCCGATGACCGCGTCGAACCAGACGTAGAGCTTCTTGTCGTTGCGGTCGCGCCAGCCGTCCAGTGGAACCGGGATGCCCCACTCGAGGTCGCGGGTGATGGCGCGGGGCTTGAGGTCGTCCAGCAGGTTCAGCGAGAACTTCTGCACGTTGGGGCGCCAGTGGTTCTGCTTCTTCAGCCAGTCGGCGAGGACGTCGGCGAACGCCGGCAGGTCGAGGAAGTAGTGCTCGGTCTCGACGAACTTCGGTGTCTCGCCGTTGATCTTGCTCCGCGGGTTGATGAGGTCGATCGGGTCGAGCTGGTTGCCGCAGTTGTCGCACTGGTCGCCGCGCGCGTCCGGATAGGCGCAGATCGGGCAGGTGCCCTCGATGTAACGGTCGGGCAGTGTCCGTCCGGTCGAGGGGCTGATCGCGCCCATCTGGGTCTGCGGAAAGACATAGCCGTTGTCGAGCAGGCCCAGGAAGATCTGCTGCACCACCGAGTAGTGGTTGTGCGTGGTGGTGCGGGTGAAGAGGTCGTAGGAGAGGCCGAGCGCCTGCAGGTCCTTCGCGATGACGAGGGCGTTGCGGTCGACGAGTTCGCGCGGCGTCACGCCCTCCTTGTCGGCCTGCACCTGGATCGGGGTGCCGTGCTCGTCCGTACCGCTCACCATGAGCACCTGGTTGCCGGCCATTCGCTGGTAGCGGCTGAAGACGTCGGAGGGAACGCCGAAGCCGGCGACGTGGCCGATATGACGGGGACCGTTGGCGTACGGCCAGGCGACCGCCGTCAGGATAGGTGTGCTCACACCCCAAGGTTAGTGGGGCGAGCGAGGCGCAATCCGCCCTGGCCAATCGCTGAGACGGCCCAACCTTGTGTGTCGTGGGGTCGCTATCGCCGCCTGTCAGCGGCCCTCAGACACACAAAGTGGGGCGGTCAGAGGGTCTTGGCTGCGACGACGGCTGCGAAGACCTGCCGCTTCGGCATTCCGCGGGCCTTCGCCACTTCGGCGATGGCCTCCTTGCGTGGCTGACCGGCCGCCTCGCGCGCGGCGACCTCGGCCACCAGTTCGGTATCGCTCGCCTCGTCCGAGGACGGGGTCGCGCCGGCGATGACGACGGTGATCTCGCCACGGACGTCCCCGCGCGCCCACTCAGCGAGTTCGGCGAGGCCACCGCGCTTCACCTCTTCATAGGTCTTGGTGAGCTCGCGGCAGACTGCGGCGGCGCGGTCGCGCCCGAGCGCCCCGGCGAGGTCGGCGAGTGCCTCGGCAAGTCGGTGCGGCGCCTCGAAGAGGACGATCGTGCGAGGCTCGGCGGCGAGGGCGGCCGCAGCGCGGCGGCGCTCGCCGGGCTTGCGCGGCAGGAACCCCTCGAAGCAGAACCTGTCCACCGGCAGGCCGCTGATCGCCAGCGCCGTCGTGACCGCGCTCGGCCCGGGCAGCGAGGTGACACCTATTCCCTCTGCGACCGCCGCAGTGACGAGGCGATAGCCGGGGTCGCTCACACTCGGCATGCCCGCGTCGGTGACGACGAGGACGTCCTCACCGGCGCGTAGCGCCTGAAGCAGTTGCGGTAGACGACCCGCCTCGTTGCCCTCGAAGAAGGAGAGGACGCGGCCGGACGGTTGGACGTCGAGGTCCTTACAGAGCCGCTGCAGACGGCGGGTGTCCTCGGCCGCGATCACCGGCGTCCTCGCCAGCGCCTCGCGAAGCCGCGCCGAGGCGTCGCCGGGCTGTCCCAGCGGCGTCCCCGCCAGAATCACCCGACCGCTGCCCACGGCAGCACCCTACGGCGCGCGGCGCGTCGTCCTCATGATCAACAGAGCGAAACGGCCGCTGAGCGGCCAAAATGCTCTGTTGATCATGGAAGAAGCAGGGCACGTTCGAGGGTCGAAAACGGTCTGGCCCCTAGGATCTGGGGCATGACGGCGGGGGTGGTTGAGCAGAGCGACGCCCGTCTCGACACCACCGAGGCCGACGAGGCCGGTTTCGAGACAGCTGTTCCACAGCCTCCCCAGCCACCGATCCCCGAGAGCCTGCAACCGTGGCGCGACCCGAACCCACTGATGGGCTGGGCGATCACCGGCCTCGTCACCGTCTTCGCCGTCCTCACCCGGTTCTGGGCCATCGGCTTTCCGCAGGGCAAGAACTTCGACGAGGTCTACTACGCCACCGAGGCGCAGGAGATGCTGCGCTGGGGCTACGAGGACAACCGCGGCTACATGTTCATCGTGCATCCGCCGCTGGGTAAGTGGCTGATCGCGATCACCAGCGACATCTGGGGCAACAACACCCTCGGCTGGCGCATCGCGCCGGCGGCCGCCGGCACCGTCGCGGTGATCATCATGACGCGGCTGGCGCGGCGGATGTTCCGCTCGAACCTCTTCGGTGCGATCGCCGGCGTGCTGCTCGGGATGGACGGCCTCACTCTCGTCCTGAGCAGGACGGCCATCCTCGACATCTTCCTCGAGCTCTTCGTCCTCGCCGGCTTCGCGGCGCTGGTTGTCGACCGCGACTGGATGCGGACCCGCCTGGCGCGCATGGTCGCCGCCGGCGTCGACTTCAGCGCCGGCGTGCCGGCGCTCGGGCCGCGGCCGTGGCGCATCGTCGCCGGCGTCATGTTCGGCTTCTCGCTGGCGGTGAAGTGGAGCGCACTGTCGTTCTGGGTCGTCTTCGTCATCCTGTCGCTGATCTGGGACCGCGCCGCGCTTCGCGCGGCCGGTGCCGAGCGCAACCTCACCGTGAAGATGCTGCGCCGCAGCGCCATGCCCGCGATCGGGTCGTTGCTGCTGGTGACACTGGGCAGCTACCTCATCACCTACCTGGGCTGGATCACCGGCGAGAACGGCTGGAACCGGTACTGGGCAGACACGCACAGCACGCATGGGCACATCCACTTCCTCGGCGTCAGGATCCCGATGTGGTGGGGCTGGGTGCCCAGCCCGATCCGTGGTCTGGCGAGCAACATCCTCGATGCGTACCGCTTTCACGAGGGGCTCGACAGCGGGCACACCTACCAGTCCAGCCCGTGGTCGTGGCTGGTGGACGGCCGACCCGTCGACTTCTACTACAACGGCGACTCGAAGGGCTGCGGCGCCTCGTCCTGCTCGCGGGAGATCCTGGCGCTCGGCACACCGCTGATCTGGTGGGCCTTCGCCCCGATGCTGCTCTGGCTGGCGTGGCACTGGTTCACCACCCGCGACTGGCGCGCGGCCGCGATCTGGGTGGCGTTCGCCGCCGGCTGGCTGGTCTGGTTCCAGGACCTCAAGCGCACGATGTTCTTCTTCTACATGGCTCCGCTGGTGCCGTTCATGGTCCTCGGCATCACGATGGGCCTCGGCGCGATGCTCGGGCCGTCCTCGTCGGCGGTCACTGAGGACGGCACGGTGTCGCGGCGCCGGTACTGGGGCATCGCGGGCGTGGCGCTATATCTCGGGCTGGTGGCGGCGGACTTCGCCTTCATGTGGCCGGTCTTCACCGGAGGCCTGCTCACCTACAACCAGTGGCATCTGCGGATGTGGCTGCCCAGCTGGGTGTGACCGCGGGCTGCTGCTGGGTGATGCAATGCACGCCGCCGCCGTTGGCGAAGATCGCCGTGCCGTCGACCGTCTCGATCGTCCGGCCCGGATAGAGGGCGGCGAGCAGGTCCACCGCCACCTCGTCGGCAGGATCGTCGAAGGTGCCGACCACCAAGAAACCATTGCCGACGTAGTGGTTGATGTAGGAGAAGTCGGTGGGCAGGCCGTCGTGTTCGAGGACGATCGGCGCCGGGATCTCCTCGACGTGCAGCGGGTTGCCGTGGACGTCGGTGGCTGCGCCCAGCAGCGCAAGGATCGCGCGGCTCACCTCGTAGTCGGGGTGCGCCGGGCTGCGCTGCGCATGCACCGCCACCACCCCGGGCGAGGTGAAGGTGGCGACGATGTCGACGTGGCCGCGGGTACCGAAGCGCTCGTAGTCGCGGGTGAGGCCGCGCGGCAGCCAGATCGCCTTCTGTGTACCCAGCTGTGCGTGGATCTCGTCCTCGACGGCCGCCCGGGTCCAATCGCGGTTGCGCCCTGGGTCAAGCTGCACGGTGTCGGTGAGCAGCACGGTGCCCTCGCCGTCGACGTGGATGCCGCCGCCTTCGTTGGTGAGGACGGAGTGGCGCACCGGCACTGCCTCCCCGTTCGCGGTGGCCAGCTCGGCGACCGCCGTGGCGATCGCCGCGTCCTTCTCCCACGTCGCCCACTCCTGCGCACCCCAGCCGTTGAAGACCCAGTCGACCGCAGCCAGCGAGCCGTCCGCCTCAACGGTGAAGGTCGGGCCGATGTCGCGCATCCACGAGTCGTCGAGGGGTCGCTCGACGAACGTGATGTTGGCGTGATCGCCGGTGTAGTCACGCGCGATAGACGTCTGCCCGGACCCAGCGATGAGCGTGACCGGCTCGTACTTCGCGATCGTCGTCGCGACGGCCGACCAGGCGACGCGGGCACGGTGCAGGTCGTCGCCGCCGTCCGCACCGAAGGTCTCGTTGCTGGGCGGGAACGCCATCCAGCAACGCTCGTGCGGTGCCCACTCCGGTGGCATGCGACGCGCGGCGTGCGGCGTCGACTCGGCCGGCATGTAGCTCATGCGCACGAGCATGGCAGGAGATACTGGCGCGATGACGCCGACACCGTGGTTCGTGCAGGACGGTGCCCGCGAATGGGGCTGTCCTGCCCCAGACGGTGGTGCTTTTGAGTTTCACCGTGGCCTTGCCGGCTACGCGCCCACTCCACTCGTTTCGCTGCCGTCGCTCGCGGCGGAACTCGGCGTCGCCCACCTCGCCATCAAGGACGAGTCGCAGCGCTTCGATCTGCGCGCCTTCAAGTTCCTCGGCGCCTCCTGGGCGATCGAGCGGGCGATGCAGGAGCGGGGTGACGCCCCGACGGTGCTCGTCACCGCGACCGACGGCAACCACGGACGCGCGGTGGCTCGGTCGGCGAAATTGCGCGGGCTGCCCGCACGGATCTACATCCCGACCGGCGTCCCCGACGTCGTCGTGGCACGGATCCTCGCAGAGGGCGCCCAGCTCACGGTCGTCGATGGTGACTACGACGAAGCCGTGCGAGTCGCTGCCGCCGATGCTGAGAGCAGCGAGGACGGGCTGCTGGTGCAGGACACCGCGTGGCCCGGCTACGAGCAGATCCCGCAGTGGATCGTCGACGGCTACGAGACGCTCTTCCGCGAGGTGGATGACCAACTCGGCGCGCTGACGCCGTCCTTGGTGAGCGTGCCGATCGGCGTGGGGTCGCTGGCGCAGGCCACGATCGCCCACTACCGCTCGGCGACGGTCCGTCCACGGCTGCTCGGCGTGGAGCCGGAGACGGCAGCCTGCGTCATCGCCTCGCTGGCGGCCGGTGAACTCACATCGGTGCCCACCGAGCACACGATCATGAACGGCCTCAACTGCGGGACGCCGTCGCTGCTGGCCTGGCCCTATCTGCAGCATGGCCTCGACGCGGCGATCGGAGTCAGCGACGACGAGGCCGCCGTCACGCTGAAGCTGCTCGCCGAGGCCGGCGTCGGCACCGGGCCGACCGGAGCGGCGTCCTTCGCCGGGTTGCAGGCCGTCCTCACCGATCCCGAGAAGCGCGCGGCGCTCGGAATCGAGGACGACGCGGTCGTCGTCGTCCTCAACACCGA
>DASXYU010000107.1:0-6789 GCA_036502295.1 Jatrophihabitans sp. | reverse complement strand
CACGAGGCGAACAAGTGCACGACTTTCTGTCTTCTGCATTGCGCTCCCTGTTGGATCTGGTCGAAGCTTCCTGGATCGCGTTCGTCCCTGTCGATGCAGCGCCGATCGCGAGTGGGCCGATTGATGTGTCGCCCGAACTCGAGAGTGCGGTGCTTGCTGACGCACGGGCGGCGCGGCGCCTGCGGTCGGTGGCCGAAGTGCCGCAGGAGGCGGGTGACGCCGGGCACGCCACGTGCTACACACCGATTCATCTCGGACCGCGACGCATTGGCACCTTGGCGGCGTTTCGGGGACGGGGTGAGCCGTTCTCGCAGTATGAATGTGGCGCTTTCACGCGCTTGTCCGATCTCATCGCGTTGGCATGGGCCACTGAGCGGTATCAGCAGCAGCGGGCGATTGTTGCTCGGCTGCACGAACGGCAGCGGATTGCTGATGACCTGCACGATCAAGTAGCACAGCTGCTTTATGTCGCCCAGATCGGGATCGATTCACTACTCGAGGCTGAGGACATCACCGAGACTGGCAGGGCAGAACTCACCAAGGTGCGAGGCTTACTTGTCCGCGGCGATGCCTCTATCCGCTCGGTCATCCACGACCTGGCTCGTCCACGGGCGGCGGGATTGCGCGACCGACTCGAGAACGCTGTGGAAATGGTCGAGGCCGAGTACTCGCTTCCGGTGCATCTGCGAATCGATGACGAGGCAGGCCAAGCCGCTGCGCGTCTCACGACACCGTCGGTCGACGCATTGGTGAAAGTGGCACAAGAGGCATTGGCGAACGCCGCCAAACATGCTGGTCCTTGTCGTGTGAGCATCTCGTTGAGGATGCAGTCTCGAGGTGGCATCAGGCTCACTATCGCCGATGACGGGATCGGGCTGGCCGACGGAGCGCGACCGCGTTACGGATTGACCAGCCTCCGACGAGTGATGCGTGACCACGGCGGTGCGATCCGAGTGCTGCGAGGCAAGGACGGGGGGGTGAAGGTGTCAGCATTCATGCCGTTGGAGGACCTCCGGGAGCGGAAGCTTTCTCGCCCGAAACCGGCGGGCAAGTAAGGCGCGTCAGTTGACGGCCGAGTGGACCTAGCGCCTGGCGTGCTTCGCCGGGGCCGCCTCTGCCGCGAGGCGGCGGGCGAGGCTCCACCGCAGCCGCGTCATCAGACCCACACCGAAGGTGAGCAGCGACGCCGCGACGATCGCGAGGATGACGCCGGGGGTATCGGCCGCACGGGTGTTCGCCGTGGTGTGCGGCAGTGAGTCCGCAGCAGGCTTCACTGACAGACCACCGTCGACCGAACCCGATCCCACGGGTGAGTGCACTTCGCCGGTGCCGCTGCCCCCGCTGCCGTCGAAGGTCGTGGAGACGGATCCGCCGACTGCGTTCGGGTCAGGAGCCGGCACGCCGGGCGCGGCCGGAAGGCCCGGTGCGGGAAGGCTCGGCACAGCAAGGGACGGTACCGAGAGGCTGGGCGGCGAGAGGGTCGGTGCCGACGGCAGGCTCGGCGGCGGCGGGAGGTCCGACGGACCGGGCAGGCTGGGCAAACCTGAGGTCGGCAGGCCCGAGGCCGGCAGGCTGGGCGCCCCGGGCAGGCTGGGCGCCGAGGGGATGCCGGTGGGCAAGGACAGGCCGCCCGAGCCGAGTTGGCTGAGCTGGGTGAGTACCGAGTTCAGCGGTTCGGGCGCAGTGGGCAGAGAAGGCGCCGAGGGAATCGACGGTAGCGCGGGCGGGTCATCCGCCCTGGCCGAACCCGCCGTGATCAGGCCGGTGGCGCTGATCAGACCGACAGATACGACCCAGCCGAGGGCGACACTCTTACGCATACGAGCCTCCGTAGGGAGTGAAGGAGGCAACGCAGACAACGTTGCCGACACACCCCTACCCGCTGGTAACCCTGGAATCACTTCACATTCGCTTTAACCCGGTGATACTGCGACAGCGCCTGTCGGCCGCCCGCTACCGGACGATCGAATCGATCTGGACACCCAGTTCGAGAGCCGCTTTCGCGCGCAGTGTGGGCAGATGCGCGCTCGGCCAGAGCCCGTCGGTGGCGCGGTAGTCGCGCAGTAGCTGCTTGGCGACGGTCTGCTTGTGCACCTCGGTCGGCCCGTCCGCCAGGGTGAGCAGGATGCCGGTGTTGAGGTAGCGCATCAATGGCAGGTCGCGGGTCGTCCCCAGTGCGCCATGCACCGCGATTGCACGGCGGGCGATGTTCTCCACCACCTGCGGTGCCATCACCTTGATCGCGGCGATGTCCTTGCGCACCCGGTTGTAGTCGCCGTACTTGTCGATCTGCCACGCGGTGTAGAGGACGAGCAGGCGCAACTGCTGCAGTTCGACGTAGGAGTCGGCGAGGTGTTGCTGCACCATCTGCTTGTCCGCCAGCAGCGAGCCTTGCGTGGTTCGCGACAGCACACGTTCGGCCATCATGTCCAGCGCGATCTGGGCGATGCCGATGCAGCGCATCGCGTGGTGCACGCGTCCTCCACCGAGGCGCACCTGCGCCACCACGAAGGCGCCGTTGACCGGTCCGAGGACGGCATCGGCGGGCACCCGCACGGTGTCGTAGCGCACCAGCGCCTCGCTGCCCTCGCCCTCGGGCTCGTCGAGGGTCTCCAGGTTGCGCTCGATGATGACGCCGGGCGTCTCGGCGGGCACCAGGAAGGTCGTCATCCGGTTCAGCGTCGGTGCCTGCGGGTCGGTCACCGCCATCACGATGAAGAAGCTCGCCCAGCGCGCGTTGGAGGAGAAGAACTTGCGCCCGTTGATCACCCAGTTCTCGCCGTCGCGCACGGCGGTGGTGGTGAAGACGCCCGGGTCGGCGCCGCCGTGTGGCTCAGTCATCGAGTAGCAGGAGACGATGTCGCCTTCGAGCAGCGGCGCGAGGTAACGCGCTTTCTGCGTCTCGGTGCCGTAGTGGGCGATGATCTCGGCGTTGCCGGTGTCGGGTGCCTGCGTACCGAAGATGCGCGGTGCCCAGTAGGAGCGTCCGAGGATCTCGTTGAGCAGGGCGAGTTTCAGCTGGCCGTAACCGGGGCCACCGAGCTCCGGGCCGAGGTGGCAGGCCCACAGGCCGGCATCACGCACGCGCTGCTTCAGTGGCGTGATGACGGCGCGCTGCTCCTCGGTCATGTCGGCGGTCGGCAGGTAGAACCCGTTCGGCCAGAGCAGGTCGAGTCGGGCGACTTCGGTGCGCACGAAGTCGGCGGCCCAATCCAGCTTCTCCTGAAAGTCGGGATCGGTGCTGAAGTCCCAGGACATGGTCGGTTCCTTTGCGATCTGATGGGCCGGTTTACGGGATGCCGCCGTCGACGCGAATCGTCGCGCCGGTGGTGTAGCTCGCTGCATCGCAGGCGAGGTAGAGCGCGGCGCCGACGATCTCCGCGGGCTCGCCTGCCCGCCGCTGGGCGTGCCTGGCGAGGCCCGCGTCGATGACCTCGCGATCCCAGGCCTTCGAGATGTCGGTGAAGAACGGACCGGGCATCAACGTGTTCACCCGTACCGCGGGGCTGAGAGCCTGCGCAAAACCCTCGGTGAGTGCATTGAGACCGGCCTTCGCCGCGGCGTACGGCAGGATCGAGGCATCCGGCCGCAGCGACCCGGTCGAACTCACGTTGATGATCGACCCGCTGCCGGCCGCGCGCATCCGCTCGCCGAAGAGGGCGCAGAGCCGGAACGGCCCCTTCAGGTTGAGGTTCAGCACCGCGTCGACGAGCTTCTCGCTGACGTCGGTGAGGGTGTCATAGACCGGACTCATGCCAGCGTTGTTGACGAGGACGTCCGCCTTGCCGAAGCGCGCGTAGACGGCGTCGACGAAGGCGTCCAGCTGCTGCCACCGGCCGACATGCACCGGGTACGGCATCGCACTGCGGCCGGTCGCCGCCTCGATCTCCGCGGCCGTCCGCTCGCACGACTCCCGATCACGGCTGGCGATAACAACGTCGGCGCCCACGTGCGCGCAGGCGAATGCGATCTCCTTGCCGAGGCCGCGGCTGCCGCCCGTGACGACGACGACCTTGCCCGTGAGATCGAAAAGCCGATCGGCGTACCCGGCCACGGGCGTCCTCCTCACATAGCTCCGGCTATATCGCCTGAACCTATCGGGAGGAGGGAGACCGCGCGCTAGGGGACCATGGGCAGCGGCGCCCCGGAACGACACGAGACGCTTCCGCCGTTGGCGGCGGCCCAGGCACCGTTCTGCAGCGTCGCCATGCCCGTGCACTGACCCGAGCTCTGTGCGCCGGGATGGAAGGTGAGCGGCCCCGTACTGCCGCCCGCGGTGAAGTCTTTGATCTTGTGCAGGGCGTCCGTGACGCTCGCCGGGGTCACCGCGCCGCCGCCGATCGTCGTCAATGCCTGCTGGGCCACCATCGCCGAGACCCAGATCGCCATCCCTCCGCCGGTCTGCTCGACGCCCGGGCCGAACTGCGAGATCGCCTGGTGGAATGCCTGCACGCCCGGCGTGTTCGTGGCGGTCCAGATCTGTATGGGCGCGACGGTGATGAGGTTGTTGTTGAGGTATTGGTTGCTCTTCTGGTCCTCGCCGATCGATAGCGCTGTGACGATGTAAACGAACTTCAGGCCCTGCTGTCCGCAACTGTTCGCAACATGCTCGACGAAGTTCGAGTCGCCGCCGGCAAGCATCGTCCCGGCGCCCGCCTGCTGGGCGGCCTGGCACTCGGCGGCAAAGCTGATCTGGGTCAGGCTGTCCTCCTTGCTGTAGACGACCTGCGATCCGGCGAGCTGGTCGATGTGGTTGTTGACGACGTTGTGATAGCTGTCCGAACAGGTCACCACTTCGGCGCAATAGAGGAAGGCGATCTTGTTGCCGTTCGGACGCGACTGCGCGGCCTTGAACAACGCGTAGAGGATCTCGTTGTCCTGTGCACCCTGCGGGAAGTAGTCCGGGCTCTTGTACCAGACACCGGTGGCGATATCTCCGCCGATTACGGGCACGCCCTTGCTCTCGAGATAGGACTGTTCGGCGCTGACGGAGCTGGCGTTGGGTTCGCCGACCAACGCGACGACGTGCTGGTTCTCGACGAGGTCCTTCACCTGCGCTGCGTGCTGCGAGGCGTTGCCCTGGTCATCGCGGATCAGCATCTGCACCTTGCGGCCGCAGATACCGCCGTGCGCGTTGACGTAGGCAGCCCAGACGTTGAGCGTGTTGCGGCCGGAGGACGCGATCTGCCCGAGCCCGGTGGCGCTGTAGGGGCCGACGTTGCCGAGCGTGATCGTGCCGGTCGCGGTGTCCGCGCACGCCGCAGTGATGACGCCGGGAAGCATTCCTGCCGCCGTCGGCGCCTTGCTCGACGCGGTCGAGCTCTTCGGTGCCCCGGTGTTGCCCCCGCCCGACTTGGACCCGCCTTTCGTGCCGCCCGTGCCGCCTGTCGGGCCGGGCCCGGAGGTCACGCCACCGCCCGTGCCGCCGCCGGCGGCCGCCTGGTCGCCACCGGTGCTGCCGCCGACCGAGCCCTCACCCCCGGTCGCGGTGCCCGTGTCGCCGGTGGCGCCCGTCACCCCGCCGTCCTGGACCGCGGCGCCGGAGCCGTCCTGCGCTAGGGGCGAGCCGTTCGCTGCGAGTAGCTGGGCGTTGGCAGAGACGATCGCGCTGTGAGGTAGGCGGGTGCCGCATGCCGAGAGGCCAAGGGCACCGGCGCAGGCGAGCGCGATGGCACCCGTCCTGACCAGTCGCGTCTGAGGGGCCATGAGGGCGTCTCCTTCCACCGGCCCCGGATTCCGCCCAGGGCCGCAACGATGGCGCTCACACCGAAGATCATCGGCAGCGCGTTCACGAGGGTCGACGAGTTGAGATAGCCGGGTGCCACGACGTAGGCGAGCCCCGCCACGATGGCGGCGAGCACGACGTTGCGCCCGCAGATCGCGAGCAGTGCGAGCAGGACGAGCGAGGTGAACGACGGAAAGCTGTCACCGTTCACCGATCCGAAGAGCGGCACGTAGAGCGCTCCGGAGACTGCGGCGAGGAATGACGCGACGCAGAAGACGATCAAACGCAGGACGTTGATGTTCGTTCCGTGCATCGCCAGGGCACGCGGGGAGTCGCCGAGCGCGCGCAGGAGTCTGCCCAGCCGCGCCCGCTCGAGGGCGGCGACCAGCGCCGAGAGCACGACCGCGATGCCGAGGACGAAGTAGTAGTAGCCGCTGTCGCTCTGAAAGGCCGGCGGCCGGTTCGCGTGCACACCTGCCGAGTTGGCGAAGAGCCAGGGCTGCCGGTAGAGGATCTGTTCGACGAGGATGCCGTAGCCGAAGGTGGCGAGCGTCAGATACAACCCGGAGAGGCGGATGGCGGGGATGGCGACGACGGCGCCGAACGGAACGGTGAGTAGCGCGGCGAGCAGCAGCGCGATCGGCCACGGCAGTCCGGCACCGCCCTCGAGTCTGCCGAAGATTGCGGCGCCGATGCCCATGAAGCCCACTTGGCAGAGCGACACCATCCCCGACAGCCGCATGAGCAGTCCGATCGACAGAAGCAGCCCCACGTATACGAGGGCCGTGGTGAAGAGGATGGTCTTGGCGCCTGCGAAGAAGGGCACGGTCAGGGCCAGCGCCGCGAGCAGGACACCGCCGAGACGCGCCTGTCGACCGCGCAGCCATGACCGGCTCACCTGCGCCCGGACCACCTGGCCGAAGTCGGGCAGCTTGCCCTTCGGGGTGAAGAGCAGCACCACGAAGAGCAGCAGGAACGGAACCGCGGTCGGCAACGCCGCGAGCGAGGTGCTGCTGCCTACCCACTTGCCGACGAACTCGTGCAGGACGCCCACGAGCAGGCCG
>DASXYU010000106.1:0-4430 GCA_036502295.1 Jatrophihabitans sp. | reverse complement strand
CAGCGGCGTCGACATGTTCGTCAGCAAGGCGGTGGTCCTCTGCCCGGCGGCCGTACCGAGGGCGACCATCGTCTCGGCGAGTTCGCGCGCCATGTCCAGGGTCTTCATGAACGCACCCGTGCCGAACTTCACGTCCAGGACGAGCGCGGAGGATCCCTCGGCCAGCTTCTTGCTCATGATCGAACTCGCGATGAGCGGAATCGACTCGACCGTACCGGTGACGTCACGCAGCGAGTAGAGCTTGCGGTCTGCGGGGGCGAGCCCGGCGCCGGCCGCGCAGATCACCGCGCCCACCGAGTTGAGCTGCGCGACGAAGTCCTCGTTACTCACCTGGTCGCGCCAACCCGGGATCGATTCGAGCTTGTCGAGGGTGCCGCCGCTGTGCCCGAGGCCGCGGCCGGAGAGCTGCGGCACCGCCGCGCCGTACGAGGCGACCAGCGGCGCCAGCGGCAGCGTGATCTTGTCACCGACACCACCGGTGGAGTGCTTGTCCGTCGTCGGCTTCGTCACGGCCGAGAGGTCCAGACGCTCGCCGGAATTGATCATCGCGTTCGTCCAGCGCGACAGCTCCGGCATCGTGAGTCCACGGAGCAGGACGGCCATCGCGAGGGCAGCCATCTGCTCCTCCGCGACCACGCCGCGGACGTAGGCGTCGATCACCCAGTCGATCTGCCCGTCGGAGAGGACGCCGCCGTCACGCTTCGTCGAGATGACGTCGTACGCGGTGAAGGCCTCAGCCATCCCAGGAGTCTCCCGCAGCGAGGGTGCTGAGGTCCTCGCGGCCGAACGCAAGCGGCAGCACCTCGGTCATCGGTGTCGGACCGTTCACGGTGTCGATGAGCAGGTCGGGGCCGCCGTGCTCCCAGAGCAGCTGGCGGCAACGTCCACACGGCATGAGAACGGTGCCACGGAAGTCGACGCAGGCGAGTGCCACCAGCGTCCCCCCGCCAGAGGCGTGCAGGGCGGAGACCAGGCCGCACTCGGCGCAGAGCCCGAGGCCGTAGGAGGCATTCTCGACGTTGCAGCCCGACACGATGCGTCCGTCATCGACAAGTGCGGCCGCGCCGACGGGGTAACGCGAGTACGGCGCGTAGGCGCGTCCCATCGCCTCCAGCGCGGCACGGCGCAGCATCTGCCAATCAATTTCCGTCATCGCTCTCCTCACATCTCCCGTTCACAGGGTCACCGGCAGCGCGGTGACGCCCCGGATGACGAACTCGGGACGCCGCTGTGGTTCGGCGGCGAGCTGCAGCCTCGGAAAGCGTGACCGCAGCGTGGTGAGTGATGTCTGCAGCTCCACTCGGGCCAGCGGCGCACCGACGCAGAAGTGGATGCCCGCCCCGAAGCCGAGATGTGGATTCTCGGCGCGGCGCAGATCGAAGCCGTCGGGGTCGGTGAAGATCGCAGCGTCGCGGTTCGCCGCCCCGAGCAAGGCCCCGACCTTCTGCCCTGCGCGCACCGTGATGTCGCCGATCTCGACATCCTCGGTGGCGGTGCGCTCGAAGAGTTGCAATGGGGCGTCGTAGCGAATGAGTTCCTCCACCGCCGATTCGACGGCGCGGGCATCGGCGACGTCGAGGGCGTCGTACTGCCGCTGATGTCCGAGCAGCGCAGTGACGCCGTTGCCGACGACGTTCACCGTGGCCTCGTGGCCGGCGTTGAGGACGAGCGTGCACGTGGTGATGAGTTCATCCTCGGTGAGCTTGCCTCCGTCGGCGTCGGTCTCGGCGAGCAGGGAGGAGAGCAGGTCGTCGGCCGGCTGCAGGCGCCGTTCCGCGACAAGGCCGCGGAGGTACTCCACGAAGTCGAAGGAGGCTGTCTCGGCCGCGGCCTTCTGCTCTGCGGAGACGTCGTACTCATACATCTTCACGATGGCGTTGCTCCACGGCCGAAGCAGATGCCAGTCGGACTCGGGGACGCCGAGCAGTTCGGCGATCACCTGCACCGGCAGCGGCTCGGCGTACTCCGCGATGAGATCCACCGTCGAACCGTCCGCGCCGAGGTCGCCTACACGATCAGCGAGGACGGAGGCGAGTTCAGCCACCCGAGGACGGAGGCGTTCGACGTGGCCGCGGGCGAAGGCACCGGCGATGAGGCGCCGCAGCCGGGTGTGCGTCGGCGGTTCCTTCTCCAGCAGCGAGTTCACGTGGATGAGGTTGAACATCGGCATCGGCTCCTCGGGCCAGCGCGAACTCCAGAGGCGTCCCAGCCCGCGATGCCGAAGGGTGGCGTTCGCCGTGGCGTGCGAGAAGGCGAGCCACATCCCGAGACCCTCGTGCCACTGGATCGGGGCGGTCGCCCGCTCGGCTGCGAAGAACGGGTAAGGATCGGCGACGACTCCTTCCGAGGTGAGGTCGATCTCCGTCACCGGCACCGACGTGCTGCTCATCCAGTTCGCCTCGTCCGCACCCGCTCATCCTGCCACCTGTCATAGTCTGGTCTGCCGCGCGGACCACAACTCGCCCCACGCGAATGGAGAGGCATGCCCACCCCACACATCAGCGCCGAACCCGGTGACTTCGCCCCCCTCGTCCTCATGCCCGGTGATCCTCGTCGAGCACGACGTATCGCCGAGACATTCTTCGAGTCGCCGCGGCTGGTCACCGAGGTGCGCAGCATCGAAGGGTGGACGGGGACGATCGACGGACGTCCGATCTCCGTCCTCGCCTCGGGCATGGGGATGCCCTCGATCAGCATCTACGCCACGGAGCTGTTCCGCTTCTACGGCGTGCAGGCGATCGTCCGGGTCGGTACGGCAGGAGGCATCGCCGATGCCGCGCAACTCGGCGAGGTGGTGATCGCCTCGGCGGCACATACCGACTCGTCGATGGCGACGAACTGGATTCCCGGCGTGTACTACAGCGCCGCTCCCGACTACGACCTGCTCGCCGGTGCCGTCGCGGCGGCGCGAGCAGCGGGGCTGCCGCATCGCGTCGGCGCCATCTACTCCTCGGACAGCTTCTACGGCGGCCCGGCGAACGTCTTTCCGGCACTCAGCTCATACGGCACTCTCGCGGTCGAGATGGAAGCTGCCGCGCTCTACGGCGTCGCGGCGCACGAAGGACGCCGCGCGCTCACGGTCTGCACCGTCACCGACCACGTCCTGCGCGAAGAGGCGCTGTCGGCACTCGAGCGCGAGACGGGTTTCGCCAACGCCGCCAAGGTCGCCATCGACGCCCTGCTCAGCCTGTCGACGCCTGCGTAGCGCGCGGCCGCTCAGAAGGCCGCGTAGTCCTGGATCGTCTTGCCGTGACTGGTGTCGGTCAGCGCGGCGAGCCGGGGGCGCAGTTCGTCGAGGACGGCGGGAACGTCGACCGTCAGTAGCGTGCGGTCGGCCATCAGCACCTTGCCGTCGACGATGGTCGTGGTGATATCGGCCGAGCGCGAACTGAAGACAAGCGCCGTGGCGAGATCGTGGATCGGCTGCACGTGCGGGCCGGTGATATCGACGAGGACGACGTCGGCCTTGTGCCCTGCGGCGAGGCGTCCGATCGCTCCGGAGAGTCCGATTGCGGCAGCGCTCGTGCGGGTCGCGAGGTCGAGGGTCTCTCGCGCCGGCATCCACAGCGCGTCCTGCTCGGTGTGCTTCTGGATGAGGGCGGTCATCGTCATTGATTCCCAGACATCCATCGTGTTGTTCGATCCGGCACCGTCGGTGGCGAGGCCGACGTTCACCCCTGCGCCGATGAGGAGCCGGATCGGGGTCGTCGTCTCGCCGAACTTCATGTAGCCCTTGGGTGCGGTGCCGACGCCGACGCGGCCGGCTGCGCCCAGCAGCGCCGGGATGTCGTCGGGGACGATGCCCTTGCCGTGCGCGATGAGGGTGCGCCCCTGCAAAATCCCGACCTTCTCCAGCACCTGCACCGGAGTAAGGCCACGACGCTCGCGGCTGGCTCGCGTCTCCTCGCGGTTCTCCGCGGCGTGGATGTGCACGAGGAGGTCGTGTTCGAGCCCGGCGGCGGCGGTCCGCTCGAGATCGGCATCCTCCACCGTGTAGACACCGTGCGGCGCGAGCGAGGTGCTGATCCTGCCGCCGGCGTCATCGCGGCGGCGCAGCGCGAACTCGAGCCCGCGCTCAAAGCCCGGCGGGCCCTCGGAGGAGAAGTACGTCCAGCCGAGGTTGGCGCGCAGACCCGAGGTGACGACGGCGTCGGCGATCCGGTCCATCTCGAAGTAGTGATCGGCGAAAGTGGTGGTGCCACTGGCGATCATCTCGGCGCACGCGAGCAGCGCTCCGAGCTCGACGTCGCGAGGGGTGAGGTTCACCTCCATCGGCCAGATCTTGGTGTTGAACCAGTTGTGCACCGAGACGTTCTCGGCAGCACCGCGGAACATCACCATCGGGGAGTGGGTGTGGCAGTTGATCAGGCCGGGCATCGCGACCTGACCACCACCGTCGATGGTGGTCGTCGCGTCGACCGGAGGCGCGC
>DASXYU010000105.1:0-4402 GCA_036502295.1 Jatrophihabitans sp. | reverse complement strand
CGACGGAGGCGTGCACGGGCATGAGTTCGACCGCCGTGATGCCGAGCTCCTTGAGGTGCTCGACGACCGCAGGGTGCGCCAGCCCCGAGTACGTGCCGCGCAGCCCCTTCGGCACCTTGGGGTGCAGCTGCGTCATCCCTTTCACGTGCAGTTCGTAGATGACGCTGTCGGCGTAGGTCGTGCGGGGAGGACGGTCTGCGTCCCAGTCGAAGAACGGGTTGATGACGACACATTTGGGGACGTGCGCCGCGCTGTCGCTGTCGTTGCGCGAGGACGGGTCACCGAAGCGGTAGCCGAAGATCGACTCGTCCCAGTCGATCGTGCCGTCGATGGCCTTGGCGTAGGGGTCGAGTAGCAGCTTGCTCGGATTGCAGCGGTTGCCGTTGGCAGGGTCGTACGGGCCGTGGACCCGGAAGCCATAGCGCTGCCCGGGTTCGATGCCGGGCAGGAAGGCATGCCAGACGAAGCCGTCCACCTCGGGCAGCTCGACGCGCGTCTCTGCCCCGTCGGTGTCGAAGAGGCTGAGCTCGACGCGCTGCGCGACCTCGCTGAAGAGCGCGAAGTTCGTACCGGTGCCGTCGTACGTGGCGCCCAGCGGATAGGCGCTGCCGGGCCAGACCTCCATGGCTCCAGCCTGACACAGCCGTCTGATGCGCGGTTGAGCCGCGCGCGAAACGCCGTCCTCGTTGTCTTACCTTCCACGTAACGTGTAGACCATGAGCACCGGAATGAATGCGCACCGTCGCCGCTCCGTGCGGTGGGCTCGGTAGGTAGGTCTCCCATGAGAGTCGTCTCCGACATCACGCCGAGCGGCGGCGTCTTCGAGGTGATCTCGGAGTACGAACCCGCTGGCGACCAGCCCGCGGCCATCGACGCTCTCGAGAAGCATGTGCGCGGAGGTGTCCGCGACACCGTCCTGCTGGGTGCCACAGGCACCGGAAAGTCGGCGACGACGGCGTGGCTCATCGAGCGCCTGCAGCGCCCCGCTCTGGTGATGGCGCCGAACAAGACCCTTGCGGCGCAACTCGCGAATGAGCTGCGCGAGATGCTGCCGAATAACGCGGTCGAGTACTTCGTCAGCTACTACGACTACTACCAGCCCGAGGCCTACGTCCCGCAGACGGACACCTACATCGAGAAGGACTCCTCGGTGAACTCCGAGGTCGAGCGGCTGCGCCACTCCGCCACCATGTCGCTACTCACCCGGCGCGACGTGGTGGTGGTCGCGAGTGTCAGCTGCATCTACGGCCTCGGCACTCCGCAGGAGTACGTCGACCGCTCGGTGCGACTGCATCTCGGGCAGGAGGTCCCGCGCGACGCGATCCTCCGGGGACTCGTCGATGTGCAGTACAGCCGCAACGACCTGTCGTTCACGCGGGGGACGTTCCGGGTGCGCGGCGACACGGTCGAGATCTTCCCGATGTATGAGGAGCTCGCGATCCGCGTCGAGATGTTCGGCGACGAGATCGAGCGCCTCTACTACCTGCACCCGCTCACCGGCGAGGTCATCCGCGAGGTGGACGAGGTCTTCGTCTTTCCGGCGACGCACTACGCCGCCGGCCCTGAGCGGATGGAGAAGGCGATCCGCGGCATCGAGGCCGAGCTTGCCGAGCGTCTCGCCGAGCTGCGCTCTCAGGACAAGCTCCTCGAGGCGCAGCGGCTGGAGATGAGGACGAACTACGACGTCGAGATGATGCGGCAGGTCGGCTTCTGCAACGGCATCGAGAACTACTCGCTGCACATCGACGGCCGCGAACGGGGCAGCGCCCCCAACTGCCTGCTCGACTACTTCCCTGAGGATTTCCTCCTGGTCATCGACGAGTCGCACGTCACCGTGCCGCAGATCGGCGGCATGTACGAGGGCGACATGTCACGCAAGCGGATGCTCGTCGACCACGGGTTCCGGTTGCCGTCGGCGATGGACAACCGCCCGCTGCAGTGGGAGGAGTTCGTCGACCGCATCGGGCAGACCGTCTACCTCTCCGCCACGCCCGGCGACTACGAGCTGGGCAGGACCGGCGGCGAATTCGTCGAACAGGTGATCCGTCCTACCGGCCTCGTCGATCCTGAGGTGATCGTCAAGCCGACCAAGGGGCAGATCGACGATCTGGTGCACGAGATCAAGCTTCGTTCCGAACGCAACGAGCGCGTGCTCGTCACGACGTTGACGAAGAAGATGGCTGAGGACCTCACCGACTACCTCCTCGACCTCGGGATCCGGGTGCGCTACCTGCACTCCGAGGTCGACACGCTGCGCCGCATCGAACTGCTGAGGGAACTCCGGGTGGGGGAGTACGACGTCCTCATCGGCATCAACCTGCTGCGCGAGGGTCTCGACCTGCCGGAGGTCTCGCTCGTCTCCATCCTCGACGCGGACAAGGAGGGCTTCCTCCGGTCGGACAAGTCGCTGATCCAGACGATCGGACGCGCCGCGCGCAACGTCTCCGGCCAGGTGCACATGTACGCAGATCGCGTCACGCCCTCGATGGAGCGGGCGATCGAGGAGACGAACCGGCGGCGTGCCAAGCAGGTCGCCTACAACACCGAGCGCGGCCTCGACCCGCAGCCGCTGCGTAAGCGCATTGCAGATATCACCGACCAATTGGCACGAGAAGCGCAGGACACCGAGGAACTGCTGGCTCTGCCGGTGGGTGGGTCCGGCCGGGCGCAGTCGCGGGGCAAGAAGTCCGGGCAGGGGCGCGGGGCAGCGGTCTCGGCTGGAGTCGTCGGGATCGGCGCACATGCTGGCGATGGCCTCGACCTGGCTGAGATGCCGCGTGCCGAGCTCGCCGCCCTGATCCAGCAGCTCAACGACCAGATGCTTGCCGCCGCACGTGAGTTGCAGTTCGAGGTCGCGGCGCGCCTTCGTGACGAGATCTCCGAGCTGAAAAGAGAGCTTCGCGCGATGGCCGTCGCCTTCGGTGACTGAGGGTGTCTCAGCGCCCGACGTGGAGTCTTAGGCGATTGCGTTCCGGTGGCGGTAACGGATCAGACACGATCATCGCGTTCGCTATAAAAGGTTCCCGCTAGTACTTGCTATGTGGCGTGGTTCACAGTACGTTCGCGCACGTCATTCACGCTGGCGTCACAGTTCGTTAACACGTGTCTGAGATCGGCCGGAGCCGTTTGGGCGCCGCTTTCGGAGACAGGTGTGGTCGATCTGGGGCCGCCTCCACGCAAGTGAAAGGGCAATACCTGTATGGCACTCACCAGCACGCTGACCCGCAAGGCGGGCGCCCTCGGCGTCGCCGCAGCGCTCACCGTCGGCGGACTCATCGCAGCTCCGGCTGCGCACGCGGACACTATTGATACCTTCTCCGGCCACGTTCAGGACGCCAGTGGCAAGGGCATCCCGAACATCTTGGTCGTTCTGGTCGACGCCGTCGGCGCGCAGTCGCCTGATCCTGCAGCGCAGACTGCCGCATCGCGTGGGTTGTTCCCGAACACCGGTGCCGATGGATCGTTCAGCATCGCGCTGAACGAGACCTCGAACGCGGCCTCCCACCCGACCGATGTCGGCCTGTACGTGCTTACCTCGGCCGGACAGGACATCCCGGGTAACGCGAATGGCTACACGACCGGCCTGTGCGGTCCTGACCAGGCATACGTCGTCAAGAACGGCGCGATCGCCACGATTACCAAGTTCGCAACGGCTTACGCCGGCGGGCAGGGCATCGCCGATTGGGCGGCAGCGGGCAACAACCCGGCGACGTTGGCCACACCCGACGGTCAGGCTGCCTACAAGGCGTGGCTGGCGAGTTCCGCAGGTCAGGCGAAGATGATCGCTTGGCTGCAGACTGACAATGGCAAGGCTGCCGTTGCGGCGAACGCTCTCCCAGCCGGTACGGCATTCAACTGCACTGTTGCGCCTCGTAACACGGCGAAGCCGGCGATCAGCGGCACCGCGAAGGTCGGCAGCACCCTGAAGGTCAGCAGCGGTACCTGGGGCGCCTCGGAGACCGGTGGCACCTTCAAGTACAGCTGGCAGCGCAATGGCAAGACCATCGCGCACGCGTCCAAGAGCAGCTACAAGCTCACTGCTGCGGATGCTGGTACGAAGATCACCGCGAAGGTCACCTCGACCGGAGTCACGCACCTGCCCGACTACGGCGTGAGCTCAGCCAGTAAGACTGTCGCCAAGCTGAAGAGCAAGACAGCGCTGAAGGTCACCAAGCCTGGTGCCGGTCAGCTGAGGATCTCGGTCTCCGTGAAGTCGGGCAAGACCGCGATCGCCGGCAAGGTCACCCTGAAGGTAGGGAGCAAGTCCTACTCGGTGACTCTGAAGAAGGGCGCCGCTTCGAAGAAGCTCAAGGGCCTGACTCCGGGCAACTACAAGGTCACGGCAACGTTCAAGGCCACCAAGGCCGCGACGAAGTCGACCGCTAGCAAGAAGGTCACGGTT
>DASXYU010000104.1:0-34853 GCA_036502295.1 Jatrophihabitans sp. | reverse complement strand
ATCACCGAGCCGAACTGATAGCCGGAGAGGGTCTGGATGACCCCAACGAGCACGGCGCCGAGCGCAGCGCCCGAGTAGTTGCCGATTCCTCCGAGCGCGACGACGACGAAGGCGATGATTGTGAAGTTCGTCGACAGCTGCGGGGCGACTGGCTGCGTCAACACCAGCAGCATGCCGGCGGCTGCTGCCAGCGCTGTGCCGATGCCGAAGCCGACGAGCCGCAGGCGGCGTGGATTGATGCCGCACAGTCCTGCGCCGACCGGGCTCTGTGCTGTCGCCAGAAGGCTCTTGCCTGCGGTGGTTCGCGTCAGCCAGAGCGCGACCGCGGTGGTGAGCGCGGCTGACAGCCCTACCCCGATGAGCAGCGCGATCGGGAAACGCAATGAGCCAATGTTCACTGAGGACTGCAGATAGGGGATGGTTCTGAAGTCCGACCCCCACACTTGCTGCCCAATGTTGATACACACATAGGACAGTCCGAAGGTCGCCAGCAGACCCAGAAGTTCGCCCTGCCTACCGCGCGCCTTGATCCGTTCGATGAGCAGGTACTGGACGAGCACGCCTGCGGCGGCCGCGGCGATCATCACGATCGGCAATGCCGCGAAGGGATTCACGCCGACGTCGTAGAGGCTGTATACCCCCAGGCCGCCGAGGACCATGAACGCGCCGTGGGCCAGATTCACGACCCCCATGACGCCGAATATGAGATTCAGGCCCTGGGCAGTGATCAGATAGAAGCCGCCCAGCAGGACTCCGTTCAACAGCACCTGCAGGTAGGTCACGGGTCCTCCTTTCGAATAGATTGCGCCCGCGGGCGAGGTTGATCCGCCAGGACCAACCTCACCCGCAGCGCTTGGCAAGCCCGGGTTTAGTAAGGGAGTTCGACCGGCTTGCTCGCCGAACTCTGCGGCCAGACGAGTTCGAGCTTGCCGTTCTGGTACTGGTCCAGCACCGGCTCATATCCGGTCTGGACGCCGTCGGAATCCACCTTGTAAGTACCGACGATTGTCTGGAAGCTGCCGGTGTGCAGCTGTTCGTTGACCGCATCGTGGTCGGTCGAGCCGGCCGCCGCGATCGCTGCTGCCAGCGCCTGCACCGTCGCGTAGGCGGCGGCGCTCTGCCCGTTGGCCGCTGTGTGGTAGGTGGACTGGTAGTCAGACTCGAAGGTGCTCGCGCCCGGGCGGTCCAGCGCCGGTGAGTAGATCGAGTACCCCATTGCCTTGTTGGCAAGACTGCCGAGCGCCTGGGCGAACGTGGGGTCTTCCGAGGTCGCCGAGATGACTACCTTGGGGCGGAAGCCCTGCTGGTTGAGCGCGCGAGTGAGTCCGATGGTGTCCTGGATTGCTGAGCACTCGACCACGACATCAGGGTTGTCCTGCTTGATCTTCAAGGCTGTCGAGGAGAAGTCGCTCGTGGATTCGGAGTAGCTCACGCGAGAGACGAGCGTCGTTCCGGATCCAGGGATTGCCGCCGCAGTGCCGTCGCAGATCTGGCTGTAGGCGTCCAGGTCGTTGTTGACGAGCGTGAGCTTGGTGTATCCGTTCGCCTTGGCGAAAGCGGGAACCTCCGAGAGCACTTTGCTGCTGGGGGCGATACCGGCTAGGACGTTGTACTTCGTGCCTTTGAACACGTTGGGGGACGACGTCTGGCTGTGCGCCATAGGGGTCTTGTACCGGTCGGCCAGCTGAGCGGCCGGCCCGGCCAACGCACTGCCGTACGGGCTGACGAGTGCATCGACCTTGTCTGACGTGAGGAACTTGGTGTAGATGCGGCCCACAGTTCCCGCGTCGCTCTGGTCGTCCTGGACCTTCAACTCCAACGTGCGGCCCAACACGCCGCCGTTCTTGTTGATCTGCGCTACCGCCAGCTTGTAGCCGTTGACAAGGTTCGTCCCGTTCGAGGCGTACTTGCCGGTCAGCGACACAGAGGTTCCGATCACGATCGAGTCTTTGGACGAGGAGCCGCCGCCGGAGTTTCCTGTCGTTGACCCGCTACTGCTGCTGCACGCTGCAGCGATCAACATGCCCAGCACGACGACTCCGCCGGTGCCGATCTTGTTTGCCTTGCCCACGTGTTCTCTCCTCCGTTGGATGGCGCCGATTGGCTGCAGAACCGCGGGCCAGTCTGTCCACGTGGCGTAGGTCACGTCAATAGATTCTTCAAATTTCGATAAAATTTATTCGAGTTTTGGAATAGTTTGGACCGCCGAGCAGCTCCGGAGAAGGCTGTCCTCGGCAGGGGCTGTAGGGGCTTGTGTCGATGACCGAGGACGAGGTGGCGATGACAGATACCTGCCGGATCGAACGCGATGGGTCCACGTTGGTGATCACGATCGACCGACCCGAAGTCCGCAACGCGATTGACCGGGCAACGGCCGACGCCATCGCCGCCGGGCTCGACGAGCTTGATCAGGACACGACCCTCCGGGTTGGGGTTCTTACCGGAGCTGGCGGCACATTCTCTTCCGGCATGGACCTCAAGGCGTTCTCGGCGACGGGCGAACGCCCGCAGGTCGAGGGGCGTGGCTTAGCAGGGCTCACCGAGGCTGTGCCGGGCAAGCCGCTGATTGCAGCCGTCGAAGGGCATGCGCTGGCCGGCGGTTGCGAGATCGTCCTGGCCTGCGATCTGGTTGTTGCGGCTGAGGGCGCCGCATTCGGTCTACCGGAGGTGAAACGGGGGCTCATCGCCGGCTCTGGCGGACTGCTGCGTTTGGCGGAGCGAATTCCGGCAAATCTGGCGATGGAGTATGTGCTCACCGGCCGACCGATGTCTGCAGACATCGGGGCGAAGTGGGGGCTGGTGAACGAGTTGGTGCCCGACGGGCAGACTCTTACCGCTGCATTGCGTCTGGCGGCGGAGATCGCTGCGAACTCGCCGATCGCCGTCCGGGCGAGCACTCGGGTATTGCGGGAGTCGCGCCGCTGGCCCGCCGAACAGGTCTGGCCGCGCATGCACTCGGCGTTGCAGGAGGTCTTGGCCGCGCCGGACGCAGCCGAGGGTGCGCGCGCGTTCGTAGACAAGCGCGCTCCACGCTGGAGTGAGGCGTGAAGCGCACCGCCGACGTGTCCGGCGGTGCGCTGGCTGGCATGAACGTGCTCGATCTGAGCCAACAATTACCCGGCCCCTACGCGACTTTTCTGCTGGCAGCGTTGGGCGCTGCGGTCACCAAAGTCGAGCCGCTGACCGGGGATCCTGGACGGCACTTCGATCCGGAGATGTTCACAGCGGTCAACGCCGGTAAACGCAGCCTCTTCCTGGATCTGAAATCTGACGCTGGACGCAGCAGATTGCATGCGCTGATCGAGAGTTGTGACGTCGTTGTCGAGGGCTTCCGGCCTGGTGTCACGACTCGGCTCGGCTGTGACTACGACCAGGCGCGGCGAATCCGTCCCTCGATCGTTTACTGCTCGCTGAGCGGGATGGGTCAGCAGGGTCCGCTGGCCACCCACCCGACGCACGATCTGTCGTTGCAGGCCATGGTGGGCAACCTGCGCGGCTCAGGACCGACCGACCGTATCGGCGTGCCGTGGGTGGATCTTGCGACGGGCACCTCAGCAGCGCTGGCGATCGTTGCGGCGTGGCACGCCCGCACGCCGGCCTACCTGGACATGTCGATGCTGGACACGGCCCGGTCGTGGTCCGCGGTCAAACCAGCCGCCGTGTCCGAACCGGAGGCTACGTACGGTGTCGTCGCCGCTGCCGATGGCGCGGTCGTCGTTGCTCTGCTCGAAGACGCGATGTGGCGGCGGCTGTGTGCTGCGCTGTCCTGGGACGATTGGCTCAAGGACGACACCCTCGCCACCTACTCTGCGCGCCGCGGTCATGCGGCGCGCATCCGTGCGCGCCTCGATGAGGCGTTCGCCGCCCGTACCCTCGCCGAGATCATCGCCCTGGCTCACGAGCACGACCTGCCGATAGGTCCCACCGACGTCGGCGACGACCCTGATGTCGCCGAACAGTTGCGCGTCAGGAATCGGGCCGCGGGTGGCCCCGGCGCCGAGTTCACTCCGTTGCCAATGCCGCTGGTCGTCCCGCTTGAGGCGGCGATGCCCTGGCCGAGCGACTGACACGGCCGCTGGGATGGGCCGGCGCAGCCGGCCATGTCAGTCGAGGAACGCCCATCCCGGCCGTCCCGACATGCACACCTCGTAGGCGACCGGATCGATGGTCTGGTAGACGCCGAGCACTGTCTCGCCCTCGCACGTGACGCGGCACAAATGCTCGTCCAGGCCGCGCAGACCGATGCGTGCCGCTGGCGCTGAGAGCTCGACGCGCTCGCCTTCGGTCATCGGCGGTCCGTCGTAGCTGCCCTGATGGATGTCGCTGCCCGGCGTGCCACCGTACATACCGCAGCGTAGATAGGCAGTCTGTTCGCCGATGCGCTCGTAATGCAGTTGTTTGGTCTCACCCGTGGAGAGCGTGTAGTCGACGACGCCCTCGGCGAACACCTGCGTGTCCGGGTCGAAGCGCAGGCGCCGGTTCGGCTTCGCCACCTTGCCTGCCCCCGAGCGCGGCGATCCGAACGGGTAATAGGTCCGGTCGCCCCAGAGAGTCCAGTCTGCGAAGGGCACAAAGGCGTTTCCGTTCGTCCCCACATGCAGACGCCCGCCGAGGGACATCGCCGGTCCGCCCACTCCGCGGCCAGTGCCCCAGTGTCGGTCTCTCGTGCCGAGTGAGCCCGAACCGAAATCGGTCCGTGATCCGTCGATCTCCACCCAGCCGCGCACTGTGCCAAAACCTTCGAATCCCGCGGTCACGTCACCACGTCGGCCGGGCGGCGTGCCGTGCGCCGAATCCGAGAGTGGCTCTCGGAACACCTGCCGCGTCGTGTCGATGAAAGTGAGGTCGTAGCTGATGCCCCACTCGTTGGGTTCAAGAACGTATCGCCATTCCCTCAGGCCGCGCACGATCACCGGTGAGATCGGACCGACTCGCAAGTTCGTGCGGTCGAAGCCGAGCGGGCGGAAGCTGCGCACGGCGACGTGCCGACCCCGGTGATTGACGATGGCGTACGCCTCCGCGCGATCGAGATTGGGATACACGCTGCCACCGGTGGCGATGAGAGTGTCGCCGACGGCGTCGTGACACACCATCCAGTAGCGCTCGTAAGCCCTCGGGTCGCCGGTCCACATCACGCGCACGGGATCCGGTGTCTGATGGATCATGAAGTCGTCGAGCGGGGAGAGGGGGAACTGCTCGGCGAAATGCTTGTCGTCGTTCACGAGCAGGCCGTAGTCGGTCATCGCTGTCCTTCGGAGTCGGGCGTCGCTTAGGCCGGGTCGGCGGCCATACGCCGCCGCAGGTAGTCGCCGATCTCGCCGCGGGCGGCATCGCGACCGGGGCCGGCCGGCATGGCGTGCAGCAGGTCCGACAGTGACTGCCGCAACTCGGCGTTGTGCGAGGCGCCTGCGTTGACGTCGACGGCTGGCGGCGCTGGAGCGTTCGCGACCTTTGCGATGCGCGCTGCGACGTCCATGGGGACGGCGGTGCGCATGCGTTGCAGCAGTTGCGCGAGTTCTGTGTTGTCCCGTGCATAGAAACCGGGCAGGGCTGCCCAGGACCGTCCGATCTGGTCCAGTAGCCGGCGCGCATTCGTCAGGGTTTCGCAGGCGGCCGCGGGGACTTCGTCGTCCTCGAGCAGTCCGGTCAGCAATCGGCGTGCGCCGTCCACTTGGTCGTTGATGGTGGGTCGCATGTCAATTGCTCCCGGATAGCGCATCGAGCAGGGTCGACAAGACGCGCCGGTTGGGTCGGTACGGCTCGTCACTGCGGCCTTCTAAGAATGCGCGCAGCCCGCTGACCTGCATGATCGCGGTCTTCAGCGTGGAGAAGATCTGCCACCACTGCAGCGCTAGCCGGTCGACGTGCGTGCCCGACACCTGCTCGTAGCGCGCGATGAGGTCGTCGGCCTCCCACGCGCCGGCAATGAGATGCTCGCGGGTGCGGAGCGGTTGGGTGACCCATCCGACGTCCTCGAGCGGATCGCCAAGGTGGGCAAGTTCCCAGTCGAGCAGGCAGGCCACGCGGTTGTCCTCGAGCAGGATGTTGCCGGGCTTGAAGTCGGCATGCACGAGCACAGTGCGGCTCGTCCGAGGGGCCCAATCGCGTAGCTCGAGTAGCGCGAGATCGAGTTCTGGATAGGCCTCGAGCTGATCGGTGCGCAGGACCTGTTCCCAGCGGTCGAGTTCGAATCGCGCTGCCTCGGGACCTGGATCGGCGAGCACGGCGCCGAGGCCGAGATCGGCCCAATCCACGCCGTGTACCTGGGCGAGCAAGTCGCAGAATTGTCGCGCCAGATCGATGCGTACGTCCAAGGGGAGCGGGCCGTTGACGATGCGGTAGTCACACACGCCAGATGCACGACGCATCACGAGGCCGGGACGTCCGATGTGTTCCCCTGTGGCGTCGAGCCAGCGGACCGCCGGAGTCGGCAGCGTGCTGTGCTCCAGTGCGCGCAGTACGGCGAACTCAGTGCTGCGATCAGTGTCGACCAGTCCGCCGTCTGGATCTGTTCGCACGATCAGTGGCTCGATCTGGTCAGTCCCGTCGGCTCCGGGGCTGACCAGGTCGAAGACCCAGTTCTCGCGCGAGCGCCCCAGACCGACGGGGCGCAGATTGACGAGTGTCGCGTCGCGGCCGCCGGTCTCGGCGGCGATCCACGCGTAGAGCCGCTGTGCGAAATCGGGTGTAGCGGTCGTGCCTGTGCCGGTTTCCTGCGCGGTGCTCACAGGGCCCTCAGCCCCGCTCGGTGTTCGGGCGCTGCGATTCCTATCAGCGCCTCAGTTCGTTCTGCGAGCGACTTGCCACGCAGGTCGGCCACCCCGTGCTCGGTCACAATAAAATCCACGCCGGAGCGCAAGGTGGTGACCCCGTTACCGGTGAGGGTGCGGACGATCCGGGACTGTCGTCCGCCCAAAGCCGTCGAAGGCAACATGACAATCGAACGCCCTCCAGGGGATCGTTGCGCGGCGCGCAGAAGGTCGGGCTGACCGCCAATGCCACCCACGTAGCCCGACGACACTTGCTCGGCGTTCACCTGGCCGGAGAGATCTACCTCGAGTGCCGAGTTCATCGACACGAAGCGATTGATGGATCCCAAGGTCGCGCTGTCCATGAGGTCACGGACCGGACGGATCGTGATGCTCTGCGACACGACGTAGCGATACAGATCCTGCGAACCGGCGACCTCGCTGACGAGAACTGCATCCGGGCCCTCGTTGAGTGCGCCACCGCGGGACAGGTCCAGCAGCCAGTCTCCGACCAGGGTGGAATGCACGCACATCCCGGTGTGTCCGGCCAGCGCCCGACCGACCACCGTGGGCAACGCGCCCACGCCCAACTGGATGGTCGCGCCGTCCATGACGAGTGCGGCCGTGTACTCGGCGATGCGTTCCTGTGTCTCTCCGGCGCTCGCCGAGCTGATCTGCGGCGGTGGACGCGACGTGCGGACGGTTGCCGCGAACGCCGAGGCATGGATCCGTGGCGCCGACGTCACGGGCACCTGATCGTTGACCTCGGCGACAACCGCGCGGGCGACCTGGAGCAGTTCGTAGGTGTAGTCGACTGACAGCCCGAGGCTGTGGTACCCGTGGGCGTCAGGGGGCGACACCTGCACGAGAGGCACGACCCGCCGGGGCGCTCGGACTTGCAATAGGCGGGCCACATCGGCGAAGTGGCAGGGGATGATGTTCAACTCGCCGGTGGCCGCTCGCGCCCCCAATGGGCCCATGGCGCCAAAGGACAACAGCGGCAGGGGCACCGGCTCGCTGCCAGCTAGCGCGTCGCTGTGGCTGAGCCCGACGAACAACTCGACCTCTGCTGGTAGCTGATCGGCGCCGAGCAGTTCCCGTATCAGCGTGGTCGGTTCCCCGACGCCTTGGGCAGCAACGAGCAGATCTCCGTCGCGCAGCACGTCGTCGATCCACGCGCCGGGCCAGCCGACGTGCTCGTGGCGTGCGGCGGGCGGCGCAGATCTTCGGACGGTTGTCTCGCTGGGGGTGCTCGCCAAGGACTCGATCGCTCCGGTCACAGCACCACGACCGGGTTGACCGGCGCACCGGTGGAGCCCACCAGCGGCACGGGGGCGAAGACGAACAGGAATGTCGAACGGGACTCGGCGGCCAGCCGCCCAGCGAGTTCAGCGAGAACCAGATTTTCCAGCAGCGGCACACCGCACTTGTGGATCAGCTGCAGGTGCACGGGGAAGCCAGGGGTCGCAGACTGCTGCTCGACGGCGTAATTGTCGGCGCCGACCAGGGCAACATCTTGCTCGCTGAGCCAGACAGCTGCCTGTTCGTTGATCCCTGGCTCGTCGGCAAAGTAATTTGACAGCGTGGCGCGAGATTCCATCCAGCCGGTTCGCACGAGCACCGCGTCACCGGGTTCGATGTGCACACCGTCTTCGCGGATACCAGCTTCGAGGTCTTTCGAGGACACCAGTGTGCTGGCCGGCAGCGGCCCGCCTGTAGATGCAACCAAGTCCACGAGGACGCCACGAGTCAAGACTGGAACGAGCTTGTCGGCACCACATTTCTGCGCGCCTCGAGTGGAGCGCACCGAACTGTGCGGGTAGCCGTTGTAGAGCGTGTCGCCGGACCACGCGTGCGCCAATGCGTCGACGTGGGTGCCGGTGTGGCTCTGGAATTGCACGGTGTCTTCGGCGAAGCGGAACCCGCCGGGCGAGCGAGCGCCAAGCTCGTAGTCGCCTGCGTCGCGGTTCATGAACCGCGACGGTCCTTGGCGGTGGGGCGGCACCGGGGTGGATGGACCGAGCGGTTCGGCAAGCGAAAGTGTCACACCCGAGCGCACCAGCGACATCGCATCGCACGTCTTGGTCGGTGTGACCAAGTTGAGGGCACCGATCTCGTCCTCCGCGCCCCACCGGCCTTGGTTGTCCCTCATTGCTTCACACCTTCCCGCCGATCGATCTCTTTGACGACAAGCTCCGCGGCGGTGTCGAGCAGGTTGCGCCGGGCGATCTTGCCGGTGCCGGTAGTCGGGATCGAGGAGACGATCGAGACCACCCATGGCACCTTGTAGCCGGCGATGTTCGCCCGGCAGTAGTCGGTGACCGACTCGGCGGTGAGCTCGGGGGTCTTGGGCACGACGAACGCCACGACGACCTGGTCGCGCGTCGGGTGCGGCGCTCCCATGACGACGACTTCCGCGACGTCTGGGTGTGTGGTCAGAAAGCCTTCGACCTCGGCCGGTGAGACGTTGATGCCGGACGTCTTGATCATGTCATTGAGCCGGCCGATGTAGGTCACCGAGCCGTCGTCGTTGATGATCATGCGATCCCCGGTGCGGTACCAGCCGTCAGGAGCGAACGCCTCGGCATTGGCCTCGTCGTCGTTGAGATACCCACGTGTCACGCGTCCGCGGATGTGCAGCTCACCGGGGACCCCGCGACCCAGCAGCTCGCCGGTCTCCGGGTCGACAACCCGAGCCTCAACGCCGGGAAGCGGACGGCCTTGGGTGTACAGCCGTACCTCTAGCGGGTCGCGGCGGTCGGTGACGCAGCAGTTGCCGTAGTTCTCGGTCGCGCCGTAGACGTTGCAGATCTCTCCGACTCCGAGGTCGAGCGCCACACGCTCGACCTCGTCCGGACGACCGATCGTCGCGCCCGTACGCAGCGAGTCCAGCGCGCGCATTTCGTCCGGCGCCGCCGCGGCGAGTGCCTCAGCCATCGCAGGCAGCAGGTAGGCGGCTGTGACGCGCTCCTCGGCCATCAGCGCAACAGCGGCACGAGCCTCGAACTGTTCCTGCAGCACGAAGCACGCCCGATGGGTGAATGTGGCCATCAGCGCGTTCGCACAGCCGAAGCTCCAAAACAGTGGCGAGCCGAACCAGATCCGGTCGTCGGCGCCTAGGCCCATGCGTTCGCCAATGTGGAAGCCGTTCTCGATGAGCTTGCGCTGCTCCAACGGAACGGCCTTCGGATTCTTCGTCGAGCCAGAGGTATAGAGGACGAATGCAACGGATTCTCCGTCTATGACAGGGGCAGAGCGCAGCGCAGCCCGCTGCGTCTCGACGGCGCCACTCGCCCGCTTCCGGAGGTCGTCCCAACGGTCGGCTCCGCGCGGCGCCTGTTGGCCCAGCACTGCGATGTGCCGCAGCGATGGGTACGCGGCGCTGCGCCATTCACCCGGCGCGTTGTGCTCGAGTTCCGGCAGCAGCGTGGTGATTTCGCCGATCAGATTCGCAGAGCGGACGGTATCGACGGTCACCAGCACGTCGGCCCCGGAGGTGCGCAGCAGGTAGTCTAGGTCGTAGGCCCTCACCCAGGTGTTGAAGGCGTCCACCCGCGCGCCCACCAGCTGAGCACCCAGGGCGATCGGAACCCATTGGGCGATGTTGGGGGCGAGGAGCGCGACACTGCTGCCTACGCCGACACCGATGTCGTCCAGTGCGGCCGCGGCGTGGGCCACCTCGTCGGCGAGCTGCGAGTAGGTCCAGCGTGTGGCGCCGGCGACCAGTGCTTCGTGGTCCGGGACCGCGTCCGCCGCCTGCGCCAGCAACTCGGGCAGCGTGGTCGCCACAGGTACGCTCCCGAAGATCGCAGTGCTCATCTCGGTTCACCCTCCTGCGGACCGGCCAGCGGCCCTTTGTGACGACGCGCTTCGAATTATCGAAATATGCTTCAGGTTTACAGACAAAGTGCAACCTACGAGCGCGCAGGCGCCCGAGTCAAGCAACCCCCGTAGTTGAACCGTCGGCATCTTCGGGTGCAACGCCGCGGGTGGGATGACGCCAAGGCCGACTGTTCTTGACATCCATCCGAGGCGCGGCAATATTTCAAAAACACGAAGTCATCATCGATTTTCCGAAAGTGTGGTGTGCCGTGACGGGTCGCTGGAAGGCGGACGGCGATCGCCGTTCCGAAACGGCTACGTGGTGAGCGCAGGGGACCGCCGGTCGCGGACCGTCGCGGTCATCGGTGCCGGAGCAGGTGGTCTGAGCGCAGCGCGGCACCTGCTCGAGGCAGGCCACGAGGTGACGCTCTTCGAGAAGGGCTCGCACATCGGCGGGCTCTGGGTCTATGACAACGACAACGGTCTGAGCGTCGCCTACGACTCTTTGCACATCAATTCCGAGCCGACGACGACGGCCTTCCGTGGCTACCCGTTCAAACCGGGCACCCCGTTGTTCCCCTCCCACCGTGAGGTTGCTGCGTACCTTGAGGACTTCGCCCACGCCTTCGACCTGAGGCGCAGGATCCGGTTCAACACCAAGGTCCAGGACGTCCGCCCAGCCGACAGCACGCTGGGCCGAGGCTGGGTGCTGACATTGGATCAGGGCCACACCGAGACGTTTGACGAGGTCGTCGTCGCCTCGGGCCATCAGGGTATCCCAGCCGATCCCGACTGGTCGGCAAGATTCGCCGGACAGTACCTGCACTCGCACGCCTACCGCGCGCCTGAGCCGTTCGCCGGCAAGCGGGTGTTGGTGGTCGGCGTCGGCAACAGTGGGCTCGACATCGCTGCCGACCTGGCGCCGTTCGCCGAGAAGGTCTACAGCTCGGCGAGGTCGCCGCTGCTGATCATGCCGCGAATGATGTTCGGCGTGCCCTCTGCACGTGTCATGGCGCGGCTCATCCGGCCGTGGATGCCGTGGCCCGTGCAGCGCCAAATCATGCGTGGGCTCAGCCGTATCTACCACGGGCGTATGGAGGACTGGGGCTTTCGGACTCCGCGGACCCGAACCCACCCGGCCAGCAACGCGACCTACATGTCGCACGTGGCCTACGGCAAGATCATCGTCGAACCCGGTATTCGCGAAGTGCATGACTTCAGCGTGACGTTCACCAACGGCGACGTGATCGAGGTCGACACGATCATCGCTGCGACCGGTTACCTCGTCGATCTGCCATTCCTGCATGGCGACCTCGCCCCACTGCGGGGACGTCGGCTCGAGGCGTACCGACGGGTGGTGCACCCAGATTGGCCCGGGCTGTATTTCGTCGGCTTCTTCAACGTCAGCGGTGGCGCCAACATCGCGATGATGGACGTGCAATCGCAGTTCCTCACCGCGGTCGTCAGCGGCACGCTGACGCTTCCTTCGCCGAGCGAGATGAAGGCGGACACCGCCGAGGAGTTCGATCTGATGGCCCATCGCTACCCGGGCTCGGAGCGCTACGGACTTGAGCTTGAGCCGTTCCGCTATCGCAGATTGGTCGCCGAAGAACTCAACGGAAAGAAAGGGGCGAAATGATCGGCTCGACCAACGTGCCGTTGCATCGCTCGGCCGCGATCGCCGGAATCGGTGAGACCCGGTACGAGCGCGCGTCGTCAAAGTCCGCCGCCCATCTGCAGTTCGAAGCCTCACTGGCTGCGATCGCGGACGCGGGCCTTAAGCCCAGCGATATCGACGGCGTGATCCCCATCGGCATCACCGGGTCACCGGCCGAGGACTACATCACCAACCTCGGCATCACCGATCTGCGGTTCTCGGCCCTGATCCCGCACGGCGGTGCGAGTGGCATCGGCGCGCTGCAGGCTGCGGCCGCGGCCATTTCGGCCGGTGTCTGCACAGCAGTGTTGGTGCCTTCGGGTCGCAATGTCAGCAGCGGTGACCGCGCCGGAGTGCGTATCCACCAGATGCCGCAGTTCCACTTCGTGTCCGAGTACGAGCGGCCCATCGGCAACATCGCCCCAGCCCAGTTGTACGCGCCCATGGCGCGCCGACACATGAACACCTACGGCACGACGAGCGAGCAGTTGGCCCATATCGCGGTCACCACCCGGCAGCACGCGATGCTCAACGAGAACGCCATCATGCGCAAGCCGATGACCGTCGCCGATCATAAGAGCTCGCGGATGATCACCGACCCGTTCCGGCTGTTCGACTGCAGCCTTGAGAGCGACGGCGGTGCGGCATTTGTCGTCACGTCGACGCAACGGGCCCGCGATCTCGCCCAGCCGCCCGTCGACCTGCTGGGCATTGCGATGGGTCACCCCGATTCTCCCAGCTCGATCACCCAGCGACCGGACCTCACCCGGGTCGGCGTCGCGAAAGCTGCCGACATCGCCTTCGGGCAGGCCGGAGTGACCCGGGACGACATTCAGGTCGCCGAGATCTACGACTGCTTCACCTGGGTCGTGCTGTGTCAACTGGAAGATCTGGGCTTCTGTAAGAAGGGCGAGGGAGGCCCGTACGTGTCAGATGGACGTCTCGGCCTAGGCGGCAGCATGCCGGTCAACACCCACGGCGGGCTGCTGTCGCAGGCGCACATGCTGGGCATGAACCACATCGTCGAGCTGGTCCGACAGTTGCGCGGGCACGGCGAGCGCAGGCAGGTCGAAGGCGCCCAGGTCGGCCTGGCCACAGGCTACGGCGACCAGGGCGACGGAGGAGTGGCAATCATGGCGGCAGGACAATGAGCGAGAAGATCTCGGCGGCCTACTGGGCAGGCGCCGAACAGGGCAAGCTAGTGATCCAACGCTGCGATCGGTGCGGCACGCTACGTCACTATCCGCGGATCATCTGCAGTGCCTGCCAAAGCTTCGACTGGTCACCCTATGAGGCATCGTTGTCGGGCACTGTGCACAGCTGGACCGTCAGCCATCACGTCTTCGACCCATCCGTGACAAGCGACGTGCCCTACACACTGGTCACTGTCGACATGACCGACGGCGTTCGCGTGCTTGGTCGGCTGTCTAACGACGTCGAGCTGCGTCCGCAGTTGCGCGTGCAGCTCACCTTCACTCCGGACACCCAGGGACGACCCGGACCGACGTTCGTGGTGGCGGACTCGTGAGGGCGGCGCCTACGGGCGAGTCGACCGTGACCGCGGACGTTGCTCAGGGCCCGTTGACGGGTTTTCGGGTTATCGAGTGCGCTTCGATCGTGCTGGGCCCGATGACCACACAGTTGCTGGGCGACATGGGTGCGGACATCATCAAGGTGGAGGATCCGGTCGGCGACCTGACCCGGCGGATCGGACCTCAACGATCGGAGAAGATGGGCGCGTTGTTCTTAGGGTGCAACCGGAACAAGCGCAGTGTGGTGTTGGACCTCAAGAACGAGGAACAGCGCGGCGTGTTCGGCACGCTCGTCGCGGGCGCCGACGTGCTGGTCACCTCCATCCGACCGACCGCGGCCGCCCGGCTTGGCCTGGACCACGCCACGCTGTCGCAACTCAACCCGTCGATCGTCACCTGTCAGCTCGAAGGGTTCGGCGCGGACGGTCCGTACGCCGGAAAGGCCGCCTACGACGATGTCGTGCAGTCACTGGCGGGGCTGGCGATGCTGCAGACCGTAGTCACTGGCGAGCCCCGCTATGTGCCGACCATCCTGGCCGACAAGATCACCGCGGTGCACGCCGCGTACGCCATCGCGACGGCCTTGATCCACCGGCTGCGCACCGGCCGCGGACAGGCGGTCAACGTCCCAATGTTCGAGACCACCACGTCCTTCACGCTGATCGAGCACCTGTGGGGTGAAGCTGTGCGGCCGGCGCTCGGGCCGATGGGGTACCCACCGGTCGCGACCGCATCGCGGCGGCCGTTCGCCACGAAGGACTCCTACCTGGCAGTGATGCCCTACACCGACGCCAACTGGAAGCGCTTCTACGAGCTCATTGGTCGGCAGGACCGCGTCGATGACCCGGCATTCGTCACCCTGCGCGGACGTCAGGAGAACGTCGAACTGGTGTGGGGCGATTTGAAGGAGCAGTTGACGCAGCGCACGAGCGCCGAGTGGATCGCCATACTCGAGCACGAGGACATCCCGTTCGCTGCAGTGAACACCCTTGAGGACCTGCTGACCGACCCGCATTTGGAGAAGGTCGGTTTCTGGCAGTGGCTCACCAGCCCCAACGGAGAGGCGCAGCGGTTCCCGCGTAGCCCGCTTGCGCTGTCCGAGTCCCCGGCGGCGATCCGCCGCCTGCCCCCGCGCTTGGGCGAGCACACCCGCGAGGTCCTGACCGAGCACGGGGTGACGAACGACTTGATCGATCGAGTGGAGCAGACCCCATGATTCCCAGGACCCTCTTCGACAGCGATCACGAACTGTTCCGCGAGTCGGTCCAGCGCTTCATCGCCAAGGAAATCACCCCGCACTATGCGCAGTGGGAAAAGGACGGTGTGGTCCCGCGTGGGGTCTGGCTGGAGGCCGGACGCATGGGCCTGCTATGCCCGACTGTGCCCGAGCAGTACGGCGGGCCCGGTGGTGACTTCCTGCACAGCGTGATCATGACCGAGGAGATGGCCCGGGTCGGGGCGATGGCCCCGACGTTCTACTTGCAGTCCGAGATTGTCGCTCCGTACATCCTGCATTTCGGGACCGAGGAGCAGAAGCAGCAGTGGCTGCCACGCATGGCATCAGGCGAGGTGGTCTCGGCCGTCGGCATGAGCGAACCCAGCGGCGGCAGCGATCTGCAGAACCTGACCACCTCGGCGCGTCTGGAAGGCGACGAGTACGTCGTCAACGGCCAGAAAGTGTTCATCACCAGCGGCCACACCGCTGATCTACTCGTGCTCGCCTGCCGCACCAACGAGCAGCGTGGCGCCAAAGGCGTGAGCCTGTTGCTGGTCGACACCAGCACACCCGGCTTCGACCGTGGCCGGAAACTGGACAAGATCGGCTGCAGGGCGCAGGACACGGCGGAGTTGTTTTTCTCGGACATGCGCATCCCGGTCGCCAACCTGCTGGGCGGTGAGGGCCGTGGCTTCTACCACTTGATGACCGAACTGGCTCAGGAACGGCTGATCCAGGCCATCCGCGCGGTGACGTCATCGGAAGCCGCTATCGAGTGGACGATCGACTATGCGCGCAACCGTCCGATGTTCGGGCAGATGCTGGCCGACTTTCAGAACACTCAGTTCTCGCTCGCCCAACTGCACTCCGAAGTGCTGGCCCAGCGGGTCTTCCTGGATCGCTGTATCGAACTCCACGTCCGCGGTGAACTCGACGCGGTCGATGCTGCCAAGCTCAAGATGGTCACCACCCAATTGCAGGGCCGAGTGATGGACGAGTGTTTACAGCTGTTCGGCGGCTGGGGCTACATGTGGGAGTACCCGATCGCGCGGGCCTTCGTCGACGCACGTATGGCGCGGGTCGGCGGCGGCGCCATAGAAGTGATGAAGCAGATCATCGGCAGAAGCCTGTTCCCGAAGGACAAACGCTAGCGAGATGCTCTGATCGGTCGTCGCCGTGGTGAACGGTGTTTGTCTTGTTGTGCGCTAATCTCGAATCAACTTTCGGCTGGTGCCGAAGTGCTAGCGCCGAAGCGGACCAGCCCGGCACCGATACGCCTGAGCAGCAGGAAGGGACACGCGACTTGGCTCCCTCGGAGGGGATGAGCGGCGACCGTGTCGCACGGCTGTTCGACGTACTTGAGCTCCTAGCCACCCATCGAACCGGTATGAGCGTGACCGAGGTGAGCAAGCGACTCAACTTGCCGCTGTCTAGCGCCCACAACCTGCTTCAACGCCTCGTCGCCGCCGACGTCGTCGTTGCTAGCGAAGGCCCGCGCTACTCGGTGGGCACCCGGCTCGTCCGGCTCGGTATCCGCACCGTCGACGGCCTTGAGGTCGGCACCGTGGCGCGCAAACATTTGGCGGAACTCGCGCGGGCCGTCAATTCTGACGTCTATCTTGCAGTGCGTCTGGGGACCCGAGTCGTCTATGTCGAGCGTTTCCCCAGCGGTGGTTCGGTCGCTGTCGAGATCAGGCTGGGGCAGGAGCTGTTTCTGCACGCCACGGCAGTCGGCAAGTTGTTCAGCGCCTTCCATCCGCGACTGGAGAAGAAGATGCTCGACGGGCCGCGACCCAAGCTGACCGAGTACACCCTCACCACCCGTGACGCGCTGCGCGCCGAACTCGCGACCATCCGGGAACGAGGATGGGCAGCGAGCCGCGAGGAAGCCATTCCGGGCATCGTCGGGATTGCCCTCCCCATCCTGGACAGCAACGACCAGTTGACCGCTGCGGTGCACGTTTCGGCGCTGCGGGCACATATGGACGACGCACAGCTTGAGGCTGCAGTGGAACTGGCTCGCGCCTCGGCAGACGCGGTCGAACGCGACCTCGGTCGCTGATAGCCGGCCGGCCTTTCCGCCACCAGCGAGGGCGGACTGTACGCTTGCTAAGCTCGCAGCCTGACCATCGGCCGGAACAGCCGCCAAGTCTTTGGGACGCAGCGGCGTTGTCAAGGGCTGCCGCACGCAGACGCGCAGCGTCGCAAGGCGCCTTTTACAACGACGCGAAGACCCGCACCCTCCCGCGGTCCGGCCGGAGGCCGGCACCACCCCCCTTCCGCCGTCCACCTGGTCTTCGAGCGCGTGGGGTGTCTTGACGCGACTCGGGCATCGCGGACAGTCGAGCAGCGAGACGACAGATTCCGCAGCGCGACAACGAAGAAGGTCCGGCCGATCGGCCGGACCTTCTGGTGACTTACGGCGTCAGTTCGTGGCGAGGGTGTTGCGCTCGACGACCTCGAAATAGGCGTCGATGCTTCCCGGCAGCACCTCAACGTGCACACCGGCTCGTCTCGGACCTCAGCGGGTCTGCCGGCCACTGGATCGCCGGGGAGACGATTCCACGCATGAAGTCGACGTCCGCAGGTCGTAACGCCGCAGCTTCGGCGAGTCGTAGCCCGACGCACACGCCAAGCAGGATCGCCGGCCGGATACCGACCGGCACTATCGCATAGAGCTCCCACACCTGCGCCGTGGTCGCGACGTACGGCCGCGGCTTGCCGGTGCCGGGTGACGTCCGACGCGAGCACGGATTGCGCGGCACGATCCCGTCGTGGGCGGCATCGCTGAACAGCTGCGACAGCCGCGAGTGCAGCGCGTAGACGTAGGAATCCGCTCGTCCCTCCGCCTGCGGGCTCGCCAGCGGGCACCGTTCCGGCCACGGCCGACGGCACCTCGATGCTAGTGCCGTCCGGTCCCTTGATGCCTTCACTCCGTGCATCGTCCGATAATGAGGCACCTCACAATGAGGAGTATCATGGTGAGGTAGTTCCTTATTATTCTTGTCAGCATCCCGTGGAAGGTGTGGTCGCATGTCCAAGGCCGTCTCGTCAGTCGATGCCGGTCAGGTCTACATGGAGCTGCACCACCAGCTGCACCGTATCGTCGACCAGGCGATGTCCTCGGCCGGCCTCTCGCTGGCCCGAGCCAAGGTGCTGATGCGGCTTGACTCCGGCGGTCCAATGAACCAGGCCACCTTGGCCGGTCTGCTCGGCTTCGCGCCGCGATCAGTCACCGAGACCGTGGACGGTCTCGAACGAGATGGGCTGGTGACCCGGACCGAGGATCCGAATGACCGGCGGGCTCGCATTGTCGCGCTTACGGCGTCCGGCCGGGACGCCTTCGATGCATCCATGACCGTCCGGAGCAAAACGATGGACGAGATCTTCGGAGTCCTGAGCCCAGCGGAGCGCGCGCAGCTCGTGTCGCTGCTCACCGCCGTTCGTACAAATCTCGCGCAAGGAGACACCGACTATGGCCGCTAACGAAGTCACCGAGCGGAGGGCACCCGAGGCGCAGGCGGGCTCGCGCCGTTGGCTCGTGCTCGTCATCGTCTCGATCGCGCAACTCATGGTCGTTCTCGACGCGACCGTCGTGAACATCGCACTGCCGTCCGCACAGGCCGACCTCGCCTTCGGCGACAGCCAGCGGCAGTGGATCGTCACCGCCTATGCCCTCGCCTTCGGCAGCCTGCTGCTGCTGGGCGGGCGCGTCGGTGATCTCGTCGGACGTAAGCGGATCTTTCTGATCGCGCTCGTCGCGTTCGCGGCAGCCTCGGCGCTCGGCGGCGCCGCACCGTCCTTCGGAGTGCTCGTCGTCGCCCGCGCGATCCAGGGGGTCGCCGGCGCCATGCTCGCCCCGGCTGCGCTGGGCACACTCATCGCCACGTTCTCCAACCCGCGTGAGCGCGGCAAGGCATTCGGCGTCTTCGGCACCGTCGCCGTGGGTGGCGGCGCGGTTGGCCTGATCCTCGGCGGGGTACTGACCCAATACCTGTCATGGCGCTGGTGCATGTACGTCAACGTGCTGTTCGCCGCGGCCGCCTTCATCGGCGCCGTCCTCTACATGAGCGAGCTCAAGCCGCCGGTGCGCCCGCGCGTCGACTTCATTGGGACCGCGCTCGCCGCGATCGGCCTGTTCGGCCTGGTGTTCGGCTTTTCCCAGGCCGAGATTGACGGCTGGGCCTCGCCCGTCACCATCACCTCGCTCATCGTGGGTGGTGCATTCTTGATCGGCTTCGTGCTCGCCGAGCGCGTGGTGAAGCAACCGTTGCTGCCGCTGCGCGTCGTGGCCGACCGATCCCGCGGCATGGCGTTCGCCGCTGTCGGCATCGCCGGGATCGCGATGTTCGGTCTGTTCCTCTTCCTCACGTACTACCTGCAGATCGTCAAGGGCTTCAGCCCGGCCATGTCCGGGTTGGCGTTCCTGCCGATGATCGGCTGCGCGATGATCAGCTCGAACACCTCGAACATCGTCACGCTGCCACGCTTCGGCCCGCGCATCGTCATCACGGTGGGCATGGCGCTCGGCTTCCTTGCCCTCGGTTACCTCTCGCGACTGGACGTGCACTCCTCCTACGCAAGTGGCGTGCTGCCTGCGTTGATCCTGATGGGTTTGGCGATGGGCATGGTCATGTCGCCCTCGATGAACACCGCCACCGCCGGCGTGCAGCCGCAAGACTCGGGTGTCGCATCAGCGCTGGTCAGCACGATGCAGCAGGTAGGCGGCTCGATCGGGACCGCAGTACTGAGCACAATGGCCGCATCGGCGACGACCGCCTACGCCCACTCGCACGTCGGGACATCCGCTTTCGCGTCAGCGACGCACGGCTACACAGTGGTCTTTCTGAGCTGCGCGGTCGTCTTCGCCGCCGGCGGCGTCTTGGCCGCGGTGTTCTTCCCCTCCAAGGCGCGCCTCGCCGCGATGCGCGAGTCCGTCGCTGCGAGTGCAGTCACGCGCCTTGAGACCGAGATGCTCGACGAGGTCGGCGCAATCGGCTGACGCATTCCGCCGCCGCGATCGGCTGACCGATCCCTCCACCTGGCCGCCCGTCCTTGCCTGAGGCACGCCCGGCCGCTCCGCGGCTCCCCGGGCGTCCAGGGCCTCTGTGTTTTTCGTGGTTCCCGCGCAAGACTTCAGGCATGACAGTCGTAGTGGGTTACGTTCCAACTCCCGAAGGTGGTGCCGCGCTTGAGGAGGGCATCCTCGAGGCGACGTGGCGCGCGCACAAGTTGATCGTCGTCAACGTCGTCGTCGCCAATAACTTCGCCGAGACCACGGCCGCGGACGAGAAGGATCTCGACGCCGTGCGAACACGCCTCGACAAGACCAACATTCCGTATGAGATACAGCAACCGCACACCACCGACGCCGCGGACGGCTTGGTGAAGGCCATCGAAGCGGAGGACGCAGAACTCGTCGTCCTCGCGGTGCGCCGCGTCTCGCTGGTGAGCAAATTACTGCTCGGAAGCACCATCCAGGAGGTGCTGCGTAACACCTCAGCACGCGTCCTGATCGTGCGCCCGCAGCAGTGGGTCAACTGATCGGACTTTCGAGTCCCCTCGATGCGGTGCCGCTGATAGGTTCAGACCGCTAGGAGGGCAAATGTCCGAAGTGGTGCTCGATAAGGTCATGTCGGCTCCGGCCGCTGGCCCTACCGGAGCGACGGAAGCCCCGGTGCGGAAACCCGAGCGTCACCGGCCACACACGCTGTCGATCCTGGTGCTGATCTGTGGACTACTCGTCACTGCGGGACTCTGCACCGTCTCACGCCTGAACTATCTGCACAGCGAGCAACGTCAGGTCAACGTGCAGGTGGAACTGACCGCAGATGCCCTCGCGGCCGCTCCGGTTGACGTGCAGCGCCGTATCGGACGTCCCGCCCTGCTCGCAGCGGCCACCGGCCAGCTGAGCCTCGCCACGGCGGAGATGAGCAAGTCGGTACCCGATACGTTCGTCGGCGCCCGCATCTTCAGGATCGACAACGGCGCTCCAACCCTTGTCTCCTCGCTCGGCGGCGCACTGCTCCTCGGCGTCGACTCAGCGCAGTCCACCCAGTTGTTGAAGTCGGCAATCGCCAGCAGCACGCTCGCCGTGACCCGTATCGCAACGGCGACAGCGCAGAACTTCGGCTACGCCTTCGCATCCTCGATCGCGGGACGCACCTACGTCGCGTACGCCGAATCGACACTGCCCGGCAACCGGCGGCTGATCCTTCCTTCGAACTCTCTCCTGAGCAACCTCAACTTCGCCGTCTACTTCGGCAAGGACAAGACCCCGGCGAACCTGATCGAGACGAACGTCGACCACCTGCCGCTGCATGGCACCGTCGGCCAAGCACCGATCCCGTTCGGGGACCAGGTACTGACAGCGGTGATCAGCCCGCGTTCGCCGCTGCTCGGTACCTTTGCCGCCTCGGTCGCTTGGATCATCCTTGGCGCCGGGATCCTGCTCACCTTGATCATGACGGTGCTCACCGAACGCCTGGTTCGCCGACGCGCGGTGGCGGAGCAACTCGCCACCGTCACCGGACAGCTCTACGAGACGGAGCGCGGCGTCGCCGAGATCCTCCAGACGTCGCTGCTGCCCCAGTACCTGCCCCGCCCCCCGGGCCTTGAAATCGCGATCCGCTATCTCGCCGGCACCGAGGGCATCAACGTCGGCGGCGACTGGTATGACGTGATCAGCCTCAATGACGGCCGGATGTTCTTCACCATCGGCGACGTCTCCGGGCGGGGCCTCAGCGCAGCCACAATGATGTCCCGACTGCGCCACACCATCACCGCGTATGCGATGGAGGGACACGATCCGGCCATCGTCCTCACCAAGCTCAGTGGCCTGGTCGACCTTGGTCGTGACGGGCACTTCGCGACCCTCATCTGCGGCACGATCGACCTGGACAACGGAATCGCGACCTTCGCCAACGCCGGGCACCCTCCGCTCGTGCTGGTCTCCCGCGAGAGGGGCGCACCGGTGGCAATTCCCGTCGGGCCACCGGTCGGCGTAGGCAAGCAATACACGGTCACCACACTCGCGCTCTCCCGAGGCGACGTCCTTCTCGCCTACACCGACGGACTCATCGAGCGCCGTGGACAATCCGTCGAAGCGGGAATACGTGCGTTGTGCCTCGCCGCTCACCAAACACCGGACCTGGAAGCTTTGCTCGATACCGTCCTGACCGTGATGTCACCGCAAGGTGCCGCCGATGACACCGCAGTACTGGGGTTGCGATGGAACCCGTAAGGTCTGCCGCCTTCAACGCCACGGTCGGGCGTGATCCAGATGGGACGCCCGTACTCGGTCTACACGGTGAACTCGACATCGCCACCGCAGCGTCGGCAGGTCTCGCCCTCGACACCGTGCCACCACCGACAAAGCTGGTGGTCGACGTGTCCGAGTTGAGCTTCATGGACAGCTCCGGCCTCGCGGTACTGCTCGGTGCCCGCAACCGCGGCTACGACCTGCGACTACGCCGCCCGAGCACCATCGTCCGCGATCTCATCGCCGCCACCGGCCTGAACGAGATCCTCCCCTTCGAGTCATGACCACCGCCCGCTACCCCGACAGTCCCGCCTCCGTCGCCGAGGCGCGGGCCTTCGTCGCCGGCGCATTGGACGGGACGCGTGGGGACGTCCGCAACCGGAGCGTCCTCATCACCAGCGAGCTCGCCACGAACGCCGTCAGGCACGCGCACAGCCCCTTCAGCGTCGACGTGACTCTCACGGACGAGGCGGTCCGCGTCGCGGTCACCGACTCCGGAGGTGCGATGCCCATCCCCCGCGACCCGCGCGACACCGACACCGACGGACGCGGGCTCGTAATCCTTCGCACGCTCGCGGACAACTGGGGCATCGACACGGCACCGCAGAGCACCACGGTGTGGTTCACCGTCGCACTCGCGGAGGATCAGATGCCGTCGACGATGAAGTCCTCAGAGAGCCCAGCTAGATCGATCACGTAGAAGACGTGCTCGGACGGGGCGTGGAGCACCACGGGCTTGTCTTGCTTCTCAGCCACGAGCCGGATGCCGAGCAGCGCACCCAGGCCGGTCGAATCGATGAACTCGATACCGGAGAGATCAAGGACGAGCTTGGCGCAGCCGACTTCCTCAAGCTCACGCGTCCCGGCGTCGCGTAACTCCGCTGCTGAGCGGATATCGACGTCGCCCGCAACCGCGAGCGTCGTGACGTCACCCTCGACCCTCCGCTGAAGCTGCATCCTGCCAACGTAGTCCAGTAGGCAACGCCCGCAGGCCGGGATCAATACACGAAGCTTGCGACTTGCGCCTGGAGATCTCCCGCCATGCGCGCCAGGTCCTCGGTGGCGACGCGAGCCTGCGCCACGCCTTCGGTGGTGAAGGTGGACGCCTCTGCCACGCCAGTGATGTTGCTCGCGATCTCGCCGGTGCCGGTGGCGGCTTCGGCGACGCTCCGGCTCATCTCGGCGGTAGTGGCAGTCTGCTCCTCCACCGCTGAGGCGATGGTCGTCTGGTAGTCGTTGATCGAGCTGATGATCCGCGTGATCTCACCGATCGCCTCAACGGCACTCGCCGAAGAGATCCTCGACGTTCCAGAGAATGCACTGTGGGATCTGCTCACCATCCCGTCCAGCGGCGGCCGGTCGATCAGGCGGACCAGGCTCGACGCGACTGCGGTGATCGAGATACGGGTGGGGTAGCACCCGCGCCGCCTTCACCGAAGACCGCGACGGCAACGAGATCAGCTGCACGGCACAGGCTGTGCAAGGCCTGCACAGCCTCGTGCATGACTTCGGACCGGGCGTCGTCGGCCTGCGCTGGTGGTGGCATTGAACGCGAAAACGGTGACAACGTCGATCTTGTGGGAATGAGAACACAGTGACCAACCACGTTCCACCGCCGGTGCTCGTGCTGATGGGCGTGTCCGGTGGCGGCAAGACCACGATCGCCGAGGCGCTCGCAGAACGTCTGGGCTGGGACTACGCCGAGGGCGACGTGATGCACCCCGCGGCGAACATCGCCAAGATGAGCGCCGGCATACCGCTCACAGATGAGGATCGTCAGCCCTGGCTGGCCCGCATCGCCGACTGGATAAGCGCGCAGACCGCGGCCGGCAAGCCCGGCATCGTCACCTGCTCGGCACTCAAACGCAGCTATCGCGACGTGCTCCGCGGCGAGAACGTCATCTTCGTCTACCTGAAGGGTTCCTACGAACTCATCGCGTCCCGACTCGCCGAGCGCACCGGGCATTTCATGCCACCGAGCCTGCTGCGGTCGCAGTTCGCGACACTCGAAGAACCCGGCGAGGACGAGAACGCGATCACGGTCGACATCGGCGGCAGCACTGCGCAGACGACGCAGGCCGTCCTCGACCGCTTGGACAAGGCCGTGCCCGGCTACTCGGAGGTGTCATCATGACCGTCCTCACGTCAACACTCGCTGCACCGCTGGCGGCATCAGCACCCGCATCGAGCGCGTGGTCGGCGCACGACACCCGTCTCGCGCTCGTCGCGCTCGGCGGCATCGCCCTCATCGTCCTGCTGATCGTCTGGGCCAAGCTCCACCCCTTCCTCTCCCTCGTCGTCGGCTCCGCGTTCGTCGGAATCGCGAGCGGCGTCGGACTGGCGAAGGTCGTCAGCAACTTCGAGGACGGCGTGGGCAGCACGCTGAAAGAGGTCGGGCTGCTCATCGCCCTCGGCGCGATGCTGGGCAAGCTCCTCGCCGACTCCGGCGGCGCGAACCGGGTCATCGACACGCTGCTCGCCAAGGCCCGGGGAGCCGCTGTGCCGTGGGCGATGGCACTCGTGGCCGTGATCATCGGACTGCCCATGTTCTTCGAGATCGGGCTCGTCCTGCTGCTGCCGGTGATCGTGCTAGTGAGCCAACGCTCCGGCCAGCGCCTCATGCGCATCGCCATCCCCGGCCTCGCCGGACTCTCCGCGCTGCACGGACTGATCCCGCCCCACCCCGGTCCGTTGCTGGCGATCAGCGCCGTCCATGCCGAACTGGGCACCACGCTTGCGCTCGGCATCGTCGTCGCGATCCCCACCGTAGCGATCTGTGGGCCGCTCTTCGGACACCTCGCGGCGCGCTGGGTACCGGTCGGGCCGCCCGCAGTCGCCGGTGGCATCGACACGCGCGCCGGCGCGGACGGCCCCGGCAACGGCAGCGCCGGTGAGGACGCGGCGCGGCGGCGTCAGCCGTCCTTCCCCGTCACCCTCTGCACGATCCTCTTCCCGGTCGTGCTGATGCTCAGCAAGGCGCTCGCCGACATCATCGACACCGATGCCGATCACCCCACGCAGGCGCGGGTGGTCTTCGACTTCATCGGCGAGCCGCTCACCGCGATGGTCCTCGCGGTCCTGCTCGCGATGGTCACCTTCGGGTACACGGTGGGGTTCACCGGGCAGCAGTTGCTCACCAAGATCGGTGACAGCGTCGGGCCGGTTGCGGCAGTGATCCTCATCGTCGGCGCAGGCGGTGGCTTCAAGCAGACCCTCATCGGTGCCGGCGTCGGCGATTCGGTCGCGAAGTGGGCGAACAACGCGCACATCTCCGTCCTCGTCCTCGGCTACCTCATCGCGGTGGCGCTGCGGCTGGCCACCGGTTCGGCGACGGTCGCCACCGTGACCGCGGCGGGCATCGTGGCGCCACTAGCCACCGGCATACCGGCGACCCACGCGGCGCTGCTCGCGTTGGCGATCGGAACCGGGTCGCTGTTCCTCTCCCACGTCAACGATGCAGGCTTCTGGCTGGTGAAGGAGCTCTTCGGACTGACAGTGGGGCAGACCTTCAAGACATGGTCGGTGATGGAGACGCTGGTCTCGCTCGTCGGATTCGGATTCGTCGAGTTGCTCTATGCGATCCTGTGACTCACTCGATTTAGCGCAGCGTGAACACGGCCGAATCGCCTCGACCCATGTGAAAGGGTCGGGACGTGACCGAGGTCCCCAGTCCACTGGCCAACCCACTGGCCAACCCGCTGGGCAGCGCACCGTTCCGCTGGCTGGTCACAGGCTCCACGATCGGCCGCCTCGGTAGCGCCATCGCACCGGTGGCCCTCGCCTTCGCCGTCCTGGACCTCACCGGATCAGCCACCAGCGTCGGCATCGTCACCGCCGCTCGCAGCATCGCCCTCGTGGTCTTCATCCTCATCGGCGGCGTCGTCGCCGATCGACTGCCACGGCGCCTCGTCATGGTCGGTGCAAGCCTCGCCAGCGCCGTGACGCAGGCGGCGGTCGCCGCGGTGGTGATCGCCAGGACTGACTCGGTGGCGTTGCTCGCGGCACTGTCTGCGGTGAACGGAGCCGTCGCCGCCTTCTCGGCACCGGCATCGGCGGCAGTCCTGCCACAGACTGTGCCCTCCGCGGCGTTGCAGAAGGCGAACGCGCTCTCGCGGCTCGGCGTCAACGGCGCCAACGTCATCGGGCTCAGCTTCACCGGCATCATCATCGTCGCCGCTGGATCGGGGTGGGCGATCGCGATCGACGCGGCGACCTATGCCGCCTCCGCCGTCTGCTTCGTCCTCATGCGAATCGAGGAGCCGAAACGCGAACCGCGCCGTCCCGGCGCCGATGGGCGCAGCGGCGACAGCTTCCTGCGCGAACTACACGTCGGCTGGAAGACCTTCGTCTCCTACGAGTGGATCTGGGTGGTGGTCGCCGCCTTCACCCTCATCAACGCGGTGGTCGTCGGCGCCACCGTCGTCCTCGGCCCCGTCTTCGCCGACGACACGATCGGACGCAGCGAGTGGGGCATCGCGCTCGGCGCGCAAGCCGTCGGCTACGTCGCGGGCGGCGTGATCGCGATGCGGCTCGTCCCCCGCCGGCTCATGGCCTTCGGCATGCTCTGCGCGGCTCCGATGGCGCTGCCCATCTTCGCAATGGCCGGTCACTTCGGCTTCTGGCCGCTGCTCGTCCTCTTCTTCATCGACGGGCTGGCCATCGAGCAGTTCGGGGTCGCATGGCAGATCTCGCTGCAGCGCTACATCCCCGGTGACTATCTCGCGCGGGTCAGCTCCTATGACGCGCTCGGCTCCTGGGTGGCGATACCGATCGGGCAGATCGCTGCCGGACCGATCAGCGGTGTGATCGGAATGGGCCCCACCCTCGTCGGCGCAGGAGTCGTCATCCTGCTGGCGGTGGCGGCGTCACTGCTCAGCCGCAGCGTCCGCACGCTCGGCACCACGCCGGCTCCTGACGCGGCTGCCGTTCCTGCTGCGTAGGGCCAGGAGCAGGACGAGCGCGGAGAGCGGCGCGATGACGACGTTCGGAATCGCGATCGGCAGCCGGTCGGTGGCGAAGCCGTAGACCACCCAGAGCACGGCCTGCCCGGTGGCGACGCACCACGTCCAGAGACTGAGGCCGTGCAGGGCCCGCGGGTGCGTGCGCAGGCGCAGCGCACGGCGGGCCTGGGGCACGAACTGGGCGATGTCGATGACGGCGACCAGCCACCCGATGACCACCGTCATGCGGCCGGCGCCCTGTCACTGATGACTTTGAGGCTCACGATGAGCAGGGAGCAGATGACGTTGACGCAGCCGGCGGCGATCACCGGGACGCTGCCGGTCAATGCCCCGTAGCTGATCAGCAATCCGTTGAAGACCACGCCCACGCCGTAGGCACCCAGACTGATCGCCTGCAGGTGCGCGGTGTCGTTGCGGTTTCTCAGAGTTCGGACCACCTGCGGCAGCCACATCGCGATGGCACCGGCGCTGGCGAGGTAGCCCACGAACTCGATCACCCAGCCATTCTCTCCGGTTATCGACAATCCCCCGCCTTCCTGACACTCTCGTCAGCACCAATAGCAAGTACTACGGAAGGCGGAGGACGGCGTGGGCAGGACGACTCTGGTGATGGGCGCGAGCGGTTTCGTCGGGTCGCACGTCGTGCGCCACCTCGTCGAGCGCGGCGATACCGTGCGGGTCTGGACCCGGCCGAGCAGTGCCACCCGCCCCTTCGAGGAGTTCGACGTCGAGCACCACACCGGCGAACTCACCGATGACGCCGCGCTGCGTGCAGCGATGGACGGCGTCGACGGCGTCCACTACTGCATCGTCGACGCCCGTCCCAGCCTGCGCGACTACGCACCGCTCTGGACCACCAACGTGCACGGCCTGCGTCACGCCCTCGACGCCGCCCTCGCCACGACCGTCCCCAAGTTCGTCTTCTGTTCCACCGTCGGGACGATCGCCCGAGTGCCGAAGTGGCAGCTCGCGAATGAGGAGCTGCCGCACAACTGGGCTCACCTGGGCGGCGAGTACATCAAGGCGCGGATCGCGGCGGAGCAGCTCGTCCTCGAGTACGTCACGGAGCACGGCCTGCCCGCCGTCGTCCTCAACGTCTCGACCCCGTTCGGCGCACCGGACTACAGCGGCACGCCACACGGTGGCATGGTCGCCGCCGCGGCCATGGGCAAGCTGCCGTTCGTCATGCCCGGCTCGATGGAATTCGTCGGCGTGCAGGACGTCGCCCGCGCCTTCCTCCTCGCTGAGGAGAAGGGACGGGCCGGCGAGCGTTACATCATCTCCGAGCGCTTCATACCGTGGAAGGACCTCATCGACGTCGCCGCGTCGGTCGGCGGCGTCGCGCCTCCGACGAAACAGATCTCCGCACGCACCTTGCTGATCGCAGGTGCCATCGGCGACCTGAAGCGTCCTTTCAGCAAGAAGGACCCCCGGCTGACGAAGGCCGCCGCGCGCCTCGCGCACATCCAGTCCGCCACCGACCACAGCAAGGCCACCCGCGAACTCGGCTGGGAGCCGGCGCCCACCGAACTCGCGGTGAAGCGCGCCGCGCTGTTCTATACCGGCAAGGATCCGGACCTCGTCGCCTCGCTCTGAGTCGTCGGGCTAGCTGAGTCGTCGGGCTAGCTGAGTCGTCGGGGCTAGCTGAGTCGTCGGGCTAGCTGAGGACGTCCGCGCCGAACCAGTCCAGGAAGGCGAAGCTCTGCTCCTGCGAGGTGGAGGCGCAGCTCACGACCATCCAGGTGACGCCGGCCTTCTCGTAGGCCGCGATCTGCTCGCGGTGCTGCTCGGCGTTCGTCCCGGTCTGGACGTTGAGGTCATAGGTGCAGCAGATGTCGATCGCGTCGGGGCGTCCCACCTCTGCGGCCTTCGCCCGGGTCTCCGCGACGATCGGCGCGAGCTCCTCCAGCGTCTCGATGTTCTTCGTACGTACCGCGGTCGACAGGCTCGCCGGCCCGAGCATCGGCATCCATCCGTGGGCGCTGTTCACCACACGGCGTCGGCTGAGATTCGAGTTACCACCGATCCAGATCGGGATCGGCTGCTGCGTCGGCTTGGGCAGCGCGACGACCTCACGCGCGGAAAAGTGGGTGCCCTCGAAGCTGAACGGCTCCCCCGACCAGTGCAGCGGCAGCACGGCCAATGCCTCATCGAACAGCACGTTGCGCTCCTCGAAGTCCACGCCGAGCGAGACGTACTCGGACTTCAGGTATCCGACACCCATGCCGAGAATCACTCGCCCACCGGAGAGCCGGTCGAGCGTCGCCGCCGACTTGGCAAGCAGCATCGGGTTGCGGTACGGCGCCACAGTGAGGTTGGTCATCAGCCGGATCGTCGAGGTCACCGCGCCCGCGGCGGCGAGTGCCACGAACGGGTCGAGGCTCTGATGCCCACCCGACTCCAGCCAGCGTGCACTCGGTGCCGGGTGCTCGGTGAAGCTGATGGCGTCAAAACCGGCCTGCTCGGCATGCAGTGCCACCTCCGCGGGCGATCCGGTCTGCAGCATGTCGTCGACGAGGCCACCGGTCTCGGGGAACTGGAAGACGAAACGCATGCGAACCCTCACTGTCTCGTGCCTGCACCGGCGTAGCACCCGCTGTGAAGCGCACGGTACGCGGCACGGGATCAAGGCGGTTCAGACCCCCTTCCGCGGGCCTAAAGTCCCTACGGGAACACGAGGACGGAGCGGATCGTGAACAGTGAAGACGTGTTTCGCGAACGCCCGCACCGGCGGGCAGAGGACGGCGCCATGACCACCTACGCTTCCAGCCCGACCGCCATCGCGCTGCGCCGCGCGGCCGTCCGGGCCACGACGGCCCCTTCGGTGCACAACACCCAGCCGTGGCATTTCACCCTCGGCGCCGACGGCATGAGCCTCTACGCGGACCGGGCGCGCCAGCTGCCCGTCCTTGACCCGACGTCCCGCCAGCTGACGATCAGCTGCGGCTGTGCATTGCTCAACGCCCGCGCCTCGCTGGCCGCCGACGGTTTCGAAGCGATCATCGACCGCACACCCGACATCCGTGATTCGCAGCTGCTCGCCGTGATCACCGCCAAGGAGAGCGGCACGGTCGATGTCGACCTCGCCGCACTCGACGGTGAGATCGACCGGCGGCACACCAACCGGCGACGCTTCGACGACGAGCCCGTCCCCGAGGACGTCCTCGACGCGCTGGAGGAGGCGGTCCACGCCGAGGACGCGCGGCTCATCGTCATCCACGACGTCGACCAGCGCCTGATGGTCACCCGGCTGGCGCAGCACGCCGACGAGATCCAGAACCTCAACCCGTCCTACCGCGCCGAAGTGCGGGCCTGGACCACGGACGACCCCGGTCGCCTCGACGGTGTGCCGAGCACGGTCATCCCACGGGTCACCGCCCTGACGCACGACGACGTCCCGATCCGGAACTTCGACATGCACGCGAGCGGCGCGCTGCCCACCGACACCCACTCCTCGCGCAAGCAGACCCTCGTGCTGCTCTGCACCGAGGGCGACCGTCAGCATGACTGGCTGCGGGCCGGCGAAGGGCTTGAGCGGGCGCTGCTGGAGATCACCAAACACGGCTACGCGGCAAGCCCGCTGACCCAGATCACCGAGGTGCCCTCCACACGCGAGGCGCTACGAGCCGAACTCGGTATCGACGACTTCCCACATGTGCTGCTCCGTGTCGGCCGCGCCCCGGCCACGCCGGGTACTCGTCGGCGCAGGCTGGTCGACGTCCTCGTTGAGGAGATCTGAGCTGACTCAGCATCCCAACCCAGGCAAGCTGCCCGCGTCTGCGACAGACGGCGGGTTGGCTCGCTTGGGCGCGCACCCAAGGCGCCTGCTCGGCCTGCTGCGCGCCGTCGAGACGGTCACCGGCGACCTGTCGCTCGAACTCGTGCTGCGCAACATCATCGAGTCGGCGCTCGAACTCGTCGGCGCCCGCTATGGCGCCCTCGGCGTCATCGCCCAGGACGACGCCGAAGGACGGCTGGAGCGGTTCATCCACGTCGGTATCTCCGAGGACGACGCACACAGGATCGGGCCGCTGCCCTCAGGCAAGGGCCTGCTCGGTGCCCTCATCCACGATCCGCACCCGATCCGGTTGGAGCACATCAACCGCGACTCGCGCTCCGTGGGCTTCCCCGGCAACCACCCGTCGATGGAGTCGTTCCTGGGCGTTCCGATCCACTCCCGCGCGGAGATCTTCGGCAACCTGTATCTCGCCGACAGCGTCAACGGCGTCTTCAGCGAGGAGGACGAAGAACTGGCGGTGGCGCTGGCGCTCGCGGCCGGCACCGCGGTGAGCAACGCCCGCCTCTACCGCGACGCCCAACTCAAGCAGCGTTGGCTGGAGGCCTCCGTCGAAATCGGCGCACAACTGCTCGCCTCCGACGGCGAGGACCCGCTGCACCTCATCGCGAGGCGCGCGATGGACATCGCCGACGCCGACCTGGTGAGCGTCGCCCTCACGACGAGTGACGGCGAGAGCGTCCTCATAGAGGTCGCCTTCGGCGAGGAGGCGGACCGCATCTCGGCACGGCGGTTCCCGCTCAGCAAGACTCTGACGAGATCGGTGCTCATCAACGAGCAACCGCTGGTACTGCCACAGACGAACCACCTCACCCTCGATAACAGCTTCCTCGCCGAGATCGAGGATCGCGGTCCGGCGATGGTCCTCCCGCTGCACGGCGGCGCGCAGTCGCGCGGCACCCTGATGCTGATGCGCCGTGAGGGGCGCGCGGCATTCTCCGAGTCCGAGGCGGTGATGGCAGCCGGCTTCGCCTCACATGCCAGCGTCGCCCTCGAGCTCGCCGCCGCCCGATCACTGGACCAGAAGATCAAACTGCATGAGGATCGCGACCGGATCGCCCGCGACCTGCACGACCACGTGATCCAGGAGCTCTTCGCCATCGGCATCAGCCTTGAGGGGGCCGCCGCCGAGCTACGAAACGACCCGGCGATCGCGCGGCGCCTCAATCAGCGGGTCGAGGACATCGACCGCACGATCCGGCGCATCCGCACCAGCATCTTCGATCTGCGGGGCAACCTCGGCATCTCCTCCGACGGCCTCTCCAAGCGCGTCCTTGAGGTCGCCAGCGACGTCGCGCCCGCACTCGGCTTCACGCCCCACGTCGCCTTCGGCGGTCTCGTGGAGATACGTCTCGACGACGAACTCACCGAGGACGTCGTCGCGGTGGTGCGCGAAACGCTCACCAACATCGCCAAGCATGCAAGGGCCACGGAGGCTAACGTTGATATCGCGCTCAGCGGTGACGAACTCACGATTACCGTCACGGACGACGGAGTCGGGATCGACGGCGTCGCTGCCGCCTATGCGCGCAGCAGCGGGACGACGAACCTGCGGCGCCGCGCCGAGCGGCTGGGCGGCTCGTTCGAACTGGCCTCCGGTGCGACCGGAGGAACGATCGCACGGTGGAGGACGGGGATCCGATGACTGAGCAGTTGGTAGAAGACGACACCGAACAGCACGTCAGGATCTTCCTGCTGGACGACCACGAAGTCGTGCGACGCGGCATCGCCGAACTGCTGCGCGCCGTTCCCGGATTCGAGATCGTCGGCGAGGCAGGCACGGTCGCCGAGGCACTGCCCCGCGCGCTCGCCTCACGCCCCGACGTCGCCATCCTCGACGCGCGGCTGCCCGACGGCAGCGGGATCGACGTGTGTCGCGATATCCGCTCGGCGCTGCCCGGCACCTACTGCCTCATCCTCACCAGCTACTCCGACCACGACGCCGTCCTCGCCTCCGTCCTCGCAGGCGCGTCGGGCTACGTCCTCAAAGAGGTGCGTACCTCCGGCCTGGTCGACGCCATCCGGCAGGCGGCGCAGGGCAAGTCGCTCATCGACACCACGGTCATCGCGCAGGTGATGGAGCGTGTCCGGGAGCACTCCGAGACCGATGATCGCCTCGCTTCGCTCACGAACCGGGAGCGCGAGGTGCTGGACTACATCGCCAGCGGCCTCACCAACCGGCAGATCGGCGACAAGATGTTCCTCGCCGAGAAGACGGTGAAGAACTACGTCTCGAGTCTGCTCGCGAAGCTTGGCATGGAGCGCCGCACCCAGGCCGCGGTCTTCGGTAGCGAAGCACGGCGCGACTGATAGGGACCTTCAGCGGGACCTAGGGCCCGTGTGGTGAAGAGGCTGGTGGATGAGCATTTGAATCGTCACCAGACAGACCCGAACAAGGGAGCTCACCATGAAGCGCAGGGTCTTTGATCTCATCACCAGCATCGTTGGTCTCGGCCTTGCCGTCCTGCTTTTCATCGCAGGCGGCCTGCTCACCTGGGCCAACACCTTCGTCGGAAATGAAGTGCACAAGGAGCTGTCGAATCAGCAGATCTTCTTCCCGGCGAAGGCCGCGTTGTCGTCGCTTCCGGCGAAGGACGCTGCCGCGATGGGGAAGTACGCGGGCAAGAAGATGACCACCGGCGCCCAGGCTGAGACCTACGCCGACCACTTCATCGCGGTGCACCTCAGCGAGATGCCGAGCAGTACTGACGCGGCACTCGAGGCAAAGCTTGCGCCGTACAAGGGTCACACTTACGCCCAGCTCGGCACCGACATCAGCTCGACAACCGACCAGGCTGTGATCGACGCGCTGACCTCGACCCGGGCGACCGTCTTCCAGGGTGAGACGCTGCGCGGCCTGCTGCTCAATGCCTACGCCTTCGGGACCATGGGCACCATCGCCGGCATCGCGGCCATCGCGGCCTGGATCGGTGGCGGACTCCTCACCGTCCTCGGTGGCCTCGGCCTCTGGCACAGCCGCCGCGTCGGTGGGGACACCGAAGTCCTCATCCCGCACGAGCACACGCCGACCGACACACTGGCAACCGTCTGACCGATCCGGGGTTGTCCACGCGGTGCCCGTCCGCCCCAACCAGGGGTAGACGGGCATTGCGGTCTCTGGAACCTTGAGAAACGACAGCGAGGGATACGGACATGAACGACCTGACAACTCTCGACGAGCACGAACTCGCTCTGGTCGATGCCTATTGGCGCGCTGCGAACTATCTCTCCGTCGGGCAGATCTACCTGCTCGACAACCCGCTGCTCCGCGAGCCGCTGCTCGCCGAACACGTCAAGCCACGGCTGCTCGGGCACTGGGGCACGACGCCCGGCCTGAACCTCATCTACGCCCACCTCAACCGCGCCATCCTGCGACGCGATCTCGACGCCATCTACATCACCGGGCCTGGCCACGGCGGGCCAGGACTCGTCGCCAACGCCTACCTCGAAGGCACCTACAGCGAGATCTATTCGACGATCAGTGAGGACTCCGAGGGACTGCGCAAGCTGTTCCGGCAGTTCTCCTTCCCGGGCGGGATTCCGAGTCACGTCGCACCGGAGACACCGGGCTCGATCCACGAGGGCGGTGAACTCGGCTACGCGCTGGTGCACGCCTTCGGCGCGGCCTTCGACAACCCCGACCTCGTCGTGGCGTGTGTGGTCGGCGACGGCGAGGCCGAAACCGGACCGCTGGCGGCGAGCTGGCACTCCAACAAGTTCCTCGACCCGGTCAGCGACGGCGCCGTGCTGCCGATCCTGCATCTCAACGGTTACAAGATCGCCAATCCGACGGTGCTCGCGCGGATCAGCCGCGAAGAGCTCGAACACCTCATGCTCGGCTATGGGTATCAGCCGTACT
>DASXYU010000103.1:0-1612 GCA_036502295.1 Jatrophihabitans sp. | reverse complement strand
CCCTTGAACCCCACGTTCCCCGCCGAGGCCCACGCGATGGTGTTCCCCTGCTGGTCGGTGAAGGTGATGATGGTGTTGTTGAACGACGACTTGATGTGCGCCGTCCCGTACGCGATGTTCTTGCGTTCGCGCCGCTTGGGACGACGACCGCCGGCAGCCGGCTTGGCCATGCTCGAGTTCCTTTTCCTGCGATCTGGTTACTTGCGGGCCTTCTTCTTCCCGGCCACGGTCTTCTTGGGTCCCTTGCGCGTGCGCGCGTTGGTGCGCGTGCGCTGACCGCGGACGGGGAGGCCACGGCGGTGCCGCAGGCCTTCGTAACTGCCGATCTCGACCTTGCGCTTGATGTCGGCGGCGACTTCGCGGCGGAGGTCACCCTCGACCTTCAGGTTGGCGTCGACGTACGTGCGCAGCTGCGCGACCTCTTCTTCGGTGAGGTCACGAACGCGGGTGTCGCGCGAGATGCCGACGCCGTCGCAGATCTCTTTGGCGCGCGTGCGGCCGACGCCGAAGATGTAGGTGAGCGAGATCTCCAACCGCTTCTCGCGCGGGATGTCGACTCCCGAGATTCGAGCCAACTCAGTTCTCCTGGTGCTTCATGGGGGCGACTAGCCCTGGCGCTGTTTGTGGCGAGGGTTCTGACAGATCACGCGCACGGCTCCGTGACGACGGATCACCTTGCACTTCTCGCACATCTTCTTGACCGACGGTCGGACCTTCATCGAACATCTCTCTCACTTGTAGCGATAGGTGATTCGGCCGCGGCTGAGGTCGTAGGGCGTGAGCTCGACCTGCACACGGTCGCCCGGGAGGATCCTGATGTAGTGCATGCGCATCTTCCCGGAGATGTGCGCGAGCACTTTGTGCCCGTTCTCGAGCTCAACTCGGAACATGGCGTTGGGCAGCGGTTCGACGACCGTCCCCTCGACCAGGATCGTGTCGTCCTTGGGCTTGGCCAGGACTTTCCACCTACTTCAATGCCGGGCGCGCGGAAATGCGCGCAAAAACCTTCTAGGGCCGACCGACCATGCTATATGAAGAAGGCCCGTCACAACAATCGGACATTTCGCCCAGCTAGCGCGGCAGGGTGAGCACCTCGGGGCCGTGCTCGGTGACGGCGATGGTGTGCTCGAAGTGGGCGGAGCGGCGGCCGTCGAGGGTGACGACGGTCCAGCCGTCGTCGAGCACCTCGGTCTCGGCGGTGCCCGCGTTCACCATCGGTTCGATGGCGAAGACGTGCCCCTCCTTGAGCTTCATGCCCCGACCCGCGGGCCCGTAGTTCGGGACGTTGGGGTCCTCGTGCATGGCGGTGCCGATGCCGTGGCCGACGTACTCGCGCACGACCGAGAACCCCGCCTGCTCGGCGATGCCCTCCACCGCCGCGCCCACGTCGCCGAGGCGGTGCCCTTCCACCACCTGCTCGATGGCGGCCTCCAGCGAGCGCCGGGTCACCTCCATCAACCGCATCGACTCCTCGTCGACCTCGCCGATCGGGACCGTCACCGCAGCGTCGCCGTGCCAGCCCTCGATGATCGCCCCGCAGTCGATCGACAGGATGTCGCCTTCCTGCAGCACCACCTCGGCACTCGGGATGCCGTGGACGATCACGTCGTTG
>DASXYU010000102.1:0-5083 GCA_036502295.1 Jatrophihabitans sp. | reverse complement strand
TGCAGCTCGCGCAACCGGAGCACGTGGTCCACCCGGTGCCGGGGTTCCTCGATGTGCCCGTACAGCATGGTGGCCGGGGTCTTGAGGCCCTTCTGGTGTGCCAGTCGGTGGATTCGCGACCAGTCCTCCCAGTGGGTGTTGTGGTCGACGACCTGCTTGCGCACGTCCCAGTCGAAGATCTCGGCGCCTCCGCCGGTCAGTGATTCGAGTCCGGCGTCGATGAGTTCGTCGAGGATCTCGCTCGCACTGAGTCCGGAGATCGTCTCGAAGAAGTGCACCTCGGTGGCGGTGAACGCCTTCAGCGCGACGCCGGGCAGTTCGGCCTTCAGCTCGCGCAGCACCCGCGGGTAGTACTTCCACGGCAGCGTCGGGTGCAGGCCGTTGACGATGTGCAGTTCGGTGAGGCCGTCGCCCTTCATGGCACTGGCGAGTTCGACCGCCTCTTCGACCCGCATCGTGTACGCGTCCTTCGCACCCGGCTTGCGCTGGAAGCTGCAGTAGGCGCAGGACGCGGTACAGACGTTGGTGAGGTTGAGGTGCCGGTTGACGTTGAAGAAGACCGTCTCGCCGTTCTTCTCGGTGCGGAGGCCGTGTGCCAGCCCGCCGAGCCAGGCGAGGTCGTCGCTCTCGTAGAGGTCTTCGCCGTCCTGGCGGGTCAGACGCTCCCGGCTCTCGATCTTCTCCGTCAGTTCCGCCTTGCGGGCCGCACTCAATGCCATGGCATGAAGCGTACGGATCGCGTCCGGACACCCTTGACAGGCATAACTTACCGACGTTAACTTATCGGCGTTCAGTTACTTCTGGGCAGGAGACAACCCATGCTCAATGCGATAGCCAACATGGGCGTCCGCCGGCCGAAGGCCGTCCTGGTGCTGGCCGGCCTGGTCTTCGTTCTGGCCGCGGTCTTCGGCAGCAGCGTCGCCGCACACCTCGAAGCCGGCGGCTACTACGACACCCACGCCGAGTCCTGGCAGGCGCAGGACACCCTCGCGAGGGAGTTCCACAGCGGCGATCCGAATCTGATCTTCGAGGTCACCGCGCCGCAGGGTCTCGACTCGGCTGCAGCGCTCGCAGCAGGCCAACGCATCGCCACTGCACTGCAGCACGACCCTTACACGCTGCAGGTCAGTTCCTACTTCTCCGCGCCCCCCGGACAGGCGCCTTCATTGCGCAGCGCGGACGGCCACTCCGCGCTCATCGCAGCCCTCATCTCCGGCGACGACGACACCGCGCCCGACCGGGCCAAGACGATCTACCAGCCGCTCGTCGGCACGCATGACGGCATCACCATCAAGGCCGGTGGCGGGCTGCCCACCCTCATCACGGTGAACCACCTCGTCGACTCCGACCTGCTCCACTCGGAGATGATCGCGGTGCCGCTGACGACGATCGCCCTCATCTGGGTCTTCGGCAGCCTCATCGCCGCCCTGCTCCCCCTCGCCGTCGGCCTCTTCGCGATCATCGGGACGATGGCACTGCTGCGCGTGCTCGGCTCGCTCACCGACGTCTCGATCTACGCGCTGAACATGACGACGGCGATGGGCCTCGCCCTGGCGATCGATTACAGCCTCTTCATCGTCAGCCGGTACCGCGAAGAGCTGCACCGTGGAGCACCCGGCCCCGACGCAGTAAGGACCGCGATGCACACCGCGGGAAGGACCGTGCTCTTCTCGGCCCTCACTGTGGCCCTCTCACTCGCCGCACTCACGGTCTTTCCGGTGTATTTCCTGCGATCCTTCGCCTACGCGGGTGTGCTGGTGGTGGCACTCGCCACGCTGGCCGCACTGGTGCTGCTGCCGGCACTACTGACGCTGCTGGGCGGTCGCATCAACACGCTCGACCTGCGCGTCGTCGTCCGCCGATTCCTGCACCGTCCTGCGCCGGCGGTGAAACCGGTCGAGCAGAGCTTCTGGTATCGGTTGAGTAGCCGCGTGATGCGGCGCGCAGTTCCGGTCGGCCTGCTGCTCACCGGTATCCTTGTCGTCCTGGGGCTGCCCTTCATCCACGCCAACTTCGGCTACCCCGACCACCGGGTGGTGCCTCCGAACGAGCAGGTGTACCAGGTCGGCAACGCGCTGAGCAGCGTCTTTCCCAGCAACGCCGCTGCAGCGATCAGCATCGTCGCGCCCGACATCGGGGGTGACACGACGTCGCTGGGCACGTACTCCTCCGGACTGTCGCAAATTCCGCACGTCACCTCGGTGAGTTCGGCTGCCGGGAGCTACGTCCACGGCACTCCGGTCGGCCCGGCCAATCCCGCGATGACCAAGGGATCGATCACCTACCTCAACGTTCAGACGAACGCCGAGGTCCAGTCCGACACGGCTAAGACGATCCTGAAGGACCTGAAGAACGTGACGTCCCCCTGGCCGGTTCAGTTCACGGGCCAGACCGCGATCAACTCCGACAGCCTGCACTCGCTGGGCAGGAAGATGCCACTCGCCATCGCGCTCATCGCGATCGCCACGTTCCTGGTGCTCTTCCTCTTCACCGGCTCGATCGTCCTGCCGTTGAAGGCGCTGGTGCTGAACACACTGTCGCTCTCGGCGACCTTCGGCACGATGGTCTGGGTCTTCCAGGAGGGGCACCTCAGCTGGCTGTTCGGAAGCAACCTCACGACAACGGGGTATCTGATGGCGACGATGCCGCCGCTGATGTTCTGCGTCGCCTTCGGGCTCTCGATGGACTACGAGGTATTCCTGCTCTCGCGTATCCGCGAGGAGTGGCTGCGCTCCGGGCGCACCACGGCCGACAACACTCACGCCGTTGCCCTGGGGTTGGGGCGGACCGGGCGGATCGTCACCGCTGCCGCACTGCTCATGGCGATCGTCTTCGCCACGATGGCGAACGCCCGCGTGTCGTTCATGATGATGTTCGGCGCCGGGCTCGCCCTCGCCGTGGTCATGGACGCGACCCTCGTCCGCGGCATGCTCGTGCCGGCTTTCATGCGCCTGGCAGGACGGTGGAACTGGTGGGCTCCGCGGCCGCTCGTCCGCCTGCACGAGCGCATCGGGCTCACCGAGTCGGAGCCGGAGTCCGAGCCGGTTCGTGAGACGGTGTCGGCATGACCGAGGCGAGCGCGCGGCGACGCTCACCACGTGGTGGCGGAGAGCAACTGCGTGCCGACATCATCGCCGCGGTGAAGGACCTCCTCATCGAGACCGACGGCGTCGAGGCGGTATCGATCAGGGCGGTGGCCCAGCGAGTCGGGGTTACGGCTCCCTCGATCTACTTGCACTTCGCCGACAAGGACGCCCTCATCGACGCGGTCGTCTCCGACGTCTTCGCCGAGCTCGATGCAGCGATCGCCAGCGCGGCGGCGGGGGTCTCGACACCGCTCGCGCGGCTGCTCGCGGAGGGCGTCGCCTACGTGCGCTGGGCCGTCGAGCACCCGGAGCACTACCGCGTCGCCGTGATGCAGACCGATCACACCCCGCCTGACGTCGACGACGTGATCCGCGAGGGCGCCTTCGCACGCCTGATGGAGACGGTGCAGGAATGCATTGCCGCCGGGATCTTCCCGCCGGGCGACCCGCTTCCGCTCGCCCTCGAGCTCTGGACCTCGGCGCACGGTGTCGCCGCCCTCGTCATCGCCAAGCCCTACATCCCATGGGGTGACGTCGAGACGCTCGCGCGCCGCGCCCTCACCGCGGCCGGCCTCGGTCACGCCGTCGAGGGGCTCTTCGGCGGGGACGAGGACTTCGAGGCGATCGCCTCCTGGGTCCGCAAGCGGCGCGCCTCCCGCCAGAACTGACTATTCGCCGTCCGCCTCACCGGCGGACTGGCTGTGTCTATTCGCCGTCCGCCTCACCGGCGGACTGGACGCGATCCTCGAACTTCGTCGAGAGGACGACGGTGGTGCGCGTGCGGGCCACGCCGGGGATGAGGTTCAGCTCGCGAATGGCTGACTCAAGAGACTTCACACCGGGGACGCGGATCTTCACGACGAAGGTCTCCTCCCCCGCCACGAACCAGCAGTGCTCCACTGAGGTGATGGTGGCGAGTTCGTCGGCGAGCTTGTCGGAGTCGACGCCGTCCTTGATGAAGATGCCGACGAGGGCGTTCATCGCGTAGCCGAGCGACTCCGGCGAGACGGAGGCGTGGTAGCCGGTGATCACTCCCGAGGCTTCGAGCTTCGCGACCCGTTCATGCACCGCGGGGGCGCTGAGGCCGACCTCGCGGGCCAGCTCTGCGTAGGTCGCGCGGCCATGGGCGCGCAGGGCATCGAGAAGTTTGCGGTCAACCACATCCACGCTCGTGACCGTACCGGTATCTCCTAGTCCTTGGCGGACTCCCAACGATGCCGGACGATTCCGAGTGGTTGTACAGATCGGCTCGCACGATTCTGTCGCTCCACTCGGGAGGTTCCATGTCCAACGTCGCGCTGCCGCCCGGCGTCCAACTCGCATCTGTTGGTCGTCGCATCGGCGCTTACTTTCTCGCCATTCCCCTCGCCATCGTCACGCTCGGCATCGGTTACGTGATCTGGGGTCTGATTGCCTGGGGCAAGGGCACCAGCCCTGCGTGGCAGGTGCTCGGGCTGAAGGCTTACAACCCGCAGACCGGCCACCCGGCGAGCTGGGGGAAGATGGCGCTGCGCAACATCATCGGCACCATCGTGCAGGGCATCCTCAGCTTCATCACCGAGCTGATCTCGTTCGTCATGTTCCTGGCCAGCGCCAACCACAAATCGATCCCGGACAACATCGCCGGCGTCATCGTGGTGCACGACCCGAACAAGGTCCTCGGCTAGAAGCGCGCGGCGCCCAGCTGGCCTTTCCAGCGGGTGAGGAGGTCGTGCTCGACGCCCATCACGTCGAGCACCTTGCCCGCGACGAAGTCGACGAGCTGCTGCACGCTGCGCGGTGCACCGTAGAAGCCGGGGCTCGCCGGCAGGACGACGGCTCCCGCCTCGTCGAGGGCGAGCATGTGCTGCAGTGTCGCGCGCGTGAACGGCGTCTCGCGCGGGACGACGATGAGCGGCCGCCCCTCCTTGAGCGTCACGTCCGCGGCGCGTTGTAGCAGATCCTTCGACAGCCCGATGGCGATGCCGGCAAGGGCGGCGGTGGAGGCGGGCACCACC
>DASXYU010000101.1:0-30846 GCA_036502295.1 Jatrophihabitans sp. | reverse complement strand
CGACTCGATGCCGTTGGTCGTGTAGATGATCTTGCGGATCTCGGCCGGGAACGACAGGAACGGCACGAACTCGTTCCAGTAGCGACGCCACATGTCGATCATCGCCGGATACTGCGGTTGCCACTTCTCGGCGAAGTCCTCGAACAGCAGTTCGGCCGAGGCGACAGGGTCGGCGGTGTAGATCGCTCGCATCTGCTTCGTGATGACCTGCCAGTACTTCTTGGAGACGTAGCGCAGCGTGTTGCGCACCAGATGCACGACGTCTGCACGACCGCGTCGGGCCAAATCGCCCGGATCGCGTCCGGCAGGCCGGTCAGGCCGTCGCAGCAGACGATGCACGCATCGAGGATGCCACGGTTGCGCAGCTCGGTGAGCATGTTCATCCATTGCTTGGCGCCCTCCCCGCCGCTCGGTCCGACCCACATCCCGAGGATGTCGCGCTCGCCGTCGAGGTTGATGCCCATCGCGACATAGACCGGCCGGTTGCCGACCGCCGTGCCGGACGTCCCCACGGCCGAGGCGGAGGCGCCGCGGACCTTGAGCACGATCGCATCGATCAGAATCACCGGCCAGACGCGATCCAGCGGACGGGACTGCCAAGTGCGCATGTCGACCAGCACCTGGTCGGTCACCCGCGAGACGAGGTCTTTGGACACATCGGTGCCGTAGACCTCGGCCAGGTGTTCGGCGATATCGCCGGTGGTCATCCCCTTGGCATAGAGGCTGATCACGGCCTCGTCGAAGCCGGCGATGCGCCGCTGGTGTTTGGGCACGATCACCGGGGCGAAGGTCCCGGCCCGGTCCCGCGGAACTTCGATGGTGAGCTCGCCGATCTCGGTGCGCACCGTCTTGGGTGTCGACCCGTTGCGGATGTTCGGCGAACCACGCCCGGCCGGATCACCCCGGTCGAAGCCGAGGATGATCAGCCATCTCGACCTCGAGCGCGGCCTGCAACACCTGCCGGGTCAACACCGTCAGCAGGCCATCAGAGCCGGTCAGCTGCACGCCCCGCTCAGCAGCCGACGCGACGAGCTGCTCAGCCAGCATGCTCAAATCGGGTTCTCGAACCGCCGGAAGAAGATCTCCCCGCGGCGTCAGGCCATCCATAGACTCCATGACGTGATGCTCCAATCACCACAGCCTCAAGCCGTGGCATCACGCCGAACCCCAAACACAAAATTTCTGACAGACCCACCCTTGGAAACGCAAGACCTGTACTCGCTGACGTCTTTCCGGTCAGTGTTTCGAGTAAACGTCTTATGGTGGAGCTGAGGGGATTCGAACCCCTGACCCCTTCGATGCGAACGAAGTGCGCTACCAACTGCGCTACAGCCCCTCGGCCCGCTGCAGTTGACTGCTCAGGGCCGCCGTTCAGGGTACCAGCGGCCCCGATGCGACTCGACGCGTGGCGACCGCGCCGAAACGGGCACACACTGAATCGTGTTCACCGCCGTGGTCCTGAGTGTTGTCGGGGCGCTCGCTATCGGTGCGGGCTGGATCTTGCAGCACCGCGCCACCGATGAGTTGTCGGCGCGCCGCGAAAGCGCGCGACGCCCCGGGCTCATGACACTGATCCGTGAACCGGTGTGGTGGGCCGGAATCGCCGCCATGAGCATCGGCCAGACCGCGTCCGGTGTGGCGCTCCAGCGCGGCGCCCTCACCCTCGTCGCTCCCCTGCTCTCGACCAACCTGCTCTGCGCGTTCCTGCTGCAGTCGGCGATCACGCGGCATTGGCCACCTCGACGCGACCTGCTTGGCGCCGCCGGAGTCGCGGTCGCGGTAATCGCCTTCGTCCTCATCGGTGGCCCGCACGTCACGCGCGGACAGCAGCCGACCGGGCTCGTCACCAGCGTGACCGGAACCGCCGTCGTCGCCGCCGTCGCACTCGTCCTGCTCCTCGCCGGAATCAGGCGCGGGGTGGCGGTCACCTCGATATCCGCGGCGCTCGCGGCCGGCCTCCTTTACGGCCTGCAGGACGTGGCGACGCGTGCGGGTTTCGTCCTGCTCGATCGGCACGACGTCGCCACCGCTCTCACCACGGTCTGGCCGTACCTGCTGCTCGGTGCGGCGATCGCTGCCGTCCTCGCCACGCAGTGGGCGATGCGAGCGGTGCGTCTCGACTACGTCCTGCCGCCGATGGCGACGACGCAGCCGATCGTCGGCGTCATCCTCGGGGTGGTACTGCTCGGTGACAGTCTCGATGTGGACGTGCCGGCCCTTGCTGTTGAAGCTGTCTGCCTCACGCTGCTGATCGTCAGCGCAGCCGTGCTCTCACGTTCAGCGGCACTGGGCATGAGCACCAGCGGCCGTCATGCTGCCTCCGCTTCTCCGCTCGCGAGCGTGCGCTAGGACCCGGTTAGGACGCGCGGCGCTGCGCGGTCTGCTCGACGAGTTCCTCGCTGTAGATGCCCGTGAGGTCGATCGTGTCCATGTTCTGCAGCTCGAGGTCGTCGTCGTCGATCCGCACGACCGACTCGGGAATCGGCGCGAACCGCACCTCGTCCGTCGCCTCGTAGCCGACGTCGTCGCTGAGTCCGGCAAGGCTGTCGCCGAGACGGCGGGCCTGGTCCTTCAACGCGAGGTGGCGCAGGAAGAAGAGGTAGGCGCCGACTCCGGCGAGGAAGAGTCCCGACGGCGCCCACAACACGCCGCCGAAGAGCACGGCGGCGGCCGTGAAGCCGAGGGCGCCGATGATGAGGCTGCCGAGGGCGCGGCGGCGCCGACGCATCATGGCGAACCGTGCGGCCGAGATCTCGGCCCGGTCGGTGTGGTTCATCAGCGCCTCCTCGGCGGTGAACTCGGAAAGTTCAGGACGGCGCGGCGCCACGTTCGGCGCCACGTTCGGCGTCGCGCCGCGGGGCGCAGGGGTCACGTCCGCGTAGTCGATGCGCTCGGTGACCGCCGAATCGGCGCTGGCGGCCATCGCGGCGCGAGCACGACCGGGGACGAAGACGTCGACAGAGGTCCGGCGTCCCAGAACGCGCATCGCCTGGCCGAAGCCGACGATCGAACGATCGCGGCGGCGCTCGTCGCTGCGGCGCAACACCATCGGCACCACGACGATGAGCCAGAGGACGCCGAGCACCACGACCGTCATCATCGGCGAGAGCACCACGCACCTCCAGTCACATCCGTAACACGATGTGCTTAGGCTAGTTAGCTGAAAGCAGGATCACGGTGACCGCGCGCGGCGTGTCGGGTGACGTGCGCATGCGCAGGGATCAAGCCTGACCGCCCGGAGCAGGCGCACGTCACCCGACTTAACCCAGCCGAGGCAGGACCGGCAGGCGCGAGAGCATCGAGGCCTGCGCGACCTCATCGCTCGTCACCGCGAATGCGACGTGATCGCGCCAACCGCCGTCGATGTCGAGGAACCGCTCGTAGTACCCCTCACGGCGCAGCCCGAGCTTCTCCACCACGCGCAGACTCGACGCGTTCTCGGGACGTATGTCGACCTCTACGCGGTGTAGCCCGACGGCACCGAGCAGGTGGTCAATCACGAGCGCCAACGAGGTGGGCATGACCCCGCGTCCCGCCACGGCGCCGTCGATCCAGTACCCGACGGTGCACCCGCGCAATGCACCCCACGTGACGTTGGAGACGTTGATCTGACCGACGAGCCGCCCGCCGTACGTGATGACGAACGGCAGCATCGTCCCGGCCCGTCCTGCACGGCGCAGCGCCGAACAGATCGGCGGCCACGCGGACTGGCTGTGCCGGTCGCGCCAGTTCTCCCGCGACGTGGGCTCCCAGGGTGTGAGCCACTGTTCGTTGCGCAGCCGCACCTCGCTCCACATCCGCGCGTCCCGCAGTTTCGGAGGACGAAGCAGCACCGGCCCCGCGGAGAGTTCTGCGGGCCACCCGGGATGCGATTGGGTCATCCGCGGCTATCAGCGGTTGGCGAGCAGCAGCGGGACGACCGAGACGCGTGAACCGGCGACGACCTCGGCGATGTCCTCCTCGATGACAACGAGGCAGTTCGCCGCCGCCATCGCGGCGATGAGGTGCGAGCCGGGTCCCCCGACGAGTGACACGCTGTACCCACCACCAGCCTCGCGATGCAGCACCCCCCGGCGGAACTGACGGATTCCGCGGCGGCTCTCGATCGTCTCCAACGCCACCGCCTGCACCGTCGCGCGCTGCAGCGACCGCTTACCTAGCAGCTTGCGGATGGCGGGACGCACGAATGCCTCGAACGACACCAGCGCGCTCACCGGATTGCCCGGCAGACAGAAGATGGGAACCCGGTTGCCGAGGTGGCCGAAGCCCTGGGGCTTGCCGGGCTGCATCGCGACGTTGACGAACTCCACCGACCCGAGTTCGGAGAGCGCCTGCTTCACCACGTCGAAGGCGCCGACGCTCACCCCGCCGGTGGTGATGAGGATGTCGGCGCGCAACAGCTGGCTCTCGAGCAGGTCGAGCAGTTGCGAATGGTCGTCAGGCACGATGCCGACCCGGCGCGCGTCCGCGCCCGCATCGCGCGCCGCCGAAGCGAGCAGGTAACCGTTGGCGTCGGTGACCTCACCGAAGTTCGGCCTGCGCCCGACCTCGATGAGCTCGCTTCCCGTCGAGATCACCAGCACGCGAGGACGCGGACGGATCAGTACGCGGTCACGTCCGATCGCGGCGAGCAGTGCTACCTGCTGCGGACCGAGGGCAGCGCCTGCGGTGAGCGCGGGTGCGCCGGCGGCGAGGTCCTCGCCCGCGCGGCGGATGAACTCGCCGCTGTTCACCGGACGGGTGATCGTCACCCGCGCGACGCCGTGGTCGGTGTCTTCCAGCGGGACGACGGCATCAGCGCCGGCGGGCAATGGAGCGCCGGTCATGATCCGCATCGACAGCCCCGGGCCCATGCCGGAACGCGATTTCGCACCGGCGGCCACATCCCCCACCACCGGAAGGACCACCGGGTTCACCGGGCTCGCATCGCGCAGGTCGACGGCCCGCACGGCGTAACCGTCCATTCCGGAGTTGTCGAAGCCCGGAAGCGCCACTTCGCTGGTGACGTTCTCGGCGAGCATCAGTCCTTGCGCGTCGAGCAGCGCGACCTCGATCGGGTCGAGTGACCCGATTCCCTCCAGGACCACCGACAGTTGTTCGGCAACAGTGCGCAGTCGGGCTGGCGCCTGCGGTTCGGCCACGAACTGATCGTCCTTTCGGCTGCGCCGGGTTTCGACGGCGGTTCCTGACCCGTCGAAGGGCAACGCCGGCGTACTAACTAGCTGTTCGGGACATACTCCCGCAGCCAGGCCGTGAAATCGGCACCAATCTCAGGGTGTCGCGTCGCAAGCTGGACGACTGCCTTCACGTATTCCAGGCGATTGCCGGTGTCATAACGACGCCCTTGGAAGACGACACCGTGGATCGGCACGCCCTTCGCGCCGAGCGAACGCATCGCGTCGGTGATCTGGATTTCGCCGCCCGCACCGGGCTCTGTGGCGGCGAGTTCGGCGAAGATCTCCGGGGGAAGTATGTAGCGGCCGATGATCGCCAGGGTGCTCGGCGCCTGCTCCGCCTTGGGCTTCTCGACGAGCTCGACGATCCGCACGACCTCGGCTGTCGGGTCGGCGCCCGGTGCCGGCGCCGCGCAGCCGTAACGGCTGATCTCCTCGCGCGGCACGTCGATGAGGCCGAGGACGATGCCGCCGTGCTCGGTGTAGACATCCAGCATCGGGCCGAGCAGCGAATCGCGGTCATCGATGACGTCGTCCGGCAGCAGGACGGCGAGCGGTGAGCCGCCGGCGAAGTGCTCGCCATGCGCGATCGCGTCGCCGAGACCGCGGGGCCTCGACTGCAAGACGTGGTGGATGCGTGCCAAGCTCGCGGCACGGTGCACGAGCTCGAGGGTCTCCTTGTCGCCCTTCGCCTCAAGCGCGGACTCGAGGTCGGGGTTGGCGACGAAGTACTCGCTGATGGCTTCTTTGCCCGGCCCGCTCACCACGAGGACGTCGCTGATGCCGTGCGCGGCGGCCTCGGCGACCACGTACTCCAGCGAGGGCGTGGTGACGATCGGGGCGAGCTCCTTCGGCACGGCCTTGCTGAACGGCAGCATGCGCGTACCCCGTCCCGCCGCGGGAATGAGGGCGCGGGTCACCGGCTTGGAGCTGTTCGGCGGGGGTGTCATTGCCCCAAACTATCTAGCGTGGACGGCGTTGGACACCCGAACGATGAAGATCACGCCGAAGGCAAAGCTGCGCTTCGCGCCGACTTCACCTCGGCACGGCGCACTCGCTCCGCCGAGAGCATCGAGCAGGCGCGGACCGCGATTCGTGCCGTCCTCCTCGATCGCTGGCGGCAGGCACTGCCGAACCGGGTTGCTGCCTACGTGCCGTTGCGTACCGAGCCGGGTTCGGTGGAACTCCTCGACGACCTCGTCGCGCTCGGGACGACCGTCCTCGTTCCCGTCCTTCTCGACGACCTCGACCTCGACTGGCGCCTCTGGGGTTCGGAGGACGCGACGCCCACCCTCACTCCCAGCGCGATCGCCACCGTCGATGTGGCGCTGGTGCCGGCGCTGGCAGTCGCCGAGGACGGCACCCGACTGGGGCGCGGCGGCGGCTCCTACGATCGCGCGCTGGCGCGGCTCCCGCAGGGGCGCGACGTGATCGCACTGCTTTATGAGGACGAGCTCGTCTCCGTCCTCCCCCGCGACGCCTGGGATCGCCCGGTGACCGTGGTCGTCACGCCCTCCGGATGGCGAACCCTGACCCGGTTGGACGGGGAATAGCGGCATCAGCGACCATAGTTGGAACTAGCAGTCAGCTGACGCGAGTGCCAGCAGGAGGATCGACCGCAATGCCCACGTACCAGTACGCGTGTACCAACTCCGAGTGCGGAAGCCAGTTCGAACTCGTGCAGTCATTCACCGACCCTGCCGCCAGCGATTGTCCGGTCTGTGGCAGCCCGGTGCGCAAGGTCTATGGCTCGGTGGGCGTCGTCTTCAAGGGATCCGGCTTCTATCGCACCGACAGCCGGGCGAGTTCGTCCGCCTCGGATACGAGTGCGCCGTCGAGCACGCCGGCGACATCCTCGCCGGGTTCTGATTCATCCAGCTCGTCCACAAGCGCGGGTTCATCCACAGCCAGCTCGCCCAGCACTGCGGCGGCACCCGCCGCTTCCTAGTCTCCGTGGGGTGTTCGCCACCCTGCTCTCCCAGCTTCGTCGCCTCGACGGCCGTCCGCGCAAGTTCGCCGCGACCGGCTGCCTGATCCTGGCCGCGGTCTCCGTCCTCACCACCGGCGCGAGACCGCGCACGGCGCCACCGCCTCGGGCACCCGCGCCCGGAGAAGTTGCGCTGGCACTCACGCTCGCCGATGGCGGCGCCGGCCGTGGGTTCCTGCAGCCAGGCGATCACGTCGACCTGCTGAGCAGCACGGACGGTCTCTCCCTCCCCGACGTGCTCGTCCTTGGCGTCTCGACCAAGCCCGCCAGCGGTTCGCTGCTCAACTCTTCGTCGTCGGATGAGGACGGAACGGGCGCGGGTACCGCGATCGTCATCGCCGTGGACGTCTCCGGCCTCCCCACCGCGACGGCGCTCGCATCACGACGGGTGGTTGCCGCACCGCACGCGCCGAACTAAAAACTGCCGAAGTGATACACGTCGTCGCAGGTTTTGTCTTACAGTTCCGGTACAGCAGGCTCTATCAACCAGGGTTAATCGATTCAGGGGGCATCGGTGCTCAAGGGCTTCAGAGAATTCATCATGCGAGGCAACGTCGTCGAACTCGCGATTGCCGTCGCGATCGGTGGCGCGTTCGCCGCACTGGTCAAGGCCGTCCTCGACAGCTTGGTCTCACCGATCATCAACGCGATCGGTGCAAGCGGCGGTAAAGCTGGCATCGGCGTCTATCTGCGTAGCCACAACGATGCGACGTTCATCAACATCTCGGCGATCATCAACGCGATCATCATCTTCCTGGCCACCGCTGCGGCGATCTACTTCCTGATCGTCGTGCCGTTGAACAAAATCAACGCGATCCGCGCGCGGCGCATCGCTCAGGGCGAGCCCGACCCGGATCCGAAGCCGGATGATGTCGCGCTGCTCGAGGAGATTCGCGATCTGCTCAAGGCGCAGACACCCAATCGCCCGTGATCAACACGCTGGGATCGTGCAGATCTGAACGATCCCAGCGTGTTGATCAGTCGCCGTGATGCGGCGGTCGTTCGTTCTCATACCAGTCGCGGTCACGGCGGACATCGGCTGGATCATCGCCCCAACCGTGGCGCTCGCTCTCGGGCACGGCAGGTAGCGGTACGGCGTCCTCCCGGGGAGGACGGATGATTTTTCGCAACTTCTCCGGACCCTTGGGCATAACTCCATTGTCAGTGCTTGGATGGACTACAGGTAGGTCAACCCTCGACAGGAGGATTGGAATGGCGCTCGCTGACAAGGCAAAAGACCTCGCATCGAGGGTTCTGGGCAAGGCCCAGGACCTGGAGAAGAAGGCCGAGCCGTACGTCGGGAAGGCCAAGGACACGGCCGAGGACTTGGCACAGAAGGCCTCGCCGCACGTACAGATGGCGGTGAAGCGGGCCGGCACCCTGCTCGACCAGGCCGGCGACAAGATCTCGCAGGGCGTGAACACGCTGGCGAACCAGCTCGACAAGGACAAGAAGCCGGTGGACTCCGAGGAGCCGCCGGTGGTCGATCCCGCTGGCATCGGCGATCCGGCCGAGCCAGCCACCGAAACCGTCGCCGAGGCACCCATCGAGATACCCACAGAGGATGAGTCTTCGACTGAAGAGCAGCCGCCCGCCTGAATTCGCCTCGACACGCGGCCGTCGGTCCGCTACTCGGTGGCCTCAGGGGCAGTTGACCCACTCGTCGCTGCCGTCGGTGAAGATCTGGCGTTTCCAGATCGGCAGTCGCGCCTTGAGTTCGTCGACGAGTTCCCCGCAGAGTTCGAAGGCGGGCCCGCGGTGCACGCTCGAGATCGCGGCGACGAGCGCGACGTCGCCGATCACCAGCGGCCCCACCCGATGACTCGCGGTCACCACGAGCACCTCAGGACGAGCGGCGAAGTCGGCGACGACCTCATGCAGGACGTCCTGCGCACTCGGGTGGGCGAGGTATTCGATCTCGCGCACCGCGCGGTCGTGGTCGTGGTCGCGGATCACGCCGCAGAAGAGGACGTGACCGCCGGCAGCGGGAACCGACACCGCCTGAAGATGCGCGGGGACATCAAGGGGACGATCTGTGACGACGCCCAGAGCGCCCTGCATCAGCTGCACATCCCTACGGTAATACTGGGCGCGTGACGGCCCCCCACGGCGACGGTCGAGTACGGCGGTCGCCGGGCCCGACACCGCGACAGATGACGACGGCAGCAGCCGTCCTCTTTGCGATCATTGTGACGCTGTTCTGTGCCGTGACACCTTCCCGCGCCGATGTCCGGCCCACTGCCACGGGTACCGGCGGCGTGCGCACCTGCACGGTCGGTATCGGCATCCACTGCATGGGCGTGGCGTTGCCCCGCGTCCTCAGCGCGACACCGACCGTGGGCCCGGCTACGGACTCCTACGGTCCGGCGGACTTCGCGAGCGCCTACCGGTTGCCTGCAGCGACCGGCTTCACCGACGTTGCGAGCCGCCCGATCGTCGCGGTGATCGATGCGTATCACTCCCCCAACGTCTACGCGGACCTCTCCTACTACCGCAGCTTCTACAACATGCCCTTCAACGCCGACGGTTCCTGCCCGCAGGCCGTCAGCAACGACCCGACCGAGGCATGGTGTTTCAAGCAGGCCGACCAACGCGGCAACGTTCCCTCCACCGCACCGATCGAGCCGCACCCCGGGCAGTTCTCCTGGGCCGACGAGACCACCCTCGATGTCGAGATGGTGGCAGCCGTCTGCGCCCAATGCCGCATCCTGCTCGTCGAGGCGGACAACGCCGACAGCGTCTACGACAGCCAAGGACGCGTGAAGCCCAGCGGCCCGAACATGGAGAAGGCCGTCCTCACCGCGGTTGGCCTCGGCGCGCAGTACATCTCGATGTCCTGGGGCCAGGGCGAGTATGCCGGTGAGCTGAGCGACAATGCCAACTACTACAAGCCCGACTCCAACGGCGACGGCGCACCCGACGTCCTCTACGTCGCGGCGGCCGGCGACAACGGCTACGACCCGGACCAGGGCGTGGGCCCCGCTTGGCCGGCCAACTCCTCCAACGTCGTCTCCGTGGGCGGCACCAGCTTGACCCGGGCACCCGGCACGGCACGGGGCTGGCGCGAGACGGCGTGGGGTAGCAGCGCGTCGATGCAGAGCTGGGGCGGCACCGGGTCCGGCTGCTCGAGCTACGAGCGACGCCCGTCGTGGCAGAGTGCCCTCACCGCGATCAGCGCCGCCTGCCCAAAGCGAATGGGCACCGACGTCTCGATCGTTGCCGACCCGCGCCACGGCGTCGCGGTGTACGAGGCCGCGCGCAGACTTGACGGCAGCCTCGCCACTGCGGACCCCAACGACAGCGTGAACTGGCAAACCTTCGGCGGCACGTCGGCCGGTACCCCGATGATCGCCGCGCTCTTTGCCCTCGCCGGTAACCACACCGACCGCACCGCCCCCTACTCCCATCCCGACCAGTTCAACGACGTCACGTCGGGACGCAACGTCGCCGACAAAATCGCGACGTGCGCCATCGCCTGCTTCGCCACCACCGGATGGGACGGCCCGACCGGGGTCGGAACGCCGAACGGTCTCGGCGGCTTCGCCCCAGGCGGCATCGTGCTGCGCAACCCGGGTCCGGAACGGGTCGGTGTGCACAAGGCAACGATCGGCTGGAAGGTCACCAGCAACACCGCCGGCGCAACCTATGCACTCACCTCGGGGGCACTGCCACACGGGCTCGTCCTCGGGCCCGACGGCATCGTCCGCGGCAAACCGAAGGACGTGGGCAGCGGCCAGGCAGTGATCACCGCGACGTTGGGCACCGCCCCCAACCCGGTGCGTACCGGCGCGACGGTGCTCAGCTGGAACGTCCTGCACGTCTTCGTCGCGGGCAAGCCGAAGACCAAGGGTGCCTTCCGGACCGGTGTCACGCTGCACGCGGCGGTCGGGACCCTGCGGCGTGACTCCCGCTCCGGCCGGGTCGTGCACCCGAAGCCGAAGCTGCAGTGGCTCAAGGACGGCAAGCCGATCCCGGGTGCCACGAAGTCAAAGTTGAAGCTCACCTCGAAGCTCACCGGGCACCGCATCAGCCTTCGCTGCACGCTCGCCACCGCGGGATATCTGACGCTCACGGCCACCTCGAAGGCGGGCCGAGTTCGCTAAATGACGCGCGGCGAGGCGTGAGCCGGCTGAGGATTCGCATCTATCGTTGACACGCTTCCAGCGTGCGCGGCGTCGGGCGAGGAGATCCCTGAGCACGGAGCCCGAGGACGTCGCCGCACTGTCCTCCGGTCAGCGACGCTGGAAACTTCTCTCCGATCTTTCTGACGCGCTACTCGCCTGGCAGGGCGACTACGTGGCGTTCGCCACGGCAGTCGCGACGAGCGTGGCGCAGAACATCGGCGACGGCGGACTGACTGGTGGTGCTCACCGATCTGCCCGGCCTGGACGAGCCCGTCGTCGGATTCGCACATCGGGATCCCGACGCATCGAGAGCGACACCGTCCTCTTCGAGAAGCTCGGTCCGGAAGGTTTACGCGACTGGGTCGCCGCCTTCGAAGGACGTGAGGGCCGCCTTCATCGCAGCACGTTCGAGGATGTGCCGGTGATCGAGTGAATATGAGAAAGAGCGCTTCCGTTTTGAGAATTTCGATAACTTTCGGATTGCACGCACGCGAACGGCCGGATGTCGGCTTGTGAGCCTCGGATTCGCGTGCAACCAGGGCAGTCCAAGGCCCGCACGGTGGAAACGCTGCCTAATCTCGGTCGGCGGTCGTGTAACAAACGCCGCTCCCAGCAAACTATCTAGATGTGAGCACCTCAGCGACGCCGGACGAGCAACGGCTGACCGCCCTCTACAGCACCTACGCGACGCGGGTCTACGCCTACGTTCGCAGAAACGTCAAATCCCACACCGCCGAAGAGATCGCCTCCGAGACTTTCCTCGTCGCTTGGCGAAAGCTCGACTCCATACCTGGCGACCCGCTGCCCTGGCTCTTAGTCGTAGCTCGCAACCTCATCGGAAACCACTGGCAAGCTCTCGCACGGCAAGAGCGGACCCGTGAAGAACTCGCTGCACTCCAACGAGTCCTACCAACAGCGCCACCATTAGACGAGACCGTCGCACACCGCAGCGAACTCCTGCGAGCACTGCGCGCGCTATCCGAACTAGAGCGCGAAGCGCTTTTACTCACCGGCTGGGACGGCCTGACTGACACTCAAGCAGCTCAGGTCTGTGGCTGCTCACCCCGCACCTTCCGAGTCCGCCTCCACCGCGCAAGGCAGCGGCTAGAGCGAGAACTCGCAGCTCCAGACGAAAACGCCGGCCGAGAGCAGTTACCGCGCTCACTCGACACACTCTTGGAGGATCACACATGAAGACAGACTTGCTGACTGCCTATCGACCCCTCGACTCCGAAGCCGAAGCTGAGTGGTCTCCCGAGAAGCGGGGTGAAGCGCTCGCCCGCATCCTCTCCTCACCCCAGACTGAACCAATCAACCCGAAGCTCACCACTGGCCGTCGCCGGTGGCTCGTCACCAGCCTCACCGGGATCGGAGTCGCGGCTGCCGCCGCAGCGGTGCTCCTCGTGGTGAGCGGTGGCTTCCCGGGATCGAGTGGCAACACCAGCGGCGGGAACGCCATCGAACTCACTGGCTACAAGATCGTCCTGCCCGCGAACTACAAGATCGGAAAGGGCGACACGAACTGTACGACCGACCTCCACCTGAACGCAGACGAGACGAAGCGACTCATCACTACCCCCAAAGCAGACTGCCCGCTGCTCATCAAGTCGGTCGAGAACTCGTTGCCCAGCGGCGCGCTCAAGCTAGTGCTCCCGGCCGAGGTGACCTTTACCATCTACGTCGTGGTCGACGGCTCCACTGACACCGTCTACCTCCCTGCGCAGCTCCCGGACGGTTCGACGGTGTACGTCACCGTAGACCCGACGACGCTCAAGAGTTGGGCTTCGGCAGACGGCAGCGGCGTCGTGTACTTCATGCTCTCTGGCGGCGCTGGACCACAGTTCGTTCAGCTTGAGCAGGGGATGCGCGTCGAACCACTTTCCGCCGGTAGCTAAGCGCGAAGCGAGGCTGAGCTGACACGCGACACAGCCGCTGCAGGTTCCGCATGGCGGCGGCGAAGAGGTCGGATGGCTCATTCCTTCTCGAGCGTGCGATAAGGCACCTCGACGTCGAAACCGGGTTTCATTTGCCGCAGACCATCGGGAGGCGACTCAAGCCTCGCGACTTGCAACCAGCCAGCGCTGCTCGCACCGACCCATGTCATCAATCAAGATCACCTCGCTGGCCGTCGTCACAGCACGTAGCGCGACATAACTCTTTGCGTGGCGCACGATTCTCAAAGTGGAAGCGCCCAAACCACGAAAATTCTCAAAGTCACTCGATCGTCAGCAGGATGGTGTCGCGCCGATGGCGCGTCTCGCAACTCTGCTCGAGGACGCCCCCACAGTTCGCCTTCATCGCCATCGCCGGAGGCGACGGGCGGGTGACGTTCCTCAACGATGCGGGATGCGCGCTCGTCGGAGTATCGCTCGGAGTGGATGTCACCACGACGGCGATGGCCGACTACCACCTTGCCGGCAACCGGCCGCCCGACGCGGCGGTCACCGAGTGGACACGTCAGCAGAAGGCGCGTGGCACGGCAGCACCTTGCGCGACTGGCGCGACAGCGAGATCGCCGTATCGGTACCTTCATGATTTGCCTCGGTCTTCTACAAGGCCGGTCGTGAAGCCGTGAGAAATGCCCGTCGACCTGCGATGGCGGACAGTGTCGCAGTGACTCTCTCCGAGGACGACGGCTGCTGGCGGGTGAGCATCGACGATGACGGGGCGGCACGCACGTGCTGCTCGGTGTACCCCGCCGTCGCTAGGCCGGCGTCAAACGCCGCGCAGATGGGTAGAAGAGCTGCAACGAGTTCTTAGAGCAAAGCTGGTCACGCCGATGCTGCGCAGGAACTGAGTGAAGCGAGCGTCAGTCCGCTACCAGCTTCTTATACCAAAATCATTCACTTTGAATTACGTTTTGGAAACGCTTTCGACATACTGGATGGGTAGCCCACTGCAGAGACTTCATCGAAGTCCCGCTACCAGAACCCGCCACCGGATCGGAAGCGACCCATGCAACTAGAGATCATCATTCCCGCGCACAACGAGCAGCATCGGATCTCCGACACCCTCGACGCCTACAGCGCCGCATTCGACAACCGTGATGTCAGCTTCGTCGTGGCTATGGATGACTGCACCGACAGCACGGCCGAACTCGTCACCAAGCACCAGACGGCCGATCCGCGCGTGCGGGCGACCGACTACCCCCGACTGGGCAAGGGGGGCGTCTTGGCCGAGGCGTTTCGCAACTCGCAGGCCGACTATGTCGCCTTCGTCGACGCCGATGGGGCTACACCGCCGAGCGAACTGCGCCGGCTCGTTGACATCTGCCAGAACCTCGACAGCGACCTGGCAATCGCCTCGCGCTACCACCCGGCCTCCGTCCTGCCGGCTCGTCGCAGTCGGCTGCGCCGCCTCACCGCACGCAGCTTCGCCTTCGCCGTACGGCATCTCTTCGGGCTGCCGTACGCCGACACGCAATGCGGCGCGAAGGTACTGCGCCGTAGCGCGGCTCAGCGACTCACTCCGCTGCTGTCGACCCGCGACTTCGTCTTCGACGTCGACCTGCTCTTCACCGCTCGGCAGCTGGGACTCTCCGTCGCCGAAGTACCGACGGTGTGGCTGGACCGGCAAGGATCGCGGATGTCGACATCGCGCGACTCCGCGCGGATGGCGGCATCGCTGGCACTGCTCTGGTTGCGCAACCGCATCGTGCCGGTACAGCTGCCATCAGCCCAAGTGGTCGCCTTACCGGACCACGGTTCCGAACGTGCCGCGGCGCAGGCCACGCGGCGCACCCTCACCGATGTCCGGCGCGAGTCGCGCACGCAGCGGAGGTGGCATCGTGTCGCCTGACGTCGCCTTCATCAGCCCGTACCCCCGCACCGGCACCACGCCGGACGGTCGTGCCGGTGTGGCCCGCTACACCGCGAACCTCGCCAACGCGCTCGCCGATCACGGCCTCAAGCCGATCGTCCTCGCCCCGCACGAGGACGGCGAACCCGACCGCAGCAGCGACAACGGCGTCGATGTGCTGCGCTGCTTCACCAGCGGAAAACGCAACGCCGTTGCCGAGGCGCTCGCCACGGCCGACGAGCTCGACGTGTCGGTGGTGCACCTGCAGCACGAGCTCTTCCTCTACGGAGGCGCTGGAACGCTCGCCGGGCTCTTCACCGGCTTGGCGCGATCACGGCACCGGCCCACGGTCGTCACGATGCACCAGGTCGTGCGGCCGGGGACGGTGACCGAGGAGTTCACCCGGATGCACCGCGTGGGTGTTCCACCACAAGTCGCACGCTTCGGCCTGCGGACTCTGCAACACTCCCTGCCGCGGTTGGCGGACGCGACGATCGTGCACGAGCACGCCTTCGCGCAATCGGTGCCGGGCGCGCGGGTCATCCCCCACGGCGTCGCCGACCCGTGCAGCGTCCAGCCCGCCGAACAGTCGGCGGCCCGCGCGCGCCTCGGCCTCTCCGGTGAACGACTCATTGCGCTCTGCTTCGGCTTCCTCGCCCCCTACAAGGGCTTGGAGACAGCACTCGATGCGGCCGTCCTCACCTCGGACGACATCGAGGTCGTGGTTGCCGGCGGTGTTCACCCTCGCCTCGCCGAGCGCTCCGACGACTACGCATTCCGGTTGCAGCAACGCTACGGCGACGTCGCGAGGTTCACCGGTTACGTGCCGGACGAACTCGTCTCCGACTGGTTCCGGGCATGCGACGTAGTGCTGTTGCCCTACCCCGCGCCGCACGCCGCGAGTGGTCCGCTGGCCCTGGCGCTGGCGCATCACCGTCCCGTGCTGCTCTCGCCGCCGATGGCCGCGGCGAGTAGCGCGCCTCTGGAACTCAGCTGCCCCGGCGGCGCAGTCGGCTTCGCTTCGCGACTGCGCGAGCTACGCAATGACCCCATGGCCCTGGACGAGCTCGCCGCAGCGACGGCGCAGCTGGCCGATGACCGCACGTGGTCTGCCGTAGCGCAGGCACACCAGGAGATCTACGAAGAGGTGGCGCATGGCTCGAGCCTTGCTGGTTGGCGCCTTCGGGCAGCGTAATCCGGGCGACGACGCCCTGCTCAGCGCATTCGCGGCAGCACTGCCCGGGTGGGAGATCGTCGTTCCGTCCGCCGATCCCGACATGGTTACGTCGGGATCGGAGACAGCGGGAGGTAGGGCGGGAAGCGCGGTGGGAACCTACGTCACCGCGATCCCCAACTCACCCGGGCGCGTCTTCGCCGCGCTGCTGTCCTGTGATGCGGTGGTGGTGGGCGGAGGGACGGTCTTCAAGCTCCTGAAGCCCTCCACCGGACGCAGGCCGCGATCACTGCTGCTGCGCGCGATGCTGCTGACGCGCGGTGCGAAGACCGCCGGAAAGCCGGTGGCCATCGTCGGTGTCGGCGCTGACGATCTGACCGGTCGGCGTGCCCGGCTTCTCGCATCGCACATCGCCGCCAGCGCTGACATGCTCGTCGTCCGCGACGAGGATTCGGCGGACCTGCTCGCCGCGGCCGGCGTGCCCGTGCCCATCCGCCTCGGCACGGATGCGGTCTGGACATTGCTCTCCGACCTGCGACCGGCTCCGGCCGGACGCGAGCCGGCCGGAGCTGTGCTGGTGACACCTTCGCGACACGCGAAGGACGCCGGACGCTACGCCGTCCTCGCCGCATCACTCACCACGCTGCTGCGCGAGCGTCCCGAGCTCACCGAAGTGCGGATCGAGCCGTGGCAGGTGGGTGGGCAGGTCGGCGGGCGCAGCGCCGATGATCTGCTGCTGGCGCGCGAACTCGAAGCGGCGCTGCGCGTCGCGGGCTGCCCGTCCGTCGAGGTCATCGCGCCCCCGATGTCGGTGCTCGACGCGGCGGCCGGTTATCGCGACGCGGCACTCGTGGTGGGGCAGCGGTTCCACTCCCTCGTCGCCGCCGCGGCCGCCGGCTGCCGCTTCGTCGCCGACCCCTCGGAGCCGAAGCTCGCCGCGATCGCCCGCTCATTCGGCCAGGCGGTGATCCAACCGGAGACCAGCGTCGGCGTGCTCACCGAGACACTGCACGCCGCCCTCGACGGACCCGCTCCGTCGCGTGAGGAGGTGCAACGGCAGACCGCCACGGCACGGACCATGCTCGGCCTGATGCGGACCGTCCTTGAGGGAGGACGAAGCGGGGCGCCGGACGAACTGCAGAGCCTGACCCTCCGTCCGACGGCGTTGGTTCGATGAGCGCGGCACCCCTCGGCGCGACGCCCGTCGACGCCGAGTTCACCACGTCGCGACCGATTGCCCGCGACGTCGCCCGTCATGCCAGCGCCGTCGGCGCCCAGGTGGCGGCCGGCGCCGGCAATCTCGTCTTCGCGATCGTCGCGGTGCGGCTGCTGCCCGGTGGGGCCTACGCGCATCTCGCCGTCTTCGTCGCCGCGTATCTGCTCGTGAACACACCGGCGGCGAGCCTCACCGCGGGGGCCTCGATGCGCCCGGACCTCACGACACGACTGGTGCCGCTGACGCTGCGCCTCGGCGTGCTCATCGCGGCCGTCCTCGCGGTGGCCGCACCGCTGCTCGGCAACCAGCTCAACGTCCCGGCGTCGCTGGTGCTTCTGCTCGCGGTCGATGCCGTCGCTGCCGGACCTCTGGCAGTGCTGCGGGGCAGTCTCTTCGGCCGCCACCGGATGAGCGGTGCGCTGCTCGGCATCGTCAGCGAGCCCGCCGTGCGGTGCGCGGTCGGGCTGGCGTTGATCGGTCCCCTCGGGGCGGTCGGAGCTGCGACAGGCGTCGTCTGCGGCGGCTACGCGGCGCTCGCATTGTGCGCGCTCTACTCGCATCGCGCCGGACTGCTCTCCTTCGGCAGAGTCTGGCACGATGTCCGGCACCAGCCGTGGCGTCCGCGTTCGCCCGGCGAGAGGGCGGAGCTGGGGCAGGCGATCCTGCGCCCCATGCCGACCGTGATCGCCTTCCTGCTCTTCGCGGTGGTCACCGCAGAGGACGTGATCATCGCCAACCGCGTCCTGGACCCCACGGTCGCGGGCGTCTTCGCAGCCGTCTCCACGCTCGGCGGCGCGGTGCTCTTCGCGACCGCGACGATCCCGCTGATCGTGCTGGCGCCGTCGCGGCGCACCCAGTTGGAAAGCAGCGAGCAGCCCCTCCTCACACGGCGTAAAGCCACCCTCACCGCGCTCGCCGTAACCGCCGGTACGTCGCTGCTGGCGAGCGGCGTCGTCCTGTCGCTGCCAACCTCTGTGCTGCATGTTGCCCTGGGCGAACGGACCGCCGCCGTGCGCGCCGTGCTGCCCACCTACCTCGCCGCGATGGCGGTGCTCTGCGTCGCGCGAGTGGTGCTCGCCTGGCTGTGCAGCCACGGACGCGGCGCCGCAGCCGCCTACTCCACCGGCGCTGCGGTGCTCGTGCAGATCGTCCTGCTGCTGCATGCACAAACGGCCTCCGCCGCTGCCACCGCCACGTTGGTCGCCGGGGCCGCGACGCTGATCTTTTACGTGGGGCAGGCGCTGCTCGTGCTCCGCACCTTGACCACTCCGAACAACCTGGCCACATCGAACAACCTAGCCACACCGAGCAGGCCTGCCGCCTCCGCAGAGTCACCGTCGGGTTCCCTCCCCCGCGCGACGGTGCCGGCGGATGTCTCCACAGATCCACCGGAGACATTTGCGCCGGAGGCGGCAGGTCCCAAACACTCGACCGCTGAGCGATTACCGCTACTGACCCGGATGCGCCGCATCCGGATGCGGCGCCCGCAAGACCTGCGCTGGGTCATCGGCTGCGCCGTCCTCGGACTGGCGATCCGCATCGCGACCGACCGCAGCGTCTGGATCGACGAGGCGATCAGTGTCCACGAGGCGAGCCAGCCGTACGGCACGATGCTGCAGTTGCTGCGCGACACCGACGTGCACCCGCCGCTGTACTTCACGCTGCTGTGGGGTGTCATCCACCTCACCGGCAGCACGACCGAGGCGATCGTGCGCTTGCCGTCGCTGGTCGCCGGTGTGCTGCTCGTCGTGGTCGCCTACTACGCGGCGCGCGAGTTCTGGGACCGCCGCAGCGCCCGCTATGCCGCCGTCATCATGGCGGTCGGACCGGCCGCGGTCTGGTACGCGCAGGACGCGCGGATGTACGCGCTGTTCATGCTCTTCACCACGCTCGCCGCCTGGATGGTGGTGCGCGTCCTGCGACACGGGCGGTGGCGCGACGTCGGCGTCTTCGCGTTGGCCTGCGGCCTGATGCTCTGGACGCAGTACGACACGCTGCTCGTCGTCCTCACCCTGCTCGCCGCGCTCGGCGGTGCCGCCGGCTATCGCTGGTGGCGTGATCATCGCAACCGCGCGCTTCTGTGGCGCAGTCTCGCCGCGAGCGGCGCGATCGTCCTCATGACACTGCCGTTGTTGCCGCTGGTGTTGCACCAGTACCAGCACACGGCAGGTGTCGCGTCGGTTCCCTCGCAGGCGGGGCAGGCGGCCGACACCGCGTCGCAGGGTGTGAACATCTACTCCGCACTGGCCGGAGGCACGTGGGCGCTGTTCGGTTACCACTCCGACCACGTGATGCTGCTGATCAACGCATTCTGGCCGGTCCTGCTGCTGCTCGTACTCGGGTCGCTCGGGCGAGGACGTTCCGTGCCGGTGCGAGTCTTGGCGCTCATGGCATTGGTTCCGCCTGCCGTGCTCTTCGCGCTCGCCCAGAGCCGCTCGGACCTCTTCGATCTGCGCTACTTCTCGGCCACGGTGCCGGCGTTGAACCTGATGCTCGCCCGGATGGTGGCGAGCTGGCCGAAGGGCTGGTTCACCCGACGTGCCGTGCCAGCCGTGACGGCCATTGCCCTGGTCGCTGGGCTGGTGGACGAGCAGGCGAACTCGTCCAACCCGCGTGTTTATGACTTCAGGTCGGCGGTGGCCTACGTGCGGGCGCACTCCGAGCACGGCGACCTGCTGCTCTACGGGCCGCAGTTCCTCCAACCCGAACTCGAGTACTACCAACCCGGGATGGCCTCGGCTCCGATCGGGCCGGTCGGTGACACCACTGCGCACCCCCATGTCTTCCTGCTGGGCAGCTTCCTCAATGAGAAGGCGACCTCGGCCGCGGTGGGCACCACGCTCTACAAGCTGCAGCACTCGCGGCACGAGGTAGCCAAGGTCAACTTCCCCAACGTCACCATCTGGGAGTTCGAATGAGCGACGCACGCGGAGCGAAGCGAGTATGCGTATGAGCACGACCGAGAAGTTCGACCTGCTGCGTGATCAGCTCGTCGAAGGCGACGACGGCGCGGAACTCGATCCGCGCCTTGCCGATCCGGCCTGGGGTGAAGCGCCGTTGGGCTACCCGCGACTCGGTAGGGTGCGGCTGCTGCTGGCGGCGAACATCGTGGCGGGAGTCTGGTACTTCTCCTGGCTGCTACGGCCGGATCGCGTCGGCTACCCCGTCCTCTACGGGATCCTGCTGGTCGCCGAGTTGTTCAACCTCGCGCAGGCGGTGGGGTTCTGGGTGTCGATCAGCCGGCAGCGGCGCCGTCCTGACGCTCCTGCCTTCGACCCGACGACGCGGGTGGACGTCTTCATCCCGCGCTACGACGAACCGGCGGAGATCGTCGCGCCGGTGCTGCGCGCCGCACGGGCGATGCGCGGGGCCGACGTGATCGTGCACCTGCTCGATGACGGCGATGACGAGGAGATGCTGCGCCTCGCCACCTCGCTCGGCGTCAGCTACATCAGCAGGACGAGGCACAACGGCGCAAAGGCGGGCAACATCAACCATGCCCTGACCGTGACGACGGCACCCTACGTCGTGGTCTTCGACTGCGACCACGTGCCGCATCCCGACTTCCTGCTCCGCACCCTCGGGCTGCTCGTCGCCGACGACAAGATGGCATTGGTCCAGACGCCGCAGCACTACGCGAATTCACTCGAGAATGAGGTCGCCGCCGCGTCCTGGGCGCAGCAGGCGCTGTTCTTCGGCTGCATCGCCCGGGGCAAAGACACTCTCGGCGCGATGTTCTGCTGCGGCACCAACGTGGTGCTGCGCCGCACGGCACTCGGGGACGGGTTTCCGGAGGACAGTCTCACCGAGGACTTCTCACTCTCGATCCGCCTGCACGAGGACGGCTGGCGCACCGCCTACGTCCCCGAGGTCCTGGCGCAGGGGCTCGGCCCGGAGGACCTGGGCTCCTACCTCGGTCAGCAATTGCGCTGGGCGCGCGGCTGCCTCTCGGGGCTGAGCGATGCGCTCTCCTCCCGGCTGCCGCTACGGATCAAGGCCCAGTACGTCCTCTCGAGCATGTACTTCCTCACCGGCTGGACCGTGCTGATCTACATGGCGCTACCGGTGATGCGCATCGTCACCGGGCATCAGCCACTGGCTACCACGAACGCCGACCAGTTCCTGCTGCACTTCGCGCCCTACTACGCGCTCTGCCTCGGGTCGGTGGCGATTGCCGGCGGCGGCAAGTACACGTTTCGCGCCTTCACCCTCTCGGCGGCGACGTACTGGGTGCACGTCACCGCGACCCTGCTGACGCTGGCACGTCGGCGCGGGCGGTTCGCGGTGACGCCCAAGACGTCGGCGGGTGAACGGCAGCCACTGGCGGCCTGGCCGACGCTGGTCACCGTCGCGCTGCTGCTCGGCGTGATGGCCTACGGCTTGTCGAAGTCGCGCGACGCCTCGATGTTCAACAACGTGGCGTTCGCCGGGGTGCACGCCTGCATCCTGCTGGTGGGCATTTCAGCCGCGTTCCACCGTCCCGCGGCGCGTGATCGCTTCGAGTTCCAGGAGTAGCAGCGTGCGCTGGTCTCTGACTCCATATTTTCGTTGGTTCACGCGCGGCCGTGCGAGCCGCAGCGCCGGGGTTTTGTTGCTCCTGGCTCTGGCATGGCCGGGATCGCCGGCGCTCGCGCAGACCCCCGGTTCGGTGTCGGGCGGCCCGTTCAAGGGCAAGCCGCTGCACATCACGGAGACTCGCGCCGAGCAGGTCGCCCGGACCGACTCGGCGCTCAGCGGCACGGACCGCGCCCGAATCGCGTGGCTCGGGCGCATTCCCCAGGCGACCTGGCTCACCGGCGGTACGCCGGCCTCGGCTGCACGCCTCGTCGCCACCGAGCAGGCCGGCGCGCGTGCGACGGGTACCGTCAGCCAACTTGTGATCTACGACCTCCCGCATCGCGACTGTGGCAGCGCCTCGGCGGGCGGTGTGCGCGCGGCGGCCTCCTACAAGAGCTATGTCCAAGCGATCGCGGCATCGTTGGGCAGGGCGCCGGCGATCGTCGTCCTCGAACCGGATTCACTCGCCAATGCGGGCTGCCTGTCGAAGGCCGACTACGCGCAGCGGATGGCGTTGGAGCGTTACGCGGTGGCGCGCCTCGGGGCTCGGCCTGGTGTCGCAGTCTACCTCGACGGCGGCAATCACGGCTGGCAGAGCCCGAGGACGATGGCGCAGCGATTGGTTCGTGCCGGCATCGTCGACGCGCGTGGCTTCGCACTGAACGTCTCTAACTTCGACTCGACGCAGTCCGAGACGGACTACGGGCTTCAGATCTCGCGGCTGGTCGGCTGGAAGCGGTTCGTTATCGACACCTCACGCAATGGGGCCGGGACTCAGGACGCATGGTGCAACCCGCCGGATGCCGCGGTGGGGTCGCTGCCCGGCGCCGCGACCCTCAGCCCGGCGGTCGACGCCCTGCTCTGGGTGAAGCATCCGGGTGAGTCGGACGGTCGTTGCGGGGCATCGCAGGCAGGGGCCGGGGCCTTCGATCCGACGCTGGCGCTGAGCATGATGAGCAAGGCCGGCCGCTGAGCCGCTCCGTCCGAATATGCTCAGTCCAATGCGCCGGCGAGGTCCGCGATGAGGTCATCGACGTCCTCGATGCCCACCGACAGACGGACGAGGTCGGCGGGCACTTCGAGCGGTGAGCCGGCGACCGAGGCGTGGGTCATCCTGCCGGGGTGCTCGATCAGCGACTCGACCCCGCCGAGTGACTCGCCGAGCGTGAAGAGTCCCACGCGCTTGCAGAGGCTGAGCGCTGCCTCTTCGCCGCCGCGGAGGCGGAAGGAGATCATACCGCCGTAGCCGCGCATCTGTGTGGCGGCGATCTCGTGCCCCGCGTGCGAGGACAGTCCCGGGTAGTAGACCTGCCGCACTTCGGGGTGGCCGGTGAGAAAGTCGACGACCTTCTCGGCGTTGGCGCAGTGCCGGTCCATCCGGACGCCGAGGGTCTTCAATCCGCGTAGGACGAGCCACGCGTCGAACGGCCCGTTCACGGCACCCATCGCGTTCTGGTGGAAGGCGAAGCTCCCGGCGAGTTCCTCGTCGGAGGTGACGAGGGCGCCGCCGACGACATCGGAGTGGCCGCCGAGGTACTTCGTCGTGGAGTGCACGACGACGTCGGCGCCGAGGCCGAGCGGCTGCTGCAGGTACGGGCTAGCGAACGTGTTGTCGACGATGAGCTTCGCGCCGGCGCCGCGAGCGAGTTCGGCCAACGCCGCGATGTCGGAGATGCCGAGCAGCGGGTTTGTGGGCGTCTCGACCCAGACCACCTTCGTCGTAGGACGCAGCGCGACGCGCACCGCGTCGAGGTCGCCGAGGGCAACCGGGGTGAAGTCGATGCCCCAGGGCGCGAGGACGCGGGCGATGAGCCGGTAGGTGCCGCCGTAGGCATCGTTCGGCAGGACGAGGTGATCGCCGGGCTTCAGCAGCGCGCGCAGTGCGGTGTCTTCGGCGGCGAGGCCGCTGGCGAAGGTGAAGCCGTGCGACCCTCCTTCGAGCGAGGCGAGCGCCTCCTGCAGCGCCGTCCGCGTCGGGTTACCGCTGCGGGCGTAGTCATAGCCGCCACGCAGGCCGCCGACCCCGTCCTGCTTGTAGGTCGAGGTCTGCCAGATCGGGACGGTCACCGCACCGACGAGCGGGTCGGGTTCCTGCCCGGCATGGATGGCGCGCGTGTTGAAGCCGCTCATGCACGTACTCGCGTCGTCCCCCGCTGCGGCGAGCAAGGCTCGCAGCGGGCGGTGCCCCCACCGTGCGTGCATGAGGCTCGACCGGCCCTGTGCCTTCGATTCGCTCCGCAGGCAGCGCTCATTGGTCAGCTCCTCGTCAGGTGGCCGAGCAGGTCTTGGCGCGTGATCACGCCGGCCGGCTTGCCGTCGATGTGCACCAGCAGCGCATCAGCATCCTGCAGCGCGTCGACGGCGGTGGCGACGGATTCGCCGGAGCCGATGATCGGCAGCGGGGCTGACATGTGCGGTTCGAGGGAGTCCGCGAGTGCGGCCCGTCCTGCGAAGAGCGCGTCGAGCAGGGCCCGTTCGGAGACCGAGCCGACCACCTCGCCGGCGGTGACGGGTGGTTCGGCGCGCACCACGGGCATCTGGCTGACGCCGTATTCGCGCAGGATGTCGATGGCCTCGCGCACCGTTTCGTTGGGATGCGCGTGTACGAGCGGCGGTCCGTCCCCGGATTTCGCCCGCAGCACCTCCAGGACGGTGACCGCGCCGGCATCGGTTCCCTCAACTCTGAAGCCGTAGTCGGACATCCACGTATCGGAGAAGATCTTGGAGAGGTAGCCGCGTCCGCCGTCGGGCAGTAGGACGACGACGATGTCGTCCGCGTTGGCGCGACGTGCCACGTCGAGGGCGCCCACCACGGCCATGCCGCTGGAGCCGCCGACGAGCAGGCCCTCTTCGCGGGCCAGGCGCCGGGTCATGGCGAAGGAGTCGGCGTCGGAGACCGCGATGATCTCGTCGGTGACCGACTTGTCGTAGGCGGCCGGCCAGAAGTCCTCGCCCACGCCCTCGACGAGGTAAGGACGTCCGGTGCCGCCCGAGTAGACGGATCCCTCCGGGTCGGCGCCGATGACGCGTACGTCGCCCTGTTCCTTGAGATAGCGCCCGGCGCCGCCGATCGTGCCGCCGGTGCCGACTCCCGCGACGAAGTGGGTGATCCGTCCTTCGGTCTGTTCCCAGATCTCGGGGCCGGTGGACTCGTAGTGCGAGAGCGGGTTGTTCGCGTTGGAGTATTGGTCGGGCTTCCACGCGTCCGGCGTCTCGCGGGCGAGGCGGTCGCTCACCGAGTAATAGGAGCGCGGGTCTTCGGGGGCGACGGCCGTGGGGCAGACCACCACCTGGGCTCCGTAGGCGCGCAGCGTGTTGACCTTGTCCTGGCTCACTTTGTCGGGGCAGACGAAGAGGCAGTGGTACCCGCGCTGCTGCGCGACCATCGCCAGCCCGACACCGGTGTTGCCGGAGGTGGCTTCGACGATCGTCCCGCCAGGACGCAGCGCGCCGGAGGCTTCGGCTGCGTCGATCATCCGGATGGCGATGCGGTCTTTCACCGAGCCGCCCGGATTGAGGTACTCGATCTTGGCGAGGACGGTGGCGGCGATGCCGTCGGTGACCGAACGGAGGCGGACGAGTGGGGTGTTACCCACCAGTTCGAGGATCGAGTCGTGGTAGCTCACACCTCAAACGGTAATCTGAATTGATCTGTTTGAAGCCTCCGTAGCTCAGGGGATAGAGCGCCTCCGTCCTAAGGAGGGCGTCGGGAGTTCGAATCTCTCCGGGGGCACCGCTAGAAGGTCCTGTTTGCTGGGCTGTGGCGAGTTACATAGTTGCCGCTCGCGCCGTGTGGACGCCTCCTCTTCGACGGCTACGAAGATCGCTCGGAGTTCGATCGCGAGAAGTTGATAGCCGACGCCACCCTGAACTTCACGGAGTTCGGCACTACGGCCTCTCAATGTGGGGTGTCACAGCTGAGTACCCGGTCGAGCGCGTGCTGAGCGATAAGGGCCGGTTCTCCCGGTGGGTTGCGTTGTATCTGGCTGGCGACCTCCGGGGTCAGGGACTCGAAATCATCCCCAGCGGCAAGGAGCCGCACTACGACGCGACGGCCCAGTCGGTAGATGCTGGCGCCTTCAGCAGCGTGCGCATCACTGCTACAAGTGCGGGCGATCTCGTCGACCGATTCCTCGCGGCGGCCTACACTGGGTTGCAGAATGAGCACTTCACTCCCCGACCTGCGTAAGGAGGTCAGCGCATGATCCAGATCGACATCGACGCCGACCTCATGCTGGTCGACGACGAGGACCGCTACATCGGGCACCTTCCCGCTGACCCGTCCCGGTTGCGCGTCGGCGCCATCGCGATCGCGGGGCGTCCCGGTGGGTACACCTGGGCGCTGATCGAGGAGATCACCCCTACGGCGGTGTACTTCCGCGCTATCGAGGCCGACGAGGCGCGCAACTGCGGCCGCCTCGAACTCGCCGCTTCTTGAGCTAAGCGATACCCGCAGCACGCGCAGACAGCGCCGCCGTCCGCGCGTTGTCCATCGCCTCGGCGACCACGTCGAGCCGGTCGGGGAACAGATGCCCGTACTGGTCGAGCGTCATGGACGCGGGACTTGTGGCCGAGCATGGTTTGGACGACCTTCACGTCGGCACCGGAGGCGATCGCCAGGGACGCCGCCGTTGACACCAAAGGCCCCCCTCGTTACGTTCGGCCAGAATTTTCCGGCGGGCACGACGTGAAGAGGTCAAGGGTGACCCAGGCTGAGGACGAGGCGCGGCGCACGGACAACTTTGACCTTGTCACCCGTCTATATGCGGCTCATGCCGCGAAGGACGCTGATTCCTTTTCGGCGTGCATAGCCGATGACATCGTCTTCGAAGCTCCCGCCTACCGGCCGGACGGCAAACCGGTCGCGACCGGACGAGACGAGATGAGCCGGATATTCCAGGTGCTCTGCGAGCGCTTCACCACGATGGAATACGCGATCAAGCGCTTCATACCCGCCGTGGATCCCGATCTCGTGCTCGCCGAAGTGAAAGGCAACAACCTCGTCGCCACAAACGACACGTACTACCGCAACAACTACTTGTTCTTGATCACGTGCCAGGACGGCCGGATCAAGCACATCTTCGAATACTCAAACCCCGAGGTCTATGCCGCCACGGCGGGGGCCAACTGATCGGAATCCCGACTCACGGTGCGAGGCGTCATGCGTATCTCGGAACTTTCGCTCGCGATGGGCGTGCTGGTGGAGGACTTCGACCCGGACAGGGCTACGGACTCCGACTGGACTCGCTTACGGCAGGCGTTGTACGAGAGCGATCACCTGCTGCTCCTCCGCGGTCGTCCATACAGCGACGCGGAGCATCGTCAGATCGCGGCAGCCTTCGGACCGATCGGAGCGGAGATCGGCACGGGAAACGACGTACGCTACGTCTCCAACACCCGGCCGGACGGCTCACTGGGCTCGATCGCGGCGAGCTGGCACATCGATTTCGGGTTCTTCCCGCGTCCTTACGAAGCGCTCTCGCTCTACGGCGTCGAGATCCCGCAAGCGGGAACAGTGACCCGTTTCGCCAATGCGGTTGCCGCCGCCGCCGACCTGCCGCCCGAAATGAAAGCGCGACTCGACGGTCTGCAGGCGCGGCAAGTGGCGGACGTCGCCAGCCCCGAAGGCGAAGCCGGGGTACGAATCCGCATCGGCCGACTGGACGAGACCTACCCCCACCACGTGCGGCCCGTGCTGTGGCAGCACTGGCGATCGGGCGAGCCGATTCTCGGCGTGTGGGAGCAGCAGACGGATGCAATCCTTCCGCTCGAGCCCGAGGAGAGCTCGGTGCTCATCCTGGAGTTGTTCGACCACCTGTACCAGCCGCAGTACATCTACACCCACCAGTGGCAGGTCGACGACTTGGTGATCTGGGACAACCACGCCGTGCAGCACAGCCGGCCCGATGTCGGCACAGAGCACGCACGCACGCTGCGCCGCGTCCCGATCGGAGAACCGCAGGACTACTCGCTTTTCGCGCACTACGCGCAGCTGCGCGCCGAGCGACAGGCTCTCACATGAAGTTGTGGAGCGTCAGCGGGAAGACACGCCGCGCCACAACCCGCTAGCGCTTCACGACCGCGACAACTCCTAGACCGCGCCGAAGAGCATGCGGGTGTCACTCCACAGTTCACCGTCGGGGACGGAGCCGGCCCGATCGGTCCAGGCCCAGCACCGCCAGAGCGACCGTCCTGGCCTCGTGTAGCCGTCCCGTCCGTGCGCGAGGCGCGTGTTGTCGATCGCCAGCGCCTCTCCCTCGCCGACCACGAACCGCTCGGCGAGCGCGCCGACGGTGTCCAGGAGGCCCTGCCAGAGCGTGAGCATTCGCGACACGTACGCCGGATTCGGTTCGTCATCGACGGGGCGCACGTCCAGCGACCGCCGGATCGCCCGCACCCCGGACGGCAGCGCCAACGCCACCGGGCCGAGCGCGGAATGCACCGCGCCGGGCTCGCTCTGATCGACCACGTGCTCGCGGATGAACATCGCCAGCTCCGCACCGTCCGGGCTCTCGGCGAGCGAATCGAGCAGCGCCGCCTGGTCGACGAGGAACGAGTGACCGTCGCCTGGTGACGGCGTGGCGCAGACCAGGAAGAAGACGTCGGGCGCAGCCGCTCCGTAGGCGAAGCCGTCGGTGTGCAGCGGCATCATCTTGCGCGCTGCGTCGGCGTAGCGACGCTTGTCCATGCCGCCGCCGTCGGTCACCTCGATCGGTCGTCCCGCTCCGAGCAGCCCGTCGCCGAGGACGAGCGCGGCGATCTTGCCGGCCGAGACCTCGTCCGTGCCGATGCCCGTCAGCACGGCGGCGCCGTCGCGCCACATCAGTTCGGCGGCGCGCTCGGGTGAGTCCGTGCGCTCCGGCACGACGGCGCAGCGCTGGGCTAGGGAGACGACATCAAGAGGCATCAAGAGGACGGTACAAATCGCGCGTTGCGCCGACGTTACGGCTGGCGACCTCAGCAGCAGGCTGTCGCCGAGCCGATCTGCAGCACCTCGGACTGCTGCGCGCCGCAGCAGGTCGTTCCCGTATCGCTGAACGTCGGGCTGTCGGCGAGGACGGTGTAGATCTCCCAACTCTCGCCGTTCGGAGCGTTCTCCACCCAGAACTTGTCCTGCTTGGCGTAGCAGCAGGTGGTGTCGCGCTCGTCGCGCGAGGCGAGACCGGTCGCGGCCAGACGCGCCTGCTCGTCGTCCACCGCATCGGTGTCGGCGACTTCGACGCCGAGGTGGTTGAGGCTGCCGCCCTGACCCGGGTTCTCGATGAGGACGAGCTTGAGCGGCGGCTCCACGATGGCGAAGTTGGCGTAGCCGTCGCGCACCTTGGCCGGCCCGGAGCCGAAGAGCTTGCTGTAGAAGGCGATCGACTCGCCGAGGTCGTCGACGTTGAGCGCGAGTTGGATTCGGGCCACAGGAACCTCCGAGATAGGACATTGACGACTGTGGCAATTATCCCTTGACTGTATAAGTGATCCACTCTAAACTTTGAGTCATGGCCGGTGTAGATCGCAACAACCCGAAGCGGGCTCGTTCGTCTGAGTCGCGTTACTCGCTCATGGAGTTCATGCGCGACTTCCCCGACGACGCGACGTGCCTTGAATGGCTCTGGCGCACTCGCTTGTCGGATGACGGCACGCACGCGTTCTGCGAGAAGTGCGACCAGATGCGGGTATTCAAGCGCTACGAAACGGGTCAGCGTCGTCAGTCGTGGACCTGCACCGGATGCGGCACTCACTTGCACCCGACCGCTGGAACCATCTTCCACAAGTCGTCCACCTCTTTGCACTTGTGGTTCTACGCGATGTATCTGATGACTAGCACTCGTTGCGGAATCTCCGCTAAGCAGTTGGAGCGGGAGCTGGGTGTCACCTACAAGACGGCGTGGCGCATGTTCCACCTCATCCGCAACGAATTGATGACGCAGCCGACCGAACCGCTCACCGGCTCGGTTGAGGCTGACGAGACGTATGTCGGTGGACGGCCGCACAGTCGAGACGTTCGCCGCGACGCTCAGGGACGGGTTAAGAAGGGACCCGGCACTAAGCCGAAGACGGTTGTCTTCGGGGCGGTGGAGCGAGGCGGCAAGGTTCGCGCGACGATCGTTCCGCGTGGTGAGAAGAACGGCATCGCCACGCGCACGCGTGAGTTCGTCCTGCCGGAAGCGGTGCTCTACACCGATGAGTACAACGCCTACGACAACGTCGGTAAAGAGTTCGCGGCGCACGAGCGGATCAAGCACCGCGCGCAGGTCTACGTCGAAGGCGACGTACACACGCAGACCATCGAAGGCTTCTGGTCGCTCGTGAAGCGTGGCATTTCCGGTACTCATCACGCGGTCTCTGCCAAGCACTTGCAGGGATACCTGAACGAGTACGTCTGGCGGTACAACCACCGTGACCTTGAAGGCCCGGACCTATTCGGGCTGCTGCTCCTCCGAGCCGCTAACCCCAGCGTCTGAGTCGTCCTCGGGTGGCTGGGCCTTGACGGGCCTAGCCACCTTGAGCAGATCACGGAACACTTCTGCACGGGAGGGCACGGGGATTTCGTGACCGCCAGGAGTCTGTTGCTTCGGCACCTTGTGCTCCTCACTGCTCACACCCCGAGGGTAGGTCATGGGTGCATTGGAAGGGATCCGTCTCAAACTCGCGCGTACCGACGAGCATCTGCGCGAACTGGAGCGGGGCATAGCGTCGCTCCAGGGCCGCGCCCTCATCGGTGAGTTCGATAGAGATGCGAGCGAGTATGTCTTTCGCGTGGAAGGCGACCCGCCTCCCGCCGAATGGGGTCTGTTGACCGCAGAGATCACACACCATCTCCG
>DASXYU010000100.1:0-14218 GCA_036502295.1 Jatrophihabitans sp. | reverse complement strand
CCGCTCTCGGTCATGTCGTTGGCGCGCAGGGTCTCATAGATCGCCGCGGTGAGTTCGTCGCGCGTCATGCCGATGTCGAGCATGATCGCCGCCGCGCCCTCATAGAGGCGCTCGAGGTGCAGGTCGAGGAAGGCCGGGTGGCCGTGGCTGACGCGCAACCCCTCCCAGACGCCGTCGCCGAGGATGAAGCCTGCGTCGAAGACGCTCACCACCGCGTCGGCGCGCGGCTTCAGCTCGCCATTGACGTAGATCAGGACGTTCGCGTTGCGCGGGTCATCCACGTAGTCGTGCGTGCCGTGAGCGGTGCCGGTCTCGTCCGCCACTGAAATCCTCCGAGTCGATCAGAACAGGGCGCGAGCCATCTCGCGGCGGGCTGCCGGAAGCCGTTCGTCCTCCGGGCCGAGCAACTCGAAGAATTCCAGCAGCCGCTCGCGGACCACGTCCTTGTCCTCACCGGTCACGCGCGCGAGCAGGTCGAGCAGCGTGCGCAGCGCTGAATCCGCATCACCTTCGCTGTAGGCGACGTCCGCGGCGTGCAGGCTGGAGCCGAGATCGTCCGCCGGTGCCTCGGTCTCCGAAGCCTCGGTCTCCGCGATGCGCCGGGTGAGCTTCACGTGCAGCAAGGCCGTCTTGGCGTCGGCATTCGCCGGCTCGACATCGAGGATCGCCTGGAAGCGCTGCTCGGCGAGCGCGAGGTCTCCGTCGGCGAGCGCCTCCTCGGCGGCGTCGAAACGCGGATCCACCGGCGCCTGCGGTAGTCCGTCCTCACCGATCTCGGCTGGCGCATTCGGTCCGGTGAGCCCGGCCTGCGCGCCCGCCTGCAGCACGGCGTCGACGAACTGCTCCAGTTGCTCGGCCGGCAGCGCACCCTCGAAGCCGGGGACGAGTTGCCCGCCGATCACCGCCATCACCGTGGGCACGCCCTGGACCTGCATCGCCTGCGCGATACGCGCTTCGGTTTCGGCGTCGAGGACGGCGAGGACGAGAGCGCCGTCCTGCTGCTGGATCAGCGGCGTCAGGTCGGCGATGAGCGTCGAGCTGGCCTGTGACCGCGGCGAGTAGAAGACGACGAGGACGGGCACCTGGAAGGAGCGGTCCAGCACCTCGGCCTGGAAGTTCGCCTCGGTGATCTGCTGCACGGTCTGGCTCGGTGCGGGGCCGGGCGCCCGTTCGGCGCGGGCTTGGGCGTCGGCGCGTGCCTTCACCGCGGCAAGGTCAACCGCCCCCGCCATCGCCGTTGTCAGAGCCGGGCTGGGGGGCGTCGGACGCCGCCCGCCTGCACTACCACCAGGTCGCATGCTTCGAGTTTTCCAGATGCAACCCGTTGAGTGGTCACTTAGGTGGTCGAGTGGTCAGTTATCGCTGACCACTCGACGCCATAGGTGACCACTCGACGTCGGCCAATAGCTGTGGCGGTGGTGGCGGTGGGCAGGACCGGCACTGACGGCAATGTCCTGTTCAGGAAGATAACGCCTTAATGACCAGTTTTGGTTCCTTGGATTGGGAAGGCACCGGCCAACCGATCCCACGAAGGAGCCACTGTGTCCCAAGACAGCTCTCACGACAGCGCGTCCGACAGCGACGGCCGCATCTCCCGCCGGTCGGCACTCGGCCTGTTCGGAGTGACCGCAGCCGGCGCGGCCGCCGGTCCCCTCTTCAATGCCGCACCGGCGGGCGCCACGAGTTCACGCCCGAGCGCGGTGCTTCCGGAGGCGCTGCAAGGCTTGCGCTCCGGATCGAGCACAACGCCGGTGCAAGGACTGCATCTCACCTTCGGCGGCGATCCCACCGGCCAGATGGTCGTGTCGTGGATCACGGACGCCGCCGTGCACCGTCCTCGCGTCGTCTACGGCACGCTCGGCGGCGGGTTCGGGCGCCAGGTCGACGCGCAGACCCGCACCTACGCCGACGGCGCCTCCGGCAGGACGGTCTGGGCACACCACGCGCTGCTGCAGAAACTCAGCCCCGACACCGACTACCTCTATGCCGCCCAGCACGACGGTGCCACCCCCGACGCGGGCACCTTCCACACCGCTGCGCGAGGCCGCTTTCCCTTCACCTTCACCAGCTTCGGTGACCAATCGGTTCCGCAGGTCACCTGGGACGCGGCCGGAGCACCGCTGCTCAATGCGAACACCACCGCCGCGGCCGGCGATGTGGTCGTCGGCATCGAGAAGGTGGCCCCGCTGTTCCACCTGCTCAACGGCGACCTCTGCTACGCGAACCTCGACGTCGACCGTGTACGCACCTGGAACGAATTCCTGTCGAACAACTCACGCTCAGCGCGTTTCCGCCCATGGATGCCCGCCGCCGGGAACCACGAGATCGAGTCGGGCAATGGGGCGCTCGGCTTCAGCGCCTATCAGACCTACTTCGAGCTGCCCTCCACCGAGAACGAGCCGGAGTTCGCCGGGCTTTGGTACGCCTTCACCGTCGGCTCCGTGCGAGTGATCGCCCTGCAGAACGACGACAACTGCTTGCAGGACGGTGGCGACAACTACGTCAGCGGCTACTCGGGCGGCCGTCAACTCGCGTGGCTGAAGCAGCAACTCGCCGCGGCGCGCTCCTCGAACGAGGTCGACTGGATCGTCGTCGCGATGCACCAGGTGATGATCAGTTCCTCGGACGCCAACGGTGCCGACCTCGGGCTGCGTCAGAAGTACGGACCGCTCTTCGATAAGTACTCGGTGGATCTCGTCCTCTGCGGCCATGAACACGACTACGAGCGATCACTGGCCGTCCGCGGCGTCGTGGCCGGCTCCGAAGCGCTGACCCCGAAACCGTCCTCACAGACCACCGACATCATCGACAGCGCACACGGCACCGTCCACATGGTGCTCGGCGGTGGCGGCGTCTCGGGGACGACGAACCAGGCGTTCTTCACCGACGACTTCGACGGTGACGGCCACTTCCACGGCAAGGTGATCGTCGATGTCGCCGACTCGCGCACGACCCCGACAGGACGACGGGCAGCGACGTACGTCAACGAGGCAGCGATCTGGAGTGCGGTCCGGGACGTGGAACACCCCTACGGCTTCGCCGAATTCGCGGTCGACCCCGGACGTTTTCCCGGCGACATCACGCGCCTCCTGGTCACGTACTACAACGTGAACAAGCCCAGGGGCGAACTCTCGGTCTTCGAGCAGTTCACCCTGCAGCGCCGCCGCTCCGACGGTCGCCGCTAGCCTCGCCGCTGGCACCGTTCCGCCCGCGGACGGTCATTAGTCTTGGCGTGTGGAGATCAGCTATCCCGACCTGCCGGTCTCCGCACGCAAGGACGAGATCTCGGCCGCGATCCGCGACCACCAGGTGATCGTGGTCGCCGGCGAGACCGGCTCCGGCAAGACCACGCAGCTGCCGAAGATCTGCCTCGACCTCGGCCGGCGAATAATCGGCCACACCCAGCCCCGGCGCCTCGCCGCCCGCACGGTCGCCCAGCGCATCGCGGACGAACTGCAGGTTCCGCTTGGCGACCTGGTCGGATTCTCGGTGCGCTTCACCGATCAGGTGAGCAAGCAGACCCGCATCCGGTTGATGACCGACGGCATCCTGCTCAACGAGATCACCCGCGACCGCAACCTGCGCCGCTACGACACCCTTATCCTCGACGAGGCACACGAGCGCAGCCTCAATGTCGACTTCCTGCTCGGCTACCTGCGCGAACTGCTGCCCCGGCGCCGCGACCTCAAACTCATCATCACGTCGGCGACGATCGACCCGCAGCGCTTCGCGGACTACTACTCGGCCGCGCTCGGTGTGGCAGTGCCGGTCATCGAGGTCTCCGGGCGCACCTACCCCGTCGAGATCCGTTACCGCCCGCTCGAGGAGGAGATCGAAGACGAGGACGGCGTCATCCTCAGTGAGCAACGGGACGAGATCGAAGGCATCCTCGCCGCAGTGCGCGAACTCGATCAGGAGCCCGTCAAGGGAGACATCCTCATCTTCCTCTCGGGCGAACGGGAGATCCGCGACACCGCCGAGGCCCTCAACGGTCTCAAGCTCTACGACACCGAAGTGCTCCCGCTCTACGCCCGCCTCTCCACCGCCGAGCAGCAGCGCGTCTTCCAGGAGCATTCGAAGCGGCGCATCGTCCTGGCGACGAACGTCGCGGAGACCTCACTCACCGTGCCGGGCATCAAGTACGTCATCGACCCCGGCACCGCGCGCATCTCGCGCTACAACCGCAGGACGAAGGTGCAGCGCCTGCCGATCGAACCGATCTCGCAGGCGAGCGCGAACCAGCGCAGCGGCCGATCGGGACGTACCAGTGACGGCATCTGCATCCGGCTCTATGCGCAGGCCGACTTCGAGGCCCGTCCTCGCTTCACCGATCCGGAGATCCTGAGGACGAACCTCGCCTCCGTCCTGCTGCAAATGGCGAACCTCAAGCTCGGCAGCGTCGATGACTTCGGATTCCTCGACCCGCCCGACCGTCGTGCGGTGCGCGACGGCGTCCTGCTCCTCGAAGAACTGGGAGCCATGGACTCGGAGGCGGCGATCTCCCCGCTGGGTAAACGGCTGGCCCGGCTCCCCGTCGACCCCCGGATCGGGCGGATGATCCTGCAGGCCGAACGCGAGGGCTGCGTCCGCGAGGTGCTGATCCTCGCCGCGGCACTCTCGATCCCCGATCCGCGCGAGCGGCCGGCAGAACACCAGGAGAAGGCCCGGCAACTGCATGCCCGCTTCGCCGACCCCGACTCCGACTTCACCGCGCTGCTCAACCTCTGGACCTATCTCGCCGAGAAGCGCAAGGAGCTCTCCGGCAACGGATTCCGCAGGCTCTGCCGCGAGGAGTTCCTGCACTACCTGCGGCTGCGCGAATGGCAGGATTTGCGCGGACAGCTCCGCTCGATCGCCCGCGAACTCGGCATCGCCGAGAACCAGGAGCCAGCCGGCTCCGACCGCATCCACGCCGCATTGCTCTCCGGTCTGCTCAGCCACGTCGGGCTAAGAGATGTGGCGGCACCTCCCACTGCGAAAATCGCACGCAGTGGGGGAGACAGCCGCATCTTCACCGGCGCCCGCAACACCAAGTTCGTCCTCGCCCCGGGTTCGCCGTTGAGCACCAAGCCGCCGCGTTGGGTCGTCGCGGCCGAGCTCGTCGAGACCTCTCGCCTCTTCGGCAGGACGGCGGCCCGCATCGACCCGGCGACGCTGGAGCCGCTCGCCGAGCACCTCGTGCAGCGCACCTACTCCGAACCGCAGTGGGACGCCCGCCGCGGCGGCGCAGTTGCCTACGAGCGCGTCACCCTCTACGGCCTGCCGATCGTCGCCCGCCGCGCGGTCGGCTACGGACGGATCGATCCCGCGCACGCCCGTGAACTCTTCATCCAGCACGCTCTGGTCGAGGGCAGTGGGGGTACCCCCACCAGCGAAGGCGTAGCCGGTGGGGGAGGGATGACGCGGCACCGCTTCTTCGCAAAGAATCAGGAACTGCGCGGCGAACTCGCCGCACTGGAGGAGCGCGCACGCCGTGGCGATCTCATCGTGGGCGACGAGGCGATCTTCGCCTTCTACGACTCGAAGATCCCCGCCAAGGTCAGCAGCCAGCGGCACTTCGACGCGTGGTGGAAGAAGCAGCGCCACGAGAGTCCGGACTTGCTCACCATGAGCCGCGACGACCTCCTCGCGAAGGGTTTCGGCGAGGACGAGAGCGCAGCCACCGCCTTCCCGAAGCAGTGGCATTCGGCAACCGGAACCTTCCCGATCAGCTACCGTTTCGAGCCTGGTGCAGAGGACGACGGCGTCACGCTGCACGTTCCGGCCGACGTCCTCACGCGCCTCGGTGGCAATGACCTCGCGGCGTTCAGCTGGCAGATCCCGGCGATGCGCGAGGAACTCGTCACTGCCCTGCTCCGCTCCCTGCCGAAGGACCTACGTCGGGCTTTCGTGCCGATACCCGACACCGCCCGAGCCGTCCTCGCCTCGGTGGTTGAGCTCCTCCGCAAGCGGGAGGTGCCCCCAGTCGACACCACCGAGCCGATCCTGGACGTGCTGCAGCGCGCGCTCTTCGACCGCAGCGGCGTCCTCGTTCCGCTCGACGCCTTCGACCTCGACAAGCTGCCGCCGCACCTGCGGATGAACTTCGCCATCACTGAGGACGGCCGCGAACTCGCCCGCGGTAGAGACCTCGCCGAGCTGCAGCGCGAGCTCTTCCCCACGGTGGTTGAACCTGTCGAAACCGTGGATCCGATTGGCGCACAACGCGAGCAACTTCGCGCGCAGCTGCCCTCGCCGAACAAGGTCGTTGAACGCAGCCTCTCGCAGCGCGCCCGCCTCGTCCTCGGCAGCAATCCGGACGGGAACCTCACCGCACTGCTCAACGACTGCGCGGACGCCACCGTCGAGGCGATGCTGCTCGCAGGGCGCACCCCCGACGAGATCCGCATGGACCTCATCGGCGAGACCGAGAAGACGCTCGCGCTGGCCGAGAAGGTACTCACCGCCGCGCTCGAAGCGCGACGCCTGCTTCCCGACCGTCCGACCGATGCCCTTAAGTCGGCGGTCGCCGACGTGAAGGCGCAACTCGCGCGGCTGCTGCCTGCCGGCTTCGTCACGATCACCGGCGTGGCGCGGCTGCGCGATCTCGCCCGCTACCTCACCGCCTCCGGGCGCCGCCTCGAAGCCCTGCCGCGCGACATCGAGACCGACCGTGGACGCATGCAGCGCGTCGCAGCCGTGCAGAACGCCTATGACGATCTGGTGCGGTCGCTTCCCGTGGCGCGTACCCAGCGCGAGGACGTCCGCGACATCGCCTGGTTCATCGAAGAGTTCCGGGTGAGCCTCTGGGCGCAGAGCGTCGGAGCGGCGCGACCGGTAAGCGAGCAGCGCCTCTACAAAGCGATCGACGCCATCACCCCGTGACCGCTCGCGCGTCCCAAACGCTCATTTCTGAGCGAAAATTTGAGCGTTTGGGACGCGCGAGCTTGGGTCAGTCGAGGAAGTCGCCGGCGTTGATGCGCAGTTTGCGGAAGACGTCGAAGATGACCTGCTGCTGATCCATGTTCAGCGACGACAGGCCGAACTGCTCGTCGTTGAGCACGCGCGTCGCCGCCGCCGTGACCTTGCGCCCCTGCTCGGTGATGGTCGCCAGCACACCGCGACCGTCCTTCGGGTTCGGTTCGCGGCGCACGAGACCGGCTGCCTCAAGGCGGTCCACGACATTGGTCACCGACGTCGCATGCACCTGCAGGCGCTCGCCGAGGACGGAGAGCGGCAGGGCGCCGGTGGAGCTGTGTGTCAGCAACACCAGCGTCTCGAAACGGCTGAAGTTGATTCCCCATGGACGCAGCAGCCCGTCGAGTTTCTGCTGCAGCACCTGCTGTGCGCGCATGATCGACGTGATGGCCCGCATCGAGGCGTAGACCTCGGGCTCCTCTTCCGGCCAGTTCTTCTCCCAGAGCTGACCGGCACGGTCGATCGGATCGAACGAGAGCGGCACTCGGAGCTGCACCATTTCGGCAGAGTACAGGCTCGGTAGGGCCGCGGCCCTAACCTGTGTGGTGTGGAGCCCGTGAGCGATCTGCTGCCGCTACTGCGCGAACGACTCGGAGAGGTGACCTCCCCGCGCTTGGCCGGCGTCCGCGCCGCCGTGCTCTTCACCAGCGCAGGACGCACCACATGGACCATCGATCTCGATCATGGCTTCGCTACACCACGTTACGGACGGCCGAACAAGCCCGACCTCACGGTGCACGCTGAACTTCCCGTCCTCGCCGATGTCATCGCAGGACGGCGCAGTGGCGTCTCGGCCTTCCTCGCCGGCGAACTCCAGGTGCGGGGCAACCTCACCCTCGCGCTCGAACTCGACGGCCTCTTTCCCCCGCCGGTTAAACACAACCGGTGGTTTCAACGGAGTTCGACCCAAGGGTCGAGCCGGCCGCGCAGCCACCGGAGCGACACCACCGGCGTGCATGTGCGCACCGGCACGGTCGAGGCGATGGGCGCCGCTACTTTCTACGCCGAGGCCGGCTCGAAGGACGCGCCGCCGCTCGTCCTCATCCACGGACTCGCCGCGACGAACGTCACGATGCTGCCGCTGATCGAGGCTTTCGCGCCCACGCACCACGTCCTCGCGCCGGACATCCCGGGGCACGGCGGCACCCCGGCGATCAGCGGCCGGTACGACCCGCAGTTCCTCGGCGAGTGGCTGCGCAGCTTCCTCGCCGCCACGTGCGATCAGCCCACCGTTCTCATCGGCAACAGCCTCGGCGGTCGCGTGGCGATCGAGGTGGCACTCGAGCACCCTGAGCTGGTCCGGGCGTTCGTGGGCCTCTGTCCCGCCGTAGCCATCCGCCGCGTTCGGCACTTTGAGCCCTTCGTCCGCCTCGTGCGCGATGAGGTGGCGACCGTGAAGCTGCCGATGCCCCGCGCGATGGTGATGCGCGGTCTGCGCGCGCTCTTCGCCTCCCCCAGTGCGCTGCCCGACCCGTGGTTCGACGCGGCGGCGGATGAGTTTCAGCGCGTATGGGAGCAGCGCGGCAGCCGCTTCGCGATCTTCTCCGCGATGCGGCACCTCTACCTCGATCCGCCGTTCGGTGCGGGCGGCTTCTGGGACCGGTTGCCGACGCTCACCGCACCCGCGCTCTTCGTCTGGGGTGCGCAGGACGTCCTCGTCCCCGCGAGTTCCTCCGCCTTCGTCACCGAGGCGCTGCCGCTGGCGCAGTCGGTGGTCTTCGAGAACTGCGGTCACGTCCCGCAGTTCGAGCTGCCCGGCAGGACGAGGGCCCTCATCGAGAGCTTCCTCGCCACCGCTACAGCGTCAGCGAGCCGAGCACCTGCTCGGCAGCGGTGAAGGGATCGGTCCCACCGGCGACCACGCGATCCGCGGCGGCCTGCAGCGCGGACGGGCCAGTCGCCCCCGCGAAGCGAGCGCGCACCTCGCCGAGCGCGATGGCCTCGATCTCGCTCGCGGCGCGGTGCCGACGCCGCGTCGCCAACTCTCCCGAAGTGTTCAGCCAGGTGAAGTGCCGGTCGATTGCCGCAAGCAGCTCGTCGATTCCTTGCCGCGAGGCGGCGGATGTCTTCACGATCGGCACCGGCCACTCCCCCGTTGCAACGGTCAGGCGCTGCATCTGCCTCAGGTCGCGCGCCACTCGATCGGCACCGTCACGGTCGGCCTTGTTCACCGCGTAGACGTCGGCGATCTCAAGGATGCCGGCCTTCACCGCCTGGATCCCGTCACCCATGCCCGGCGCGAGGATGACGAGCGTGGTGTCCGCCAGCGAGGCGATGTCGAGTTCGGCCTGCCCGACGCCCACCGTCTCGACGAGGATGACGTCGAACCCCGCCGCCTCCAGCACTCGCAACGCCTGCGGCACTTCGGCCGAGAGCCCGCCGAGCTGGCCGCGCGAGGCGAGGGAGCGAATGAAGACGCCGTCGTCATCGGAGTGCTCCTGCATGCGGATGCGGTCGCCGAGCAACGCCCCGCCGGTGAACGGTGAGGACGGGTCGACAGCGAGCACCCCGACAGTGCGCCCCGTCGAGCGGATCGCGGCGACGAGCGCGGAGGTCGAGGTCGACTTGCCCACGCCCGGCGATCCGGTGAGACCGACAACATGCGCGGGTCGCTGCCGCATGGTCTGAACCGCGAGGGTGGCCGCAACCTCACGCAGCTGCGGAGAGTCGCGTTCGACGAGCGAGATCAGCCGGGCGACCGCACCGACCTCGCGGCGGCCGGCACGTTCGACGAGATCCGCGACGTTCTCGGTGTCGGAGCGGGCCACGGTTCAGGACGGTGGGTCGAGCCGCGGGCGGGACGTCGTGCTCAGGACGCAACGGGGACGTGGAGCAGGAGCGCGTCACCCTGACCGCCGCCGCCGCAGAGCGCGGCCGCGCCTGTTCCGCCACCGCGGCGCTTCAGCTCGTAGGCGAGCGACAGCGTGATGCGGGCGCCGGACATGCCGATCGGATGCCCCAACGCGATGGCACCGCCGTTGACGTTGACGATCTCGGGGTCGATGCCGAGCTCCGCGGTGGAGTGCAGGCCGACGGAGGCGAATGCCTCGTTGATCTCCACAAGCTTCAGGTCGGACGTGGTGAGGTCGGCCTTGCGCAGCGCGTCCTTGATGGCGTTGGCCGGCTGGGAGTGCAGCGAGTTGTCCGGGCCGGCGACGTTGCCGTGGGTACCGATCTCGGCGATCCAGCTCAGCCCAAGCTCCTGGGCCTTCGCCTTGCTCATCACGACGACCGCGGCGGCGCCGTCGGAGATCGGCGAGGAGGAGCCCGCGGTGATGGTGCCGCCGTCGAGGAAGGACGCCTTGAGCTTGCTCAACGTTTCGGGCGTGGTGTCCGGGCGGATGCCCTCGTCCTCGGTGAGTTCGATCGGGTCGCCCTTGCGCTGCGGAACGGAGATGGGGGCGATCTCTTCGGCGAAGAGGCCGTTCTTCTGGGCGAGCGCCGCCTTCTGGTGCGAGGCGGCGGCGAAGGCGTCCTGCGGCTCGCGGGCGATGCCCAGCGCGGCGTTGCCACGATCGGTGAGTTCGCCCATCGGGACCTTCTCGAAGTAGTCGTCGAGTCCGTCGAAGGCCATCGAGTCGAGCATCTCGATCGAGCCGTACTTGGTGCCGACCCGCGACTTGGGCAGCAGGTGCGGGGCGTTGGTCATCGACTCCATGCCACCGGCGACGATGATGTCGAACTCCCCGGCACGGATGAGCTGGTCGGCAAGCGCGATCGCGTCGATACCCGACAGACACATCTTGTTGATCGACAGTGCGGGAACGGTGAGCGGGACACCGCCCTTGTAGGCGGCCTGGCGGGCGGGCATCTGCCCCAGCCCGGCCTGCAGCACCTGGCCCATGATCACGTACTGCACCTGCTCGGGAGCCACGCCGGCCCGCTCCAACGCGGCCTTGATGGCGAATCCGCCGAGGTCGGTCCCCGAGAAGTCCTTGAGCTGGCCGAGGAGGCGCCCCATCGGGGTGCGTGCTCCTTCGATGATGACCGATGTCGTACCAGTGCTCATGCCAGCTCCCGGATATCTAGGCGTTCGGTGTTCCAACCGACCACTGTATCCCCGGCAGGCCGTGCAGTCGGTGTGAGGTGACTGACGTGGTGGAAGCGCCCTCCCTCCCGAGGACGAACCGACGAGCCACCGTCGGAGCGACACCAGCGGGCGCTTCCACCGACATATGTCCCCAGCGGCCGCGGTGTTTCACCACAGTGGATAACGATCCGGTCTCGGCAGCAGACAGCCTCGGATGGGGCCCGAATAGGGCACAGTGGTGGCCATGTCGCCGGCCCGGATCCTGTGGGAGAGGGCGGTCGCCGGCGATCCCGACGCGTTCGGGGAGTTCTACGAGCGCCACGCCGATCGCGTCTTCGCGCACTGCAGCGCCCGAGGCGCGGTCCGCGCGGATGCCGAGGATCTCACTGCCGAGGTCTTCACCATCGCGTGGCGGCGTCGGTCGGCGATCCAACTGCATGACGAGGCGGACATTCTGCCGTGGCTGCTGGTCACTGCCAACAACCTGCTCTCTGAGCACCGCCGTAGCTCGGCGCGGATCTGGCGGCTCGCCGGACGGCTGCCCGTGGCCGACGAGCCGGACGTCGCGATCGAGATCGCCGACCGCGACGAGTTCGACCGCGAACGGGTCAGGGCGTTGGACACGCTGCGCGCATTGCGCCCCGCCGATCGCGAGGTCATCGAACTCTGTGTGATGCATGGTCTCTCCGCCGCTGCGGTCGCCGCCGCGACAGGACGCCCGGCGAGCACGGTGCGCACTCGCCTCGCGCGGGCGCTCACCCGCGCCCGCGCCATCTACGGCGAGACGCCCACCTCCCCCGAGACGATCGCCAGGACGGGGTGATCGCATGACGAACGAGACGAACAACCCCATCGACGACGAGTTCGACGTCGCACTGCGCCGCGTCGCCGAGGCGCGACTGTCGCAGAGCGCGCGCGAGCGCCATCGCGTGATGCTCGCCGCGCTCGCCGCCGCCGAGCCCGAACTGCTGCCGCCGGAGCGTCCGCTTCGGCGTCGCCGCACCGTCCTCATCGCGACGGTGGCGGCCGTCCTCGCTGCGGGTGTGGGCGTCGGCTCCGCGGCTGCCGCCGGCGCGTTCCGGTCCGCGCCGCCGACCGACCGTCGCATCGCCCACTGCTACACCACGGCGAGCCTCACGGACCCGCACAACCACGAGGACTTCACTGTGGCCTCGGACGGCACCAACCCGAGCCTGCCCGATGCCGCCAGCCATGCGATGGACATCTGCACCGGCGGCTGGCTGCAGGGGCGCTACAGCAGCACCGACCCGAAGGTGCTCCTGGACCCCAAACCGGCGCCCTGGAACTACCCGCTGCCGCATCTGATCGCCTGCGTCCTGCCCTCGGGCGAGGTGGGGGTCTTCCCGGGCACCGTCACGACCTGCACCGAACTCGGATTGGACGTCGCGCAGTTGTGAGGACGCGGTGCCTTCCGGCTTTCTACCCATTCGGCGGTGGCCACGAGCTCAGCCATGAGTCCGGTGTGAGCAACCGCACCTAGGACTCCCCCGGCAGCGGTTTCAGGGGCGAGGATTGCCGCATGAGCAGTCTCTTCACGAAGATCGACCATGTCGGTATTGCCGTCCCGGACCTGGACGACGCCATCAAGTTCTACGAGGAGAACTTCGGTATCGTCAGCGTGCACGAGGAGACGAACGAGGAACAGGGCGTCCGCGAGGCGATGCTCGCGGTAGGTGACGGCAGCACTCGCATCCAGTTGCTCGCACCGCTCAACGAGAGTTCGACGATCGCAAAGTTCCTCGACCGCAACGGAACCGGGATCCAGCAGCTCGCCTACACCGTCCAGGACATCGACGCGGTGAGCGAGCAGCTCCGGGCCAAGGGACTGCGTCTGCTCTACGACGAGCCGCGGCGCGGCACCGCCGATAGCCGGGTGAACTTCATCCACCCCAAGGACGCCGGTGGCGTCCTCGTCGAACTCGTCGAGCCGGCCGCGGGAAGCGACCACGCAACGGGTACGCACTGATATGACCATCGAAAAGATCCGCGAGGCGATCCTCAACGACGACTTGGCCTCGATCGCGCACCTTGAGGTCCCGAGCAGCTATCAGGGTGTCGTGGTCCGTGCCGAGGACCAGGAGATGTTCGCCGGGCTTTCCTCCCGCGAGAAGGACCCGCGCAAGTCGCTGCACCTGCAGGAGGTGGCGACCCCGGAGCTGGGCCCGGGTGAGGCGATCGTCGCCGTCATGGCGAGCGCCATCAACTACAACACGGTGTGGACCTCGATCTTCGAGCCCGTGCCGACCTTCGGCTTCCTGAAGAAGTACGGCCGCTACAGCGAGCTCACGAAGCGTCACGACCTGCCGTACCAGGTGATCGGCTCGGATCTGTCCGGTGTCGTGCTGGCAGTCGGTGTGGGCGTCACGAAGTGGAAACCTGGCGATGAGGTCGTCGCGCACTGCCTCTCGGTCGAGCTTGAGGACGCCGCCGGCCACGACGACACGATGATGGACCCACAGCAGCGCATCTGGGGCTTCGAGACGAACTTCGGTGGCTTGGCGCAGATGGCGCTGGTGAAGGCGAACCAGCTCATGCCCAAAGCTGCGCACCTCACGTGGGAAGAGGCCGCCTCCCCGGGTCTGGTGAACTCTACCGCCTACCGCCAGCTGGTGAGCCACCACGGCGCCGGAATGAAGCAGGGCGACGTGGTCCTCATCTGGGGTGCCTCGGGCGGTCTCGGCGGCTACGCCACGCAGTACGCCCTGAACGGCGGCGCGATCCCTGTCTGTGTTGTCTCCTCCCCCGAGAAGGCCGAGATCTGCCGCCGGATGGGCGCCGAGCTGATCATCGATCGAGCTGCGGAGGGCTACAGGTTCTGGGACAACGCCGGGACCCCTGAGGAGCGGCAGAATCCCAAGGAGTGGCAGCGGCTCGGGGCGAAGATCCGCGAACTCACCGGCGGCGATGACCCTGACATCGTCTACGAGCACCCGGGACGGGAGACCTTCGGTGCGTCGGTCTACGTCGCCAAGCGCGGCGGCACCATCGTCACCTGCGCCTCGACCTCGGGCTTCATGCACGAGTACGACAACCGCTACCTCTGGATGAACCTCAAGCGGATCATCAGCTCGCACTTCGCCAACTACAAGGAGAGCTGGGAGGCCAACCGCCTGATCGCCAAGGGCATGATCCACCCGACCCTCTCGCGCTCCTACCCGCTGGCCGAGACCGGTCAGGCCGCTTACGACGTTCACAAGAACCTGCACCAGG
>DASXYU010000099.1:0-10666 GCA_036502295.1 Jatrophihabitans sp. | reverse complement strand
TCACTTATGACGCCGAGTGGTCACCGAAAACTGACCACTCGGCGTCATAAGTGACCACTCGACGCGAAATGTGGCTAGTGGTGCAGGTCGAAGCGATCGAGCTCCATGACCTTGCTCCATGCGGCGACGAAGTCGCCGACGAACTTCTGCTTCGCGTCATCGCTGGCGTAGACCTCGGCGAGTGCGCGCAGTTCGGAGTTCGAGCCGAAGACGAGGTCGACCCGGCTGCCGCTCCATCCCGCGGTGCTCTGGAACGTCGCCGCGTCAGACGTCGTCGGCGTCCAGGTCTGCCCGAGGTCGAGCAGGTTCACGAAGAAATCGTTCGTCAGCGTCCCCGGAGTACTGGTGAAGACGCCGAGGTTCGAGCCGTCGTAGTTCGCGCCGAGAACGCGCAGGCCGCCGATGAGGACGGTCATCTCCGGCGCGCTGAGCGTGAGCAGGTTCGCCTTGTCGATGAGCAGGTACTCGGCGGGCAGTTCGGCCGCCTTGCCGAGGTAGTTGCGGAAGCCGTCGGTGACCGGTTCCAGTGCGGCGAACGACTCCACGTCGGTGAGTTCCTGCGTGGCGTCGGTGCGTCCTGGCGTGAACGGCACCTCGACGTCGACGCCCGCGGCCTTCGCCGCCTGCTCCACGCCGACACCGCCGGCGAGGACGATGAGGTCGGCGAGTGAGATCTTTCCGCTGCCCTGCTGGATGCCCTCAAGGGTGCGCAGGACGCCGGCGAGTTCAGTCGGGTTGTTGGCCTCCCACCCGCTCTGCGGCTCGAGGCGGATGCGGGCGCCGTCGGCGCCGCCGCGCTTGTCGCTGCCGCGGAAGGAGGACGCCGACGCCCACGCGGTGGAGACGAGCTGACTCACCGAGAGGCCGGAGGCCGCGATCTGCGCCTTGAGTTCGGCGACGTCGGCGGCCCCGAGCGGTGCGTAGGTGTTGGCCGGCAGCGGGTCCTGCCAGATCAGGACCTCGGTCGGTACCTCGGGGCCGAGGTAGCGCTCGATCGGGCCCATGTCGCGGTGGGTGAGCTTGAACCAGGCGCGGGCGAAGGCGTCGGCGAACTGGTCGGGGTTCTCCTGGAAACGGCGTGAGATCGGCTCGTAGATCGGGTCGAGGCGCAGCGCGAGGTCGCTGGTGAGCATGCGCGGCTCGCGCTTTCCCTCGCCGAAGGACTCCGGGACCATGTCTGCGCCGGCGCCGTCCTTGGGGCGCCACTGGTGCGCGCCCGCGGGCGACTCCATCAGCTCCCACTCGTAGCTGAAGAGGATATGGAAGAACTCGTTGTCCCAGCGGTTCGGGTGGTACGTCCAGGTGACTTCGAGTCCGCTGGTGATCGCGTCCAGGCCCTTGCCGCTGGCGTAGCTGCTCTTCCAGCCGAGACCCTGCTCCTCGAGCGAGGTTCCCTCGGGCTCGATGCCGACGAGGGCGGCATCGCCCGCACCGTGCGTCTTGCCGAAGGTGTGGCCACCGGCGATGAGGGCGACCGTCTCTTCGTCGTTCATCGCCATGCGGCCGAACGTCTCGCGGATGTCGCGCGCCGAGGCGAGCGGGTCGGGGTTGCCGTTGGGGCCCTCCGGGTTGACGTAGATGAGGCCCATCTGCACCGCGGCGAGCGGGTTCTCGAGGTCGCGGTCACCGCTGTAGCGATTGTCGTCGAGCCAGACGCTCTCCGGGCCCCAGTACACGTCCTCTTCGGGTTCCCAGGTGTCGACGCGACCGCCGCCGAAGCCGAAGGTGGTGAAGCCCATCGTCTCCAGCGCGACGTTGCCGGCGAGGACCATCAGGTCGGCCCAGCTGATCGCCTGGCCGTACTTCTTCTTCACCGGCCACAGCAGGCGGCGGGCCTTGTCGAGGTTGCCGTTGTCGGGCCAGCTGTTGAGTGGCGCGAAGCGCTGCTGCCCGGCGCCCGCGCCGCCTCGTCCATCGCTGATGCGGTAAGTGCCGGCGCTGTGCCACGCCATGCGGATCATCAGTGGCCCGTAGTTGCCGAAGTCGGCCGGCCACCAGTCCTTCGAGTCGGTGAGGACGGCGGCGATGTCGGCCTTCACGGCGGCGAGATCGAGGGAGTTGAAGGCCGCGGCGTAGTCGAAGCCGTCGCCCATCGGGTTCGCGACTGCGGGGTTCTTCGCCAGGATCTTCAGGTTGAGCTGGTTGGGCCACCACTGGTTGTTCGCGCTGCCGCGCGTCGGGTGAACCGAGCTGTGGTCGACGGGGCATTCACTCATGGCAGACCTCCGAGCGTCAGGTAATGCGGTTCAGGACGGGTGTGCGGTCGCGCACTCGGGGCAGACGCCCCAGTAGGTCACTTCGGCCTCGTCGATGACGTAGCCGTGGGTGTCGGAGGCTTCGAGGCAGGGACGTTCGCCGACGGCGCAGTCGACGTCCTCGATGGAGGCGCAGTAGCGGCAGACGATGTGGTGGTGGTTGTCGCCGACGCGGGCCTCGAAGCGGGCGGGTGATCCGGCGGGTTCGATGCGGCGGACGAGGTCGGCCTCGGTGAGGGCACGCAGGACGTCATAGACCGCCTGGGTGCTCACCGATCCGAGCTTGCCGCGGGCAGCTATGGCGATCGAGTCGACGTCGCCGTGCGGTTGACGCCAGACTTCGGCGAGGACGGCGAGACGCGGCGCGGTGAGGCGCATACCTGCTCCCCGGAGGGCAGCGGCGAGCTGCGTCTCGTCGGGAATCGTCCTGGCCTGCATGACGATCAGCGTGGCACCCAAATCTGGAATGTGTCAAGAAAAGGCCGGCTGGCGTCGGCGCGGAGACGTCAAGAACGGTCACAATCTGCCGATTGCATGGGCATGACTGAGCAGGTGGGGCAGGTGTCGGTGGAGGCGGAGACCGCTGCGTCGATCACTCCGCTGAAGATTCGCGGCTGGGCGCAGGGCGAGGCCGGCTCGGGCATGTACCGGGTGGACCTGCCGATGTGGGGGCTCAAGGGAGCCGGCCACGAGGCGGTGTCGATCGTCGGCTTCGACAGCGCGCCCGAGGACACCGATGTGGTGCTCGGCCAGATCCTCAGCGACCCGGGGCGCGCCTTGCTCTGGGAGAAGCTGAAGGAGCGGCCCGGGCGCCGCCCCGTCCTCATCGCGGAGATCGACGACAACCTGTGGGACATCCACGGCTCGAACGTGGGCGCCGCCGGCCTGGCGAGCCCCGAGGTGACCCGGCGTATCGAGGATTCGCTGCGGATCGCCGATGCGGTCACCGTGACGACGCCGCACCTGGGTGAGCTGGTGAGCCGGTTCAACGAGAACGTCTACGTCCTGCCGAACTGCGTCGACCTCAACCTGCTGCTGCACCCGAAGGAGGAGCCGGAGCGCAAGACCTTCGGCTGGACGGTGAGCGCGAGCCACGCAATGGACGTCCGGGACGTGACCGGCACGCTGAGCCACTACCTGCGCCGCCACCCGGAGGTCGACCTGCACCTGGTGGGGCAGGACTTCCGCGAGCTGATCAGCGCGCCGAACGTGCGGCACAGCACGTGGAACGCCGAGCTGAACGACTACGTGAAGAGCATCGACTTTCACGTCGGGATCGCGCCGCTGATGTACCACGCCTTCAACAAGTCGCGCAGTGACATCAAGGCGCTGGAGTACGCCGCTCTCGGCATCCCGGTGGTCGCCGCCAACTACGGTCCGTACCCGGACACCGTGGTGCACGGCGAGACCGGCTTCCTCGTGAAGCAGCCGCACGAGTGGGCGAAGTACCTCAACGAGCTGCTCTTCGACGACGAGCTGCGCACGCTGATGGGCCTCAACGCGAAGGTGTGGGCCTCGACCCGGACGATCCAGGGCAACGCGTGGAAGTGGGAGCTCGCGATGCGCGAGACCATCGCGCGCGTGCACGGCGACCCGATCGTGGGGCTCAACGCTCCGCTGCCGGCCGAGCTCGTCAGCGTCTAAGACTCGTTCAATCCCGCTTGATCAACAGAGCGAGACGGCCCCTCAGGGGCCACGAGGCCGTGTTGATCAAGGTCAGAGAGTGCGGAGCCACTCGGCGAAGTCGTCGACGTAGCGCTCGCAGGTCGGCACCACCACATCCGTGTAGTGCTCCCGCGCGAGGTGCACCGTGCTCTTCGCGAGCTCGAGATCCATCTCCCAGCCGTGGCCGAAGTCCTTGTAGAGCCACTCGTCAGCACCTTCGGGGCGAGGTGCCGGGATCACCACCGGCGTACCGCAGAGGGTCGCCTCCATGGTGAGGGCCGTGGCGGCGTCGAAGCTGATCAGGTACTCGGCGCGTTGCAGGATCTCGGCGACGTCAACTCGTCCTCGTGGGGTGTGCTGCGGAATCAGCACCGCCCCCTCAGGTACGAGTGCCGGGTTATAGCTGCCCTTGCCGACCCACACCGCGGCATTGCGCCGCTCGACGCCCGGGGCGGGGCGGAAGAGGTCCAGGAAGGTGATGGGTACCTGGATGCGTGGTGCGCCCTCGGCGAAGCGGTGCTCCCAGGTGATGACGTGCTCGCCGGGGTAGGAGCTGCCCCAGAAGAGCATCCAGCGCACCGCGCCGGGCTCTGCCGGAAAGCCCTCCGGGATGATCTGCAGCCGGTCCGGTTCGGGGCTGTTCACCTCGGCGTCGATGCCGCGGTCGCGCAGCATCGAGGCGAGGACGAAGAGTGCCTTCACGCCGCTGTGCGGCGCCTCGGGCGGAAGGTGCGAGACGACGTTGACGGCGGTATCGCCCCGTGACGCCCTCGCCGCCGTCAGGGGCTTGCTCTTCTTCTTGTTCGCGCTGCTCTTGCCGTTCTTGCCGACGCCGGGCTTGAAGCCACCGAACCTCGGTCGTGCCGTCTCGGCGAGGACGGCGGCGAGCTGCGCCGGGAACGCCTGCTGTTGGGCGAGTACGAGCTCGCGATAGGGGTCGAACTCAGGTGCGATCTCGTCGTGGTCCGTGGCGGCCCGGGCTGCGAGCGAAAGCGTCTCCGCGACAGAGTTGATGCGGTCGGTATCGATGATGAAGCGCTGCGGCAGCGGCACGTCCTCGCCATTGATCGCGACACCGCGGCGGCCGACGATGAGCACGCAGCCGGCGAGGACCGCGGCGCGGGAGAGCCGGTCGAGGTGACCCTGGTCGCCGAAGTCGATGAAGACCTTCGCCTCGCCGAGCAGCCGGGCAAGCGCGTCGTCCTCGACCGCGCTGTCGACGGGGACGAACTCGAGGCCGGGGGCGTGTTCACCGGCCGAGGCGATGAGCCGCTGGTTGAAGAGGGTGCCGCGGTCGTTGCGGTAGAGGACGACGTCCTTCTTGGCGTCGTGGCGGTAGCGGGTAACGCTGTCGATCCAGTCGGAGCCGAGGAAGTCGGTGAGCGTGAGCGAGCGGACGCCCCGCGTGAAGAGGAACGCGCGCGAGCGGCGGTTCTGCGCGAGGTGCAGGATGCCCAACTCCGGCGAGAGCAGACGTCTGGTGAAGTCGGTGTCACGCGGGGGTGCGCCGACGAAGCCGCCGATGGTCTGGAAGTACTCGTCCGGGCTGAACCACCAGATGGCCCACGTCGAGAAGGTCGTCTCGAGCGGCACCATCTGCACGCCGTGCTCCGGCACGACGACGAGGAGTCCTGGCTGATCGGTAATCGCACCCGCGACCGGGACGTCGTAGTGGGCGTACTCGGCGGTGAGATCATCCTGCTGCGGGTGGTACTTGATCATCGCGTCGCTGCCGTTGGCGCGCGCGACCGCCACGAGTTGGTGCAGTGCTTCGGCCGTGTCGTTCACGGTCTCGGCAGGGCAGAGCACAACGAGCCTGTTCACAGCATCTCCCACCTCTCCCGGTACCTATCGGCAATCGAGGTGGGGGCTTGACGTCCTCGTAGTTATTTTGGAATGATTCCAAAGAACGATCCTACACAGAGTCGTTCCCGATACAGAGTCTGAGGAGTTCCTTTGTCGTCCTTGATCAACAGCACCATCAAGCCGTTCTCGGTCAACGCCTACAAGAACGGCGAGTTCATCACCGTTACCGACGCCGACCTCAAGGGTCACTGGAGCGTCGTCGTCTTCTACCCGGGCGACTTCACCTTCGTCTGCCCGACCGAGCTCGAGGACCTTGCCGAGAACTACGCCGAGTTCCAGAAGCTCGGCGTCGAGGTCTACGGCGCGTCGACCGACAGCCACTTCTCGCACAAGGCGTGGCACGACAGCTCGACCGCCGTCGGCAAGGTGACGTACCCGCTGCTCGCCGACCTCACCCACGAGCTCTCCCGCAACTTCGACGTCCTCATCGAAGAGGCCGGCCAGTCGCTGCGTGGCACCTTCGTCATCAACCCCGAGGGCGTCATCAAGACCGTCGAGGTGCACGACCTCGGCATCGGCCGCGACGCCAAGGAGCTGCTGCGCAAGGTGAAGGCCGCGCAGTACATCGCCGCGCACCCGGGCGAGGTTTGCCCCGCGCACTGGGACGAGGGCGCCGCGACCCTCATCCCGGGCATCGACCTCGTCGGCAAGATCTGAGCTAGGAACCACCATGCTGGACGCTGATACCAAGGCCCAACTCGCGGCCTACCTCGAACGCCTGCAGAAGCCGGTCGAGCTCGTCGCCACGCTGGATGACGGCAAGGCTGCGCAGCAGACACGCGAACTGTTGGAGGACATTCGCAGCTCCAGTGACAAGATCACGGTCGTTGAGGAGGACGAGGCGGACGTTCGCCGCCCGTCCTTCCTCATCACCAACCCCGGCCTCGACACCGGCGTCCGCTTCGCCGGCCTGCCGATGGGGCACGAGTTCACCTCGCTGATCCTGGCGCTGCTGCATGTCGGCGGGCACCCGGCGAAGGAGGACGAGGCGCTTCTCGAGCGGGCACGCGGCATCACGACGCCGCTGCACTTCGAGACGTACTTCTCGCTCACCTGTCAGAACTGCCCCGACGTGGTGCAGGCGCTGAACCTGATGAGCGCCCTCAACCCGAACATCACGCACACCGCGATCGAGGGCGGTGCGTTCCAGGCGGAGGTCGAGGAGCGCGGCGTCCTCTCCGTCCCCACCGTCTTCGTCAACGGCGAACTCTTCGGCCAAGGACGGATGACGCTGGCCGAGATCGTCGGCAAGCTCGACTCCTCCGCCGGGGCCAGGGCCACGGAGGAGATGAACAGCCGTGAGACCTATGACGTCCTCGTCGTCGGCGGCGGACCGGCGGGCGCCACCGCTGCGGTGTACGCGGCGCGCAAGGGCATCCGCACCGGCATGGTCGCCGAGCGCCTCGGTGGGCAGGTGCTCGACACCGCGGGCATCGACAACTTCCCGTCCGTGCCGCACACCGAGGGGACGCACTTCGGTGCGGCACTGGAGCGGCACGTGAAGGAGTACGAGGTCGACGTCATCGCGCAACAGCGCGCGGCGAAGCTGGTGGCTCCGGTCGAGCCGGGTGCGCCGGTGACGGTCGAGTTCGAGAACGGTGCCGTGCTGAGTGGCCGGACGGTGATCCTCGCGACCGGCGCGCGCTGGCGGAACCTCGGCGTCCCCGGCGAGGACGACTACCGCAACAAGGGCGTCACGTACTGCCCGCACTGCGACGGTCCGTTGTTCAAGGGCAAGCCGGTTGCGGTGGTCGGCGGTGGCAACTCCGGTGTGGAGGCCGCGATCGACCTCGCCGGCATCTGCTCGCATGTGACGCTGCTGGAGTTCGACTCCGTCCTTCGCGCGGATGAGGTGCTGCAGCGCAAGCTGCGTTCGCTACCGAACGTCACGGTGATCACGGACGCGCTCACCACCGAGGTGATCGGCGACGGGCGTCGCGTGACGGGTCTGCGCTACAGGAACCGCAACGATGGCGAGGACGCGGTGCAGCGCCACGTCGATCTCGACGGTGTCTTCGTGCAGATCGGGCTGCTGCCGAACACGGATTGGATCAGCGGTTCGGTGGAGCTCACCAACCGCGGCGAGATCGTGGTCGATGCGAGCGGCAGGACGGACGTGGCCGGTGTCTTCGCCGCGGGCGACTGCACGACGGTGCCCTACAAGCAGATCGTGACGGCGGCCGGCGACGGTGCGAAGGCCGCGCTGAGCGCTTTCGACCACCTGATCAGAAGCTGATCGCCGACGAGTCGGCTAGTCCGGGTCCGTCACACCTACTTGATATATCAGTGAAGCATAGGAAGAATCTTAGTTATGAGCGAGATTCCCTACGTCACTGACGAAACCTTCGATGCCTCCCTCGCCGAGGGCGGTCTCGTCCTCGTCGACTTCACTGCATCATGGTGTGGCCCGTGCAAGCAGCTGGCACCCGTCCTCGACTCCATCGCCGAGGACCCGCAGACTCCGTTTCGCATCGTGAAGGTCGACATCGACGCCTCACCGGAGACGAAGGACCGCTTCAACATCCGTGGCGTTCCGACGATGGTGCTCTTCGACGAGGGCGAGGCACTCACCCGGATCGTCGGCGGCCGCTCCAAGGGTGACCTGCTCGAGACACTCTCCGCCGTTATCTGACGTTCGCGACCACTCCCTGGTGGACGCTCGTCCTCAAGGACTGATCACTGCGTCGAGAAGATAGCTCGACGTGAGCAGCACCTGCATCACCGTCTCCTGACAGTCGCGCAGCCGCACCCGTGCCGCCTCGCCGGCGTCGACCCATCGCTCCTCTTGCAATGCGGCGAGCAGCGGCTGGTCATCACCGACGAGCTGTGCAAGTGGTGTTCCTTGCGCTGCGCACATCCGCAGCAGTCGCTCGTGGTGGTGCAGCAACCGGGCGAGCGGCTGCCGGAGCCGGCGGTTGCCCGCCGCGCCTGCAATCGTGAAGTGGAAGGCCAGGTAGTCGGCGAGAAACTCTTCGTTCGATGCCGTGTTCTTCTGTCGCCGCGCGTGCAGCTCGGCGAGATCCTCGGAGGTGGTGCGAACGGCTGCGCGCAGCGATTCGACTGCCGCACCTTCGAGCAGGATCTGCGTTTGGAAGACGTCGTTGATGCTGCGAAGTGTCACCGGCCGCACGATGTATCCGGTCTGCGGCAGGACGTCCACGTACTCCTCTGCTGCGAGGACGACGAGCGCTTCGCGCACCGGCGTCTTGCTCACGCCCAGCGATATCGCCAACGCACCTTCGGTGAACGGGGCGCCCGGCGGTAGGTCGAGTTCGACGATCCGGCGCCGCATCTGCTGATAGGCGTCATACGCCCGCGATCCGGGTGCCGGCGCGATATCGGCGAACGCAGCGGATTCGATCGGCACAACATCGCAGTCTAGGGCGTACCAGTCGTGGCGGTCGTACGCCGGTAAGACCCAGACGGACGCGGCCGGGATCGCTCCCGACCGCGCCCGTCTGCGGGGGTCTGGCTGGCTGCTACTTGGTGACCTTGAGGTTGACCGTCTTCGACTTGACGGCGAGCGTCAGGGACGAACCCAGGTAGCTGATGGTCAGCTTGTGCGTGCCGACCTTCGTGATCTTCGGCAGCTTGATGGCGATCTTGCCCTTGCCGGCTGCCTTGAGGCTTACCGTCTTGAGCACCTTCTTGCCATCCAGCACCTTCACCGCGCCGGTGGGGTTGAAGCCGGTGACCTTGATCGTCGCGGTGATCGTCGCGGCCCTCGTCTTCTTCACCTTGGTGGCCTTGAGCTTGCCGGTGACGGTCGGCTTCGCCTTCGCCACGGTGATCGAGGTCGACGTCGTGCTGGTCGAGATCGTCGACGAGCCGCTGTAGATCACGCTCAGCGTGTGCTTGCCGGGCTTGAGGGCCGTGGCCTTCACCGTGATGGTGGCCGAGCCTGCGGTGACCGTGCCCGTGGCTACGACAGCGCCACCATTGGTGATGCTCACCGTGCCGCTCGGCGCTCCGCCCGGCGAGGTGACGGTCACCTTCGCGGTGAACGTCTTGCCGTAGGTCGGCGACTTCGACCAGGTCACCGAGGTGACGGCGGAGGACGCAGTGCCCACCGTGGTCGTCCCAGCGATCGACGTCGCTGCGGGGTAGTTGGCGTCACCCGAGTAGCTCACCGTGAGCGGGTTCGACCCGACGGCCAGCTTCGCGGAGTCCGACGCGGCAACCGAGATGGTGGCAGCGCCGGCGGCGAGTGAGGCCGAACCGAGCGTCGCGCTCCCGGAGAGAAGCGTCACCGTGCCGGTGGGTGTTCCGCCGCCTGCCGGCGCGACCATTACCGGAACGCTGAACGCCGCACCGTAGGCAACTGACGTCGGCAACGTCGGGGTTACCGTCGCGCTGGACTGGGCCACGTTGATCGTGCCTGCCGTTGACGAACCCGTCGCCACGTTGCCGTCACCGGAATAGCTCACCGCGAACGGCACGGCTGAACCGGCATTCACCGCGGCGGCCTGTGCGGCGGTGACCGCGATGGTCGCCCCACCCGAGGAGAGGGTTACCGGACCAGCAACCGCGGTCGCCCCCGACACCAGCGAGACGGTGCCGGTCGGCGTGCCGCCCGTGCCGGTTGTCGCCACCGTCACCGGCACGCTGTACGTGGTGCCGTAGGTGAAGGAGGACGGCAGCGTCGCAGCCACTGCAGAAGTCGCCTTGGCGATGTCCAACGTCGTGGTGGCGTTGGGCGCCTGGACGTTCACATCGCCGGAGTAGGCGATCGAAAACGCCTTACCTGTGCCGGTCGCAGCGAGAGCCGCCTGCGTAGGCGTGACGGATAGCGTCGCCGCACCCGCGGTGATGGTTGCCGTCGTGATGGTGGTGCTACCCACCTTCAGCGTCAAAGTGCTGTTGTTGCTCGCAGCTGGCGT
>DASXYU010000098.1:0-2536 GCA_036502295.1 Jatrophihabitans sp. | reverse complement strand
CGCGTACGGTGATGTAGTCGATGTGGTGCTCAGCCGGGAAGAACACCGACTTGCGCACGTTGATCTCCGCGAGCTCGGCGTTGGGGTCGGCGCCGCCGAAGTTGGCCCAGACCGTCGTGGTGTCCGCGCCGACCTCGGCGTGCCAGACGAGCCGGGTCTGCGCGGGGTTGCGCACCCGGTCGGTCGTGCGCGTCCAGTGGTCAGTGACCTCGGTGCGCAGCGGCGGGTCGGCCACCTCGTCGCAGGTGCCCACCTCGTAGAAGCTAAGCCCGTTCAGGTAGATCTCGCCGAGGTGCCCGGCCAGCGGCGGCTGGGGCTCGACGAGCCAGTCGCCCGCGATCTCCTGCGCGAAGGGGTTCCAGTCGCCGAACAGCGAGTTGGGCACCGACGCCCGCCACACGTTCCCCGCTTCCTGCTCCCAGCCCGTCACCCGCTCCGATCCCTTGATCACGACGTGCTCGCCGGGCACGGCCTGGTAGGTGATGCGCCGCGTGGCACTTAGCCCGCCGCGCCGCGGCTGCACCCACTCCCGGTACTCGCCCCCGTGCACCAGCACGGTGTCGCCCGGCCGGGCGAGGTCCGCCGCCCGGCTGATCGTGCGCAGCGGGCTGCTCGCGGAACCGTCCTTGGAATCGTCGCCGTCCGTCGCCACGTGCAGGGTCGTCATTGTCTGCTCCTCTTTCATCTCGGCATCCGCCGGCTCGCCTCTCAGCACAGTGCGGCCGCCGTCCACGAGACAGGCGGCAGCTCAATAGTGAGCACTCCATCGGTGAGGGCCGCGCTCGCGTTCGCGGCTGGCTTCACGCGCTCCTGGTCAGCGAGCGTGTTCTTCGCGTAGACGTCGGCATTGGCCAGCGTGACCGCCTCGGTGATCCGGGTGGAGGCGAGACTGCGCACGTCAATCGTCACCCGCGCGGTCTCCTTGAGGTCGCGGTTGACCAGGAACACGGCGGCGCGGCCGTCGTCGACGGTCGCGACGGCGTCGATGACAGGGGCCTCGCCGTAGCGCGCCGTGCCGTACGTCGGCCCCTCGATCACCGGACGGATCACCTCGCCGGACGCGAGCCGACTCGTGATCGCGAACGGGAAGAAGGTCGTCTGCCGCCAGGCAGGCCCGCCTGGCTCGGTCATAATCGGCGCGATCGCGTTGACCAGCTGGGCGAGCGACGCCGAGGTGACGCGGTCGCTGTGCCGCAGCAGCGTCATCAGCAGGTTGCCGACGACGACGGCATCCGCGACCGTGTAGACGTCCTCAAGCAGGCGCGGCGCGTAGGACCACTCGACGCTGACCTCGGCGCCCTCCTGGTGCTCCTTGAGGTACCAGACATTCCACTCATCGAAGGAGAGCTGCATCTTCTTCTTCGAGCGCTTCTTGTGCCCGACGTGGTCTGCCGTTGCGACGACGGTGCCGATGAAGAATTCCATGTCGAGCGCCGAGGCGAGGAAGGAGCCGAGATCACCGTCGAGTTCCTGGTAGTACGCGTGGCACGACACGTAGTCGACGTGCTCGTAGCTGTGCTCGAGTACCGTGCGCTCCCAGTCGCCGAAGGCCGGCATGGACGAGCCGGAGGAGCCGCAGACCACCAGCTCGAGGTTCCTGTCGGCCATCCTCATCGCAGCGGCGGTGCGGGCGGCGATCTTTCCGTAGTCGTCGGCGGTCATGAAGCCCTGCTGCCACGGGCCGTCCATCTCATTGCCAAGGCACCACATGCGCACGTTGTGCGGCTGCGGTGTGCCGTTCGCGATGCGCAAATCCGACAGCGCGGTGCCGGAGGGATGGTTGGCGTACTCGAGCAGGTCGAGGGCGGGCAGGATGCCGCGGGTGCCGAGGTTCACGGCAAGCATCAGCTCAGCGCCGGTTAGCTCCAGCCACCTGGCGAACTCGTCGAGACCGACCTGGTTCGACTCGAGCGAGTGCCAGGCGAGGTCACGGCGAACGGGGCGCTTGTCACGCGGACCGACCGAGTCCTCCCACCGGAAGCCCGAGACGAAGTTGCCGCCGGGGTAGCGGACGGTCGTGGTGCCGAGCTCCTGGACGAGCTGGACGACGTCCATGCGGAAGCCGTCCTCGTTCGCGGTCGGGTGCCCGGGCTCGTAGAGCCCGGTGTAGACGCACCGGCCAAGGTGCTCGATGAACGCGCCGAAGGTGCGGTGCCGGACGGGCGCGATGACGGCGCGCTTGTCGAGCTCGATATGAGCGCGGGGCAATCAAATGATCCTTTCCTAGGGGCGCAGGCGGGTGACGCGGGTCGCCGACAGCGACCCGCGGTGTGCCTACCCCTTCACCGCACCGGTGAGCCCCCCGACGATGCGGCGCTGGAAGACGGCGAAGAACGCCAGCGCAGGCAGCATCGAGAGCGAGGTGAACGCGAGGACCCGCGCTGTGTCCTGCGAGTACTGCGAGGAGAACTGCTGCACGCCAAGCGGCAGCGTGTAGTTCGCCTGCGAGTTCAAGACGTACAGCGGCAGGATGTAGTTGTTCCAGCTGGTGATGAAGGCGAGGATGGCGACGGTGATCACGCCGGGCAGCGCCAGC
>DASXYU010000097.1:0-12514 GCA_036502295.1 Jatrophihabitans sp. | reverse complement strand
CGGGATGCTCCGCCTATGAGCCCAAGCCGAATTATCAGACCGGTGTCGCGACCGCGTGCACCAAGCGTGCCTACTCGGACATGTCGGCCATCGCGGACCCGTCGCAGGGTCTCTACGTTGACGCGGGCGGCGGCGATGCCTACCTGCTCGGTGGCACCTCGTTGGCCGCGCCGGTGATCACCGCGCTCTATGCGTTGACCCATGAACGCGCTGGTTCGAATTCTGGCAACAGCTCTGTGCAGGCCGATCTGTACGCGGCGCCTTATGCGAGCGGTCGGCTGACCGATGTCACTTCCGGTGCGAACTACCCCAGCGGTTTGATCGCCAGCGATTGCACGTTCTCGTCTCTGACGGTTCAGTGTGCGGCGACCAACAGCTGGGATGGGCCTACAGGGCTCGGGACGCCGAACAGCCCCACTGACCTCTACCCGTTGAACACGTCCTGGGTCCCGCAGTCCTGCGTGGCGCCGTTCACGTGTGGCACCTCATCCTCATCGTCGCCCATCGGTGGAGCAGGCACTGCTCCCGCGCCGGTCACCGTCAACAACCCGGGAGCCGTCACCAGCTACACGGGGGTCTCCACGACGATCGATATTCACGCCACGGCTCCTGGCGCGTCCTCTGTTACCTACAACGTGACCGGAGTGCCATCGGGCGTCACATTGTCGGCGGCGGCGGGCACTGTCAGCGGAACACCGAAGCACGCCGGCGTCTATCCGGTCAGCGTCTCCGTGCAGACGGGCACCCAGTCGGTAGGCACGACGTTCGTCTGGACGGTGAAGCAGAACGGCTACAAGCCCAAGGCGAAGCCGAAGATCGCGGGCACCGCGAAGCGGGGAAAGACCCTGAAGGTGAGCGCGCTGACCTGGAAGACGCTTGCCGGAGTGAAAGCCGCGCCGAAGGTCAGCTACCAGTGGTATCTCAACGGCAAGACGATCAAGGGCGCGACGAAGGCGTCCTACAAGGTGCCGAACAAGGCGTCGTACAAGAAGAAGACACTGACCGTGAAGATCGCGGTCAAGGCCAGCACCTACTTCGCCACCTACTCGGCGAAGACCCCTGCTACCAAGAAGATCAGCTAAGCAGCCCTCTGGTGTAGGTAGATCACGTCCACCGCAGTGCGCCGACCGGCATTGACGGTTGAACCGTCAATCCGCGTGGTGCGGTCGATCGGATAGGTCGCGGCCGCAGCAACTACTACTTGCCGGGTGGGGCTTGCCCATTCGACTTCACCGCTGGACGCCCGTCGAACTCGCCAACCCGGTGCCTCGTGTTTGAGGTGATGGTGACGCGAACACAGCGCGACGAGGTTGTCGGCGCTGGTTCGGCCGCCGTCCTGCCATGGTGTGACGTGGTCGAGTTCGCAGTTGACCGCTCGACGGTGGCAGTCCGGGAATCGGCACGTGCGGTCTCGTGCGACGACGTAGTCGCGCAGCGCTACGCCGGGGCGATACGACCGCCGTCCGAGATCGAGCAGTTGTCCGAGTTCATCGGTGATGAGCCGCCGCCACGTGCCATTCGTGTCGTGGGCGAGGACTCGTGCCAGTTCGGCCGGGATCGGTTGCCCGTTGAGTTCGCCGGACTGCTCGTCCAGGCCGAGCAGCGTCGATAGTGCAACGCTCACGCTCACCGCGGGGCCGATCGGGTTGCTTGGTAGCGCACAGTGCGAGCAGCCGCCCGCCAGGACGTCCGCGGCCAGCCTCACGAGTGCGTCGGCCATGCGCTGGTCTTTAGTGCGGGTGTCACCGTCCTCCTTGCGGCAGGCGAGCATGGTGAGCGCGTGCATCACGATTACCGCGTCCTCGGCCGGAAGAACTGCGCAGAGGAACGCCATCGTGTTCGTTTCGGGTGCGATCCAGACCCGGCGTTGCGCGCGCTCCTCCTCCAAGCGCAGGTCTTCCGGAACGATGCGCTCGACCTCACGGCTGATCTTGCGGCGCGTGGCCGCCAGCGTGTGCTCGCTCGCAAAGCTCAGCACGGCTGTCTCGATCGCCAGTGCGATCTGCCCGTCCTTGCCGTAGGTCGACTCCGCCACGGCCTCCGCATGCGCTAGCGAAACCCGACCCTCTCGGAGTGCGAGCAGTGTCGCCGTGAGAGGACCCACGAGCTGCTGCGCCAGCGCGAGCCGGCTATAGGTCAATGACTCCGACCAGCGCAGCGCCAGCTGCACCTCCTCGCGGGCGTAGTCCTTTGCGTCGGCGGCAGGTTCGGTCGCCAAAGCAGCCAATAGTTGCAGCTGCCGCGCCTGCGCCGCCGCAATCACCCGCTCGCATTCACGCAACTCCTCGAGTCGCTCGTCGTGTGACATCCGCAGGGGGTCAATATCTCGACACTCGAACATGCGTTCTATGCTAGGGAAGGCGTCTGACAGTCTTGTCGTGTCTCGGGACGGTGCTGACACGGGTTGTCTCAAGACATTGCGCGGATGAGCTTGTTGCCGGTGAAGATCGCGACGCGGATGCCCTCTTGTAGGACGGTGACCGGCAGCATCTTGTAGCGGTCGCCAGGGTTCGCCCGCCGAGGGCGCAATGGGCGCGCCGGGTTTGTAGTGCTCGGCGAAGACGGCCAGGTCTTTGTTCAGTGTGTGGAGGGTGCCGTAGGGGCCGCGGCTGTTCTCGCGGGCACGCACGATCGCGTCTTCGACCTCCGCCGGTGTCGCGACAGGGACCGAGGCCGGTCGCCGAGACCTGTCCCGCAGCCCGTCCAAACCCTCGTCCTCGAAACGCTTCTTCCACTTGTAATAGGTCTGCCGGCTGATGCCCTGCGCGCGGCGGAACGCCGCCACATCATCGACACCCTGCGCCAGCGCAGCAGCCCTCCGAACGTCCATCGCGGTCACCTTCCAGGCCATGAGCGAAGCCCACAGCATGATCAGGTGTCAGCGATGTCCCGAGACATAGATGTGTCAACGAAGTCCTGAGACTCGACAACCTCCGACAATCTCCCCGACGTCCGAAAGATCCGATTGACGGTTCAACCGTCGATCGCAGGAATCAGATCGTCCCCGAGTCAGCGGCGACGCCGTACTCCTCCGCCGACATCCCGAGGTAGTCGCGGTAGACGAGCTCGTTGTCCTGCCCGAGTGCCTGCCCGGTGCGCTAGACACTGCCGCCGTGCTCGGTGAGGTTCGGGACGACGCCCTGCATCCGTACCGTCGCCAGATCGGGATCCTCGATCGAGATCACGTCACCCCGCTCGCGGTAGCTGCGGTCGGCGAGGATGTCCTTCACCGTGTAGATACGCGAGGACACGACCTCGTTGTCGTGCATCAGCGCAAGGCACTCCTCCGTCTTGCGCTGCTTGATCCAGTCCCGCAGCCGGTCGTCGAGCTCGCCACGCCGGGCCAACTGTGCCTCGCGCGTGGCGAACTCCTCGGCAAGAAGCCCGAGCAGATTCACCACGTTCAGCACCGACCGCGGCGTGGCCGACGTGACGGTCACCCATTCGTCCTCGGCGGTGAGGTAGGTGTTGATCACCGCACCGGGTCCGTGACCACCTTTACGTCATGTTCTGGTTTGAGAAGGTGGGCGCCGAGAAGCTCATCGAGGACACCGGCATCAACAACATGATGGTCGAGACCGACATCCCGCACCCGACCTGTCTCTACCCGACGCCGCGTGACCACTTCGCCCGCGTGTTTGCCAACCTGCCACTTGAGGCGAAGAAGCGGGTGCTGCGGGACAACGCCGCCGAGCTCTACCGCATCGACCTGAACACTTCGGCGTAGTCGGGTCGGCCGCGGGAGCGTCAACGCCACTGCACGACCTCGTCGAGGATGCCACTGTTCTGTTCCGCGGTGCGCATGAGGTATTGCTGCATGTGCTCGCGCATCAGCTTCTCGGCGCGTGGTCCGTTGCCTGACATCACGGCCGCGGCGATCTTGCGGTGGTCGTGCAGGATCCCGGCACGCGTCTCGGGCGGGAAGACGGTGCCCTCGATGCGGTCGGCGTAGAGGTCGATGAGGGAATGGGCCTCAAGGTCGAGGACACGGTTGCCCGACAGGCTCGAGAGCAGGGCGTGGAAGCCACCGCTCTGGATCAGGTATTCGGCCTCGTCGGCCGGCTCGTCCAAGGAGGTGTACTCGTCGAGGGCCTTCAGTGCATCGCGGTCCTCGCGCTGGGCCGCGAGTCGCGCCATCACGGGCTCCACGGTGAGCCGAGCGTCGAGCACCTCGCGGTAGGTCGCCCCGTTGACGTGCAGGTACAGGGCAGACATCCGTGCGAAGTGCATCGAGTCGACCGGCACGACCATCGGCCCGCCGCCGGGACCGGGCCGGATCGCGATGATGCCGTGTACCTCGAGGATGCGCAGCGCCTCGCGCAGCGATGCGCGTCCCACCTGGTACTTGTCGAGCATCGCCGCCTCAGAGGGCAGCATCGTCAGAGGCGGCTTGCCCCGCACGTCCGCGACGATCTCGCGGGCGATCACGCCGGAGACCTTCTCGGTACGCCGGCGCAGCGGCGTCCTCGGCGGAGCGAGTCGCTCGCCGCCCTTGGCGGGCTTCCGCTGCTTGGCCGTCACTTGCCAAAACCTAACAACAAACGCGCGAGTGGACGGTCCTGACGTCTGAATCGGCCCGATGAGCGTCGAAATCACCCACGTGCGCGCTTGTCGTGCGTGGGAACGATCGTGGAAGTGACGAGGCCGCGACGCCCGGGTCGTTCTCGTCTGAGCGGGCGACGAGAATCGAACTCGCGTAATCAGTTTGGAAGACTGAGGCTCTACCATTGAGCTACGCCCGCATCGCCGGTAGCCCGGCGCGGCTAGTTTAGCCGACTCCGTAGACTCTCTAAGCAATACGGCCCGGGGCGTAGCGCAGCTTGGTAGCGCACCCGCTTTGGGAGCGGGGGGCCGCAGGTTCAAATCCTGTCGCCCCGACACCACTACACAGCAACATCCGGCAGCGCAGCCGGCCGACCGAGGAGCAGCACCACGTGAAGAGCACCGTCGAGACCTTGAGCCCGACCCGAGTTCGGCTCGCTGTGGAGGTGCCGTTCACCGAACTGCAACCAGCCCTCGATGCGGCCTACAAGAAGTTCGCCAGCCAGGTGAAGATCCCCGGCTTCCGTCCGGGCAAGGTGCCGAACAAGGTCATCGACCAGCGCGTCGGCCGCGCCTCGGTGCTCCAAGAAGCGATCAACGAAACCCTGCCGCGTTTCTACAGCGACGCCGCGCGCGAGAACGAGCTGCGGACGGTCGGCCAGCCGGAGATCGACGTCACCAAGCTCGACGACGGCACCGACTTCGCCTTCACTGCCGAGGTCGACGTCCGTCCCGAGATCACGCTACCGAGTCTTGAGGGCATCGCGGTCACCGTCGACGACGCCGAGGTCACCGAAGCCGACATCGACGAGCAGGTCGCGTCTCTGCGCGACCGCTTCGGCACCCTCAAGGGCATCGATCGCGCCGTGCAGTCAGGCGACTTCGTCTCCCTCGACCTCGAAGCCAGCATCGAGGACACCGTCCTTGAGGACGGTTCGGCGAAGGGCCTCTCCTACGAGGTCGGCGCCGGCGACCTCATCGACGGTCTCGACGACGCAATCGTCGGCAAGAGCGCCGGCGAGACCGCCACCTTCGACGCCGAGCTGCGGCAGGGTGAGCACGCCGGGGAGACCGCCAAGATCTCGGCCACCGTCAACACGGTGAAGGAGAAGGAACTGCCCGCACTCGACGACGACTTCGCCCAGCTCGCCAGCGAGTTCGACACCATCGCCGAGCTCCGTGATGACCTCAAGGAGCGTCTGGCACGGGTCAAGGTCTTGGAGCAGGGCGCGCAGGCCCGCGACAAGGTTCTTGAGCAGCTCGTCGACGCCGCGGACTTCCCGCTGCCCGAGTCGCCGGTGCAGGCCGAGGTCGACTACCGCGAGCACGACGTGGTGCACTCCCTCAACCACGACGAGGAGCTCTACGAGCGCTACCTCGAGTCGATCGACAAGTCGAAGGACGAGTTCCTCGCCGAACTGCGTGAGGACGCCGAGAAGTCGGTGCGCGCCCAGTTCGTCCTCGACGCGGTCGCCGACGCCAAGGACGTGCAGATCGCCGACGCCGAGCTCACCGAGTACCTGATCCGCCAGTCGTCGCGTTACGGCCTGTCGCCCCAGGACTTCGCGAACCAGGTCGTGCAGGGCGGCAACCTGCCTGCGCTGATCGGCGACGTGCGACGCAGCAAGGCACTGGCGACGCTGCTGGAGGCGGCGAGCGTCACCGACGCGTCGGGTAACACCGTCGACCTCTCGCAACTCACCCCCGGTGCCCTCGCCGAGATCGCCGAGGACTCCGGCGTCGACGACCATGAGGGTCATGACCATGAAGATCATGACCATGACCACGAAGGTCACGACCACGCCGGTCATGAGCACTGAGCGTCACGCCCTCAGCGCCGATCCTCTTTCTCGCTTTCAGCGAAACCGGCTTGATTCGGGACTCCCCGGGCCGACTGGTTCGTTAGGGTCGACATAACACGATGACGTACTTCAGAGAGGTCACCTGACGTGATGGAGATGCGCGGTTCAGGCTCCGGCATGAACCTGAACGACTCGGTCTACGACAGACTGCTGCGCGAGCGGATCATCTTCCTCGGCCAGCCCGTTGACGACACGATTGCCAATCAGCTCTGCGCACAGATGCTGCTGCTCGCGGCCGAAGACCCGACCCGCGACATCGCGCTTTACATCAACTCCCCGGGTGGCTCCGTCACCGCGGGCATGGCGATCTACGACACCATGCAGTTCGTCGAGTGCGACGTCTCCACCTACGCCCTCGGCCTCGCCGCATCGATGGGGCAGTTCCTGCTCTCGGCGGGCATGAAGGGCAAGCGTTACGCCCTGCCGCACGCGCGGATCATGATGCACCAGCCGTCAGCCGGTATCGGCGGTACTGCATCAGACATCGCGATCCAGGCCGAGCAGTTCAAGCTCACGAAGGTGCAGTTGCGTGAACTGATCGCGGCACAGACGGGTCAGTCCGCCGAACAGGTCGAGACCGACTCCGAGCGTGACCGCTGGTTCACCGCGCAGCAGGCCCTCGAGTACGGCTTCGTCGATCACGTGGTCAGCCGTGCTGGCCAGACCGCGTAAGGGGACCGAACATGTCTGAGATTCAGATACCACTGCACCTTCGCTCCGGCGCCAAGGCGCCCGAGGGCCGCTACGTGCTGCCGTCCTTCGTCGAGCGGACGAACTACGGCATCAAAGAGAGCAACCCGTACAACAAGCTCTTCGAGGAGCGGATCATCTTCCTCGGGGCGCCGATCGACGATGTCGTCGCCAACGACGTGATCGCCCAGCTCCTCGTCCTCGAGAGCAGCGACCCCGACCGCGACATCCTCATCTACATCAACTCGCCGGGTGGCTCCTTCACCGCACTCACCGCGATCTACGACACGATGCAGTTCGTCCGTCCTGAGATCCAGACCTTCTGCATGGGTCAGGCGGCGTCGGCCGCGGCCGTGCTGCTGGCGGCCGGCACCAAGGGCAAGCGCTTCGCGCTGGAGCACTCGCGTGTGCTGATCCACCAGCCGTCCGGTGAGGGCCAGGGGCAGGTCACCGACCTGGAGATCCAGGCCAACGAGATCCTGCGCATGCGCGATCTTCTCGAGTCGATCCTCGGCCGCCACACCGGCCAGGCTCCTGAGAAGATCAAGACGGACATCGAACGCGACACCATCCTCACGGCCGACCAGGCCAAGGAGTACGGCATCGTCGACGAGGTCATCAGCACCCGCAAGATCGAGGGCTAGGCACGTTCCGTGGGCGTGGCGCTTCGAAAGGCGCGCCACGCCGGGCCGGGATCCGCGGTTTCCGGGCGACTTACCCGGCATTTGCGGGTAGCGTCAGACGTGGGTGGGGGCGCTGCAAGGCGCTCCTTAATTGCCTTGAACTGAACCTGCGGGTTCGATCTGAGTGAATGAGGGGCGGCGTGGCGCGAGTCGGCGAGACCGGTGACCTGCTCAAGTGTTCTTTCTGCGGAAAGAGCCAGAAGCAGGTCAAGAAACTGATCGCCGGCCCCGGCGTTTACATCTGCGACGAGTGCATCGACCTCTGCAACGAGATCATCGAGGAGGAGCTCGCCGAGACCAGCGAGTTCTCCTTCGACGAACTGCCGAAGCCGAACGAGATCTTCGAGTTCCTCAACAATTACGTCATCAGCCAGGACAAGGCGAAGAAGACGCTCGCCGTCGCGGTCTACAACCACTACAAGCGCATCCAGTCGGCCGGCGACGGCAAGCCGCGTAGCGCCGACACCCAGGTCGAGCTCGCCAAGTCGAACATCCTGCTGCTCGGTCCCACCGGGTCGGGCAAGACGCTGCTGGCCCAGACGCTCGCGCGCATGCTGAACGTCCCCTTCGCCATCGCTGATGCCACCGCGCTCACCGAAGCCGGCTACGTCGGTGAGGACGTCGAGAACATCCTGCTGAAGCTCATCCAGGCCGCCGACTACGACGTGAAGCGGGCCGAGACCGGCATCGTCTACATCGACGAGATCGACAAGATCGGGCGCAAGGCTGAGAACCCATCCATCACCCGTGACGTCTCCGGCGAGGGAGTGCAGCAGGCGCTGCTGAAGATCATCGAGGGGACGTCAGCCTCGGTGCCGCCACAGGGCGGGCGCAAGCACCCCCACCAGGAGTTCATCCAGATCGACACCACGAACGTGCTGTTCATCGTCGGTGGTGCGTTCGCGGGCCTGGAGCAGATCATCCACACCCGCAAGGGCAGCAAGGGCATGGGCTTCAACGCCCCGCTCGAGTCGAAGGACTCGAAGGAAGACCCGGCGCTGCTCAACGATGTGCGTCCTGAGGACCTGATCCAGTTCGGTCTGATCCCCGAGTTCATCGGCCGTCTGCCGATGATCACCACGGTTGACGCGCTCAAGCAGAACGAGCTCGTCGAGATCCTCACCGAACCCAAGAACGCGCTGGTGAAGCAGTACAAGCGTCTCTTCGAGCTCGACGGCATGGAGCTGGAGTTCGAGCAGGCGGCGCTGGAGGCCATCGCCGACCTCGCGGTGAAGCGCAAGACCGGAGCCCGTGGCCTGCGCGCCATTCTCGAAGAGGCACTGCTGCCGGTGATGTATGAGGTGCCGTCCCGTGACGACGTCGAGAAGGTGGTCGTCACCGAGGCGACCGTCCTCGAACGCGTCCACCCGACGCTCGTGCTGCGCGAGCCGCCGAAGCGCGCCCCGCGCGAAAAGTCGGCGTAACGCGAGGCGTCGTGCGGAGATTGAGTAGTCCGCGCAGCGGTCGTGTCGAAATCACCCCATCCGCATGGTCCTAGAAGTCGCGGACATCAGCGTCCTGCCGGGCAAGGAATCCGAGTTCGAAGCCGCCTACCGCGGCGCCGTCGAGGTGCTGCGGACCACGCCGGGCTGCCAGTCGGTGCGGATGACGCGCGGCATCGAGTCGCCGAGCCGCTTCGTCCTGCTGGTGGAGTGGGACTCGGTGGAGGCGCACGAGCAGAACTTCCGTGCCACTGAGCGATTCGTCGCCTGGCGGGCGGCGATCGGCCCGTTCTTCGACGGCCCGCCGCGCGTGGAGCACGTCGTTGACCTCTGAGGTTGTGGGGAGCCAGCGGGCCTCGCCCGGCGGGTCACCCCGCTGCCCTTCCACAACCTAAGGTGATCGCATGCTGCAGTTGCCGACATCACGTGAAGAGTGGGACAGCTTCGTCGCGGGTCGCGCCGAACACTCGCTGGATCGCGCCAAGCAGGTCGTCGCCGAGCTGAAGGACGGGACGCCGCGGTCGGCCGCCGACGTCCTCGCACTGCTCAATGAGGGTGACATCGCGCTGAGCAACGCGTCGACCTTCGTCTCGCTCTTCGCCGAGGTGCACCCCGACCCCTCGATCCGCTCGCTCGCCGAGACACAGGTGCAGCTGGCATCGACCTTCGGCGTGGAGCGTGCCCAGGACCGCGACCTCTACGCCGTCCTCGCCGCCGTCGACCCGAGCGGACTCGACGTCGAATCACAGCGGCTGCTGAGTCGCACCCTGCGCGACTTCCGTCGCAGCGGCATCGACACCGACGACGCCACTCGATCGCGTGTGAAAGAGATCTCCGACCGCCTCACCGTCCTCGGCCAAGACTTCTCCCGCAACATCCGCGACGACGTCCGCACGATCCGCATCGCCCCGGACCGTCTCGCCGGCCTGCCGCAGGACTTCATCGATGCGCACCCGGCCGGTGAGGACGGCCTGGTGAGGATCACCACCGACTACCCGGACTCGGTGCCGTTCCGCACCTTCGCCAGCGACGCCGCCGCGCGGCTGGAGTTACAGCAGCAGTTCCTCAATCGTGCGTGGCCGGCGAACGATGCGCTGCTCGCCGAGATACTTGCGCTGCGTGCCGAGTACGCCGGTCTGCTCGGCTATGACAACTGGGCGGAGTACGACGCCGAGGTGAAGATGATCGCCTCGGGCAAGGCCATCACCGAATTCATCGACCGCATCTGCGAACTGGCGCAGGCGAGCGCGCAGCGTGATGTCGCGGTGCTGCTGGAGCGGGCGCGCCTCGACCGTCCTGACCTCACGAAACTCACCTCGGCCGACACGGCGTACTACGGCGAGCTCATCCGTCGGGAGAACTTCGAGGTCGACGCGCAGCAGGTGCGGCAGTACTTCGCCTTCGACGCCGTACGCACCGGGTTGCTCGCTGTCACCGGCCGCCTCTTCGGCGTGCAGTACCGCCCCGTCCTCGATGCTCAGGCCTGGCATGAGGACGTCACCGCCTACGACGTCCTGCGTGGGTCCGAGCCGATCGGGCGGATCTACCTCGATCTGCATCCCCGTGACGGCAAGTTCAAGCACGCCGCCTGCTTCGGGCTGGTGAGCGGCGTGTCAGGCGTGCAACTGCCCGAAGGTGCATTGGTCTGCAACTTCCCGCGCGGGCTCATGCAGCACACCGACGTGGTGACGCTCTTTCACGAATTCGGGCACCTGGTGCACGCCATCCTCGGCGGTGCGCAGCGGACAGAGCGCTTCACCGGAATCGCCACCGAGTGGGACTTCGTGGAGGCGCCGTCGCAGATGCTCGAGGAATGGGCGTGGGACGTCGCCGTGTTGCAGACGTTCGCGCTGAACGAGGCCGGAGAGGCGATCCCGGGCGAGTTGGTCGCGCGGATGCGGGCGGCGAAGGACTTCGGCAGCGGCTACTTCGTCCGTACGCAGATGTTCTACGCGGCGCTGTCGTACTCCTTGCACGCCGTGTCCACCACGGACATCACGGCGGTGGTTCGCGAACTGCAGGGCAAGTACGACGTCTTCGGCTACCTCCCCGAGACGCACTTCCAGGCGAGCTTCGGTCACCTCGAGGGCTACACCTCGGCGTACTACACCTACATGTGGAGCCTGGTCATCGCCAAGGACCTCTTCTCGGCCTTCGACCCCACTGATCTCTTCGAGCCCGGTGTCGCCGGTCGCTACCGCGACCTCGTCCTCACGCCCGGGGGAACCAAGGACGCCGCCGAACTCGTTGCCGACTTCCTGGGGCGTCCCTACGCATTCGACGCGTTCGGCCGCTGGCTGTCAGGCAGCTAACCCCGTTGAGTGGTCACTTATGACGTCGAATGGTCGGCATTAAGTGACCACTCAACGGCATAAGTGACCACTCGACCTGTCAGAGGAGATCGTCGAGGACCTCAGCGGCGAGGCCGAGGCCGGTGGTCATGCCGATACCGGTGGTCACCGAGACGATCCGTGTCTCGGGTGACGGTTCCGCGATGAGGAACGGCTCCGGCGCCGAGGCGTAGACGCCCTGCCAGCGCTCTCGTACCCGCAGCGAGGAGACACCGAGCAGCGCCGACATCTGCCGCAGCACCAACTCGTCACGCTCCTCGTCGTGGAACGGCACCGCATCGGCGCCGTAGTCGTGCGTGTCGCCGACGGTGAGTTCGCCGTCGGGACGCTGCGTGTACATCAGGTTCAGCCCTGCCTCGATCGACCCGCCCTGCGTCAGGGTGAGCCGCTCGCGCACAGATGCCAGCGCAGGACTGACACCGAAACCGTCGTAGCGCAGCAGCGAGAACCCGGTGAGGACGGCCGGATCGATCGTCCTGCCAGCGGGAGCATTGACGCGGAGCATGTGCAGCAGGCAGCGCCGGACGCCGTGCGCCTCGGCAACAGCGGGGAAGAGGTAGTCGACGTCGTGTCCCACGCAGACCACGACGCGCGAACCGTGCATGTCACCGCGCGTGGTGCGCACGGTCGTCCCCTGGAGTCCCAGCATCGAGGTCTTCCAGTGGACGCGGACGCCCTGAGACTCCAGCCACGACGCGATCGCGGCGCTCGCGTCGCGGGGGTACACGCGGAGGTCGCGCGGCAGCCATGCCCCGCCGATCACGTCCTCGCCCACAGGCACTCGTGCGGCGACCTCGCCGCGGTCCAGCAGGACGACGTCCTCGCCCCGCTCGGCGCCGAAGTCCTCGAGGACGGCGAACTCGTCCTCGGCTCGGGCGAGGACCACCGTCCCGGACTCGCGCAGCCAGAGTCCGGTCTGCTTCGCGAGCCGCAGCCACTCCGCG
>DASXYU010000096.1:0-9626 GCA_036502295.1 Jatrophihabitans sp. | reverse complement strand
GACGCCGAACTGCTCACGATGACGATCCCCGCGAGTTCGGGCCTCGACGCGGTATCGCTCCTGGAGCTGCGTCTGCCCGACGCAGCGGTGATCACGTTGATCATCCGCGAGGGTCGAAGCTTCGTCCCCAACGACGACACGTGGTTGCTCGCCGGCGACGAGATCCTGGTGGTGACCACCCGCTCGCAACGCGACACCGCTGAACGGCGGCTACGTGCGGTGGCCCGCCGCGGCCCGCTCGCCCACTGGTTCGACGAATACGGCGACGCCGATTAGGCGGAGCAGGATCTAGAGCTCGGCGGCAAAGCCGACTGACTCATGATCAACAGACTGATCTGGTCAGAAATCTGACCGATTCGGTCTGTTGATCAAGCAGTTCAGTAGTTCGGGATGTCGATGATCGGCAGTCGGTCGGTGGCGCCAGGGCCATCGAAGTGCCACCACTCGCCGGAGTACACGCTGAGGCTCCCGTCGGACTGCATCGCCTCGCGCAGGATCGCGCGGTGCTTCACCTGCGTGGCGGTGAGACCGTCGGTGGCGAAGGCGGTGGCCTTCGCGGTGAAGTCGTCGAAGCCCGTCCCCATATCGATCAACGTCGTCGTGGCGGCATTGGCGAGGGTGACGTCGACCGAGCGTCCGGACTCGTGGCTCTTGGAATAGTCGCCGGGCTGCGCCACCCATGCCGGGTCGGGGACGACCTGCCACATCTTCACCTGCACCGAGTGCGGTCGGTAGCAGTCCCAGAAGACGAGGACGTAGCCCTGCGTGCGCAGCTTCTTCGCCGCGGCACGCAGGCCGGGCGCAAGTGAGGAGTGCACGAAGCACCGCGCGTCGGCGGGGTAGAGGCGCACGCCGGTGAAGTTGTCCTTCGTCGCGTAGCGCAGGTCGATCACCGCGTCGGGGACGATCGTCCGCACATCCACGAAGCCGAGCGCGCGAGCTACCGCGGACACCGGCGGGATCGGCGAATCGGTCGCGCTCGGCGCGGTAATGGCGGACGTACTCACAGGACTCACTATCGGCGAAGTGGACGATGGGGTGAAGGTGGATGGCGGTCCTATGGTCGCAGTCGACCCGACGGCGCACCCGGCGACTCCGAGGACGCCGAGGACTCCCAGGACTCCGAGCAGCGCCGACGCCGGGCCGAGGTCGCCGAGTAGCGCCCGACGAACGCGTGTCGAAGCGCCGAGTCCCATTAGTGCTTGACTTGCCGCGGCTTTCGAGGCGGCCGGGATGCCGCACCTTCACGACGCAGCTCCAGCAGGTGCTTACCGATCCGCGTGGTCGACAGCGCGGCAAGGGCCTGCTTCGGCAACTGCGCGGGGAGTTCGACGATGCTGTGCTCGAGCTGGATGTCGATCTTGCCGATCTCGTCCTTGTTGAGACCGCCCTCGTTGAGGATGGCGCCGACGATCTGGCTCGGCTTCACCTTCTGCTTGTGCCCGACACTGATCCGGTACGCCGCGAAGTCCTTCCGCGACGACTGAGCGCGCGACGACTGAGCGCGGGGTGACTGAGCGCGGGGTGACTGAGCAGGACGCGAATCGTCCGAGTCGAAGTCACGGCTGCGCTTCTTCTCCGCCACCGGCTTGTCGTGTTTGCGCTTAGCGCTGTCCGGCGGCAGCAGGAAATCGGGGTCGTCTCGGCTCAGCAGCGCGAGTGCGCCGGCAACATCGGCGAGCGGCACATCGAATTCGCGGCTGTATTCGAGGACGAGGCCCTTGAAAGCCGACTGGTCCGGGCTGCTCAGCGCCGAGGTGATCTCGTCGTAGAACTTCGAGACGCGGCGGGCATTCACATCCTGTGCGCTGGGCAGTTCCATCTCGGTGAGCGGCTGGCGGGTGGCCTTCTCGATCGCCTGCAACAGCCGCTGCTCGCGAGGGGTGACGAAGAGCAGAGCCTCGCCGCTGCGTCCCGCACGTCCGGTGCGGCCGATGCGGTGTACGTAGCTCTCGGTGTCGGTGGGGATGTCGTAGTTCACGACGTGCGTGATCCGCTCGACGTCGAGGCCGCGTGCGGCCACATCGGTCGCGACGAGCAGGTCGAGATCGCCACTGCGCAATTGGGCGATGACGCGTTCACGCTGTATCTGGTTGAGGTCGCCGCTGATCGCCTGGGCCTGGAAGCCGCGACTGCGCAGGCGCTGCGCCACGTCCTCGGTGGCGGACTTGGTCCGCACGAAGATGATCATCGCCTCGCCACTCTCGACCTCGAGGATGCGAGTGAGGGCGTCCATCTTCTGCTGGTGGGCGACGTAGAGGTAGCGCTGGCGGATATTCGTGGCGGTGGCGGTCTTGGACTTGACCTTGATGTCGACCGGGTCGTGCAAGTAGCGGCCACTGATCCGCTTGATCGCAGCCGGCATCGTCGCAGAGAAAAGCGCGACCTGCTTGTCATCGGGGGTGTCGGCGAGGATCCGCTCGACGTCCTCCTGGAAGCCCATCCGCAGCATCTCGTCAGCCTCGTCGAGGACGAGGTGTTTCAAGTTGCTGAGGTCCAGCGTCCTCTTCTCAAGGTGGTCGATGACACGCCCGGGCGTGCCGACGACGACGTGTGCGCCGCGCTTGAGACCGGCGAGCTGCGGGCCGTAGGCCTGGCCGCCGTAGATCGCGAGCGTGTGCAGATTCTTCAGTCGCTGCCCATACCGTCCGAACGCCTCGGCGACCTGCAGGACGAGTTCTCGGGTGGGGGCGAGGACGATCGCCTGTGTCGCGTTCGAACGGGTGTCGATGCGCGAGAGGATCGGCAGCGCGAAGGCCGCCGTCTTGCCGGTGCCGGTCTGCGCGAGGCCGACGACGTCGCGGCCGTCGAGCAGCAGCGGGATCGTCTGTGCCTGGATGGGGGAGGGCGATTCGTAACCGACGTCGTCCAGGGCCTTCAGCACCATTGGGTGCAGCCCGAGGTCGGCGAAACGGAGCGATTCCTCGGGTGCTTCTTCGGACGTGGTCACACCTGAGGGTAGCGGTCGGAGGCCGCCAATTCCGAATCGTGGGGCCCGTAGGACGGGCCAACGGCACCATTCGTAGCAGCCTGCTACGCTCGTATCAGAATGCTACGAAAGGGTGTTGCGATGTATGACACCGGCGACAAGGTCACTCGCTTCGCCGCGGAGTTGGTGGAGGCGGCTGCCGCCGAGGGCGCGCGTCAGTCCCGTTCCGCGCGTCAGCAGCTCGACCACTGGGTGCGGCTGGGGCGCGCAGTGTCGGCGTACTCAACCTCCACGCGCAGCAGGGTCGAGGCTGCCCTCGCGGGTCGGCTGGCGATGAACGAGCTGTCGCCCGAGGAGGGCATCGCCTTCAACGCAGAAGTCACCACAGCGATCGAAGAGAACCTCGTCGCTACGCACTACGGCGATGTGCTCGCGGCAGACGGTCTCACCACTGTGGCGCTCGACGAGCAGGGCAACCTGGTGGAGTACCGCCCGGACGGATCGAACCTCGTCCTGCATCCGGCCGGCTGATTCGCCGCGTCGCGACAGTGCTCCGCCTCGACCTGGTTGTCGGACCCAATGGTTCGGGCAAGTCGACCTTCGTCCGGTTGACGCTCGCCCCTGCTCTTCCACCCGGGGCCGCCTTCGTCAACGCGGACGAGATCGCGGCACGTCGCTGGCCCGGCGATGCCGAGGCGCATGCCTACGCCGCCGCGCAGTTGGCGGCGCAGACACGTGAGGCGCTCATCGAGGCAAGGACGCCGTTCATCGCGGAGACGGTCTTCTCGCATTCGTCCAAGCTTGAGCTCGTCGACGGCGCTCGCGCCGCCGGTTACACGGTGCTGCTCCATGTCCTGCTCGTCCCCGAGGAACTCGGCGTCGCCCGGGTGAGGCACCGAGTGGCGGCTGGCGGCCACTCCGTGCCGGAGCAAAAGATCAGGCAGCGGTACGGGCGGCTCTGGCCGCTTGTCGCGGAGGCCATGACCCGGGTCGATGCAGCGACGGTCTACGACAACTCGCTGGTCAGCGGTCCGCGCATCGTCGCCCAGGTCGCGGGCGGTGCCGCGATCGGCGCCGTCTCGTGGCCCAGCTGGACCCCGGCGCCGCTGCCCGAGCGATGGTCCGCCCCGCGGCAATAGTTGTTGCTATCGTCCGACGCATGACTGCAGGACGTTTCGCGGGGCGCCGCGCGCTGATCACCGGATCCAGTTACGGCATCGGCGCCAACGTCGCCGATCGCCTTGCCGAACTCGGTGCCGACGTGGTGCTCTGCGCCCGGACGCTCACCGACGACGACAGGACGGCGCTGCGGCCGCGCAGCCTCGCCGAGACCGCGGAGCACATCGGCCGCCACGGGACGAAGGTCGCCTACCTGCAGGCCGACCTCGGCGAAGACTCTGCCCGAGCTGATCTGGTCGCACGCGCCGCGGCGGCGATCGGCGGCGGGATCGACATCCTCGTCAACAACGCGGCCGCCGGCATCTACAGGGCGCCGAGCACGATCTCGCCGCAGCACCGGCGTGTCACCTTCGAGGTGAACCTCGAAGCGCCGGTCGACCTCTCGCAGGCGGCACTGCCGTATATGCAGCAGCAGGGCGCCGGCTGGATCGTGAACATCACCTCAGCCGCCGGAGACTCGATCCCGCCCGAGCAACTGGGACGGACCGGCCCGGGCGGCGCTGCTCGTGGCATTTACGGGGCGTCGAAGGCGGCGCTGAACCGCTACACGCAGGCCCTCGCCGAGGAACTCGGCACGGCCGGTGTCCGGGTGAACGCGGTCGGCCCCGATGCGGCCGTCCTCAGCGATGGGGCCAGGGCCAAGGGCGGACTGGAGAACCTGCCCCCGGAGTACATCCAGTCGATGGAGTCGATGGTCGAGTCGATCATCGATCTCTGCGACTGCCCGCCGACGCTCACCGGCCGGATCCTCCGCAGCTCGCAGGTCGCCCCCGCACTTGTCTGACTCGTGCACAGTTACCAGTCGGCGGGTAGACGAAGTCCGTACCCAGGTCGGGCTGATGCCCCTCTCGACCGGGCAGCGTCGTTTGGCTCCGCGCGACCGGTGGAATCCGTTCGGTATGGCGACAAAGACTGACGTACGACACGAGATCAACACCCACGACGTGAAGCGGAAGGCCCACGGCGCCAAGAAGCGCATCGAGCACACGTTTGATGGTGTCAAGGAGGACGTCAAGGACGCAGCGCACGATGTCGGACACGACGTCAAAGCCGCGGCCAGGGACGTCAAGAAGGACACCAAGCACGAAATCAGGGCGGTCACCAGGCGCGCGAAGAAGGCCCATGTGGGCAAGCGGCTCGGAATGGCTGCGGCGATCGTCGCGGCGGTCGCTGCCGCAGGTGCGGCCGCGACCTTGCTGGCGCGGCGTCATACCTGAGGCGCCGGCAAGTCCCAGCGGGCGTGTGGGGCACTCAGGCGCGGGCGGTGATTGCCTTGAGATTCAGGTCGGCTCCGAGCGAGCCGTATTCGAAGGCACGCTCGGAGCCGAGGCGCCCGGTGATGAAGGCTTCCGCAATCGCGCTCGGGGCGTGGCGAAGCAGCAGGGATCCCTGCAGGGCCAGTGCGAGTGCCTCCACGATGCGGCGTGCGGAACGCGGCGCGCTCTCCGGCTCACGACGCGCCTGCTCGACGAGCAGGCGCGCGGCCTTGACGTGATCGTCGAAGACCGCGCTCTCTCCGGTGGCGAGTTCGACCTCGCAGAAGAACGCCTCGACCGACTGCGGTTCGCGCTGCATGGCTCTGAGGACGTCGAGGGCGATGACGTTGCCCGATCCTTCCCAGATCGCCATCACGGGCTGTTCCCGATAGCGGCGAGCTAGCGAGAACAGTTCGGTGTAGCCGTTGCCGCCGAGGCACTCGAGCGCCTCGTAGGCGTGGTGCGGACCACGCTTGCACACCCAGTACTTCGCGACAGCGGTGGAGATCCGGCGGAATGCGACAGCGTCCTCGTCCTCGTGGTCATAGGCGGCAGCCACGCGAAGCCCCGTCCACATCGCCGCTTCGGCCTCCAGTTGGAGGTCTGCGATCACTGCGGTCATCGCGGGCTGCTCCATGAGCAGCGCACCGAACGCATGCCGGTGTCGCACGTGCCAGCTTGCCTCCGCCACTGCTTGGCGCATGCCTGCAGCGGATCCGAGGACGCAGTCGAGGCGGGTCTGGGCGACCATCTCGATGATCGTGCGCACGCCGCGTCCTTCGTCGCCGACGAGCCAGCCCACCGCGCGGTCCAGCTCGATCTCGCCGGAGGCGTTCGACTTGTTGCCGAGCTTGTCCTTGAGGCGCTGGATGTAGAAGGCGTTCGGCTCGTCGCCGGCCAGTCGCCGCGGTACGAGGAAGCAGGACAGGCCCGCGCCTGTCTGGGCGAGGACGAGGAAGGCGTCGGACTGCGGAGCGGAGCAGAACCACTTGTGACCCGTGAGCCGCCACGTTCCGTCCCCGCCGGCGACGGCGCGCGTGGTGTTGGCGCGCACGTCCGAACCGCCTTGCTTCTCGGTCATCGCCATCCCGAATGTGGCAGAGGACTTCGCCGCGGGGTCGCGCAGCGCCGGGTCATAGTCGCGCGAGTACAGCTTCGGCAGCCATCGTGCGGCCAGTTCGGGAGTGAGGTCGAGCGCCGGGACCACCGAGTGGGTCATGCTCACCGGGCAGGCGTGCCCCGGCTCGATCTGCGCGAAGAGCATGAAGGTGGCTGCGCGCGCGACGTGGGCGCCAGGACGCGGATCAGCCCAGCAGCTGGTGTGTGCGCCGCGTGCGAGGGCTTCGCCGATGATGCGGTGATAGGCGGGGTGGAACTCGACCGCATCGATCCGGTTCCCCCAACGGTCGTGGCTGGAGAAGACCGGCGGATAGCGATTCGCCAGCTCAGCGTCGCGCTGGAAGTCGGCGCTGCCGACCAGCGCACCGATCTGTGCGAGTTCGCCGGTGGCCCAGCCGGCGTCGAAACGCGCTACTGCCTCGACCAGCGCGGGATTGAGGGTGAACTCGTTGAGGTTCGTCCTGTCCGGCGCCTGGTTGAAGACTTCGTGGTTGACGATCTCGTGTGACACAGGCATGGCCCGTCCTCCTGAGCATGAGCTGCGACTGAAGACGATTCAACCTTGCCCTCCAGGTCAACCGCGTCAATCAGCTCCAGTGGGTGAAAGGCAGCGCCTACCTTGATCTCGAAGTAAGTGAATCGGGAGCCCAGCGCGTATTAGAGGTGTGACGCAGTTGGAGTTCAGAGAGTTCTATCGAACGAGTCGGGACCCGTGTCTGCGCTCGGTGCTGGCCTGCGTAGGTGATCGGCAGTTGGCCGAGGATCTCGTGGCCGAGGCGTTCACGAGGGCGTGGATGGCGTGGTACAGGGTCGCCGAACATCCCGCTCCCCGGGCGTGGATCGTCCGCACCGCTCTCAACGCGCGGGTCTCGTGGTGGCGGCGTCGGAGCCGCGAGGTCGTGGTGGCGGCGGTCCCGGACGTCTCGTACGCCGAGGCAGGTGGCTCCGGTCTCGATCCGGCGTTGCTCGGCGTCCTGCGTCGACTGCCGCAGCGCCAGCGGGAGGTGATCGCCCTGCGGGTGTTCCTCGACCTCGACACCCGTGCGAGCGCGAAGACCCTCGGCATCGCCGAAGGCACCGTCACCGCCCACCTGGCTCGTGCGATCGCCACGCTGCGCGCGCAATTGGTAACCGTCCACGAACCGGAGGCACAACCATGAACAGCTTTTTGGAACCGGATGACAACGCAGCCACGGGCGTCCTCGATGCAGTGCGCGAGTCGCTGCATGACGTCACCATGAGCACGGCGGTGGAGCGCATCGAATCGGTCGGACGTAGCCGCATCCGGCGGCGCCGCCTGGCGTGCGTGGCGGCGGCGAGCCTGGCTGTGGCCGGCCTCGTTGTCGGCCTCGACCTGCACGGCGGCCCATCGACCCCACCGACGCTGGGCGGCGGCTCCGCGCGAACCCAGGAAGTGCATATCGTCACTGCTGCCTATGTCCTGGACAGCCAGGCGGACGGCACGATCCACGTCAGCTGGGATAAGAGCCGCTACGTCGCCGACTACGCAGGTCTGGCGAGCGCACTGCAGAAGGCGGGATTTCCCGTGTTGATGAAATTCGGCGAGTTCTGCACGGGGCCGAACGACGACGCCTCGTTGGCGGAGGGTGGCGAGGGTCCGGGTGTCGCTGCGGTGGTGAAGGGCGAGGACGGGCCGGACGGTACGGTCACATTCGTCTTCACCCCTTCCGCGATGCCGGCCGGTCGCGAACTTTTCATCGGCTACCTGAGCCAGGCCCAACTCGCGATCACACACGGCCGTCCGGGCTCGATCGAGCGGCTGGTTCCGGCCACCGGTGACCTCATCTGCTCGACGCAGGTTCCGGCCGTCGCCGGTTAGGCGCTGAATGCCGAAAGGTCCGATTGCCGTGTGAGGGACGATCGGACCTTTCGTTTCCGTCAGCTCTCGTAGCGATGGCCTCAGCTGGTTACTGCCACCGGCTTACTGACGGTGTTGAGGTGCCGCAGGGCCTCAGCGTAGGAGCCGATCAGGCTGTCCTCGCGGTAGGAGACGCCGTGGCGCTGGCAGTACTCGCGTACCAGGCTCTGCGCGTGGCGCAGGTTGGGCCTGGGCATCGAGGGAAACAGGTGGTGCTCGATCTGATAGTTCAAGCCGCCCAGGGCAAAGTCGACGAGCGGGCCGCCGCGTACGTTGCGGGAGGTCAGCACCTGCCGCTGCAGGTAGTCGCTACGGTCGTCGGCGGGAAGGATCGGCATCCCCTTGTGGTTCGGCGCGAACGAGGCGCCCATGTACACCCCGAACAGCCCCTGCTGGATGCCGATGAACGCCAGCGCCTGCCACGGGGAGAGGAAGACGAACAGGACGGTGAGGTAGGCGCCGGCGTGGACGATCAGCAGCGTGCCTTCAACGATGCGTGAGTGACGGCGGCGGGATCCGTCGAGTAGCGCGCGGACGCTCGCCACGTGCAGGTTCAGGCCCTCAAGCAGCAGCAGCGGAAAGAACAGCCACGCCTGCCGGCGCGCGAAGGCCCGTCCGAAGGCGCTCTTGCGTGCCGTCACGTGAGCTGGCGTGAACGCCAGGGCGCCGTCACCGATGTCGGGATCCGCGCCCTCGGTGTTGGGGTGCGCGTGGTGGCGGTTGTGCTTGTCGACCCACCAGCCGAACGACAGGCCTACGAGAAGGTTGCCGTGGACGAAGCCCATGATGTCGTTGGCACGCTTGCCGCGGAAGACCTGCCGGTGCCCGGCGTCGTGGCCGAGGAACGCGATCTGGGTGAACGCGACGGCCATGAAGCCGGCGATCAAAAGCTGGAACCAGGAGCGGCCGAGCACCCCGAATACGGCCCATCCGATCGCGAACAGGCCGAGCGTCAGGCTGATCTTCAGTGTGTAGTAACCCGGGCGGCGGTGAAACAGGCCGGCCTGCTTGATCTGTGTGGAGAGGTGCGCGTAGTCGCTGCCCCGTGCGCTGCTGGCGAGTGGCGGCGCGGCAGGGATAGTGGTGGTCATTGCGCCTCCTGCTGGCCTTCGTGGGCCAGCCGTGTTCAGGTGCCAAGCGGCCACTGCTACGCGGTTGCGACAGCGGTATGGGGCAGTCAGGAAGAGACGGCGCCCATGGGAAACAGCTCCGTGGGCGTGACCTGACGGAAGCAATCACGAACACTAAGGTGCGACCATAAGGT
>DASXYU010000095.1:0-1696 GCA_036502295.1 Jatrophihabitans sp. | reverse complement strand
CACTTTCCTAGGCAGACGTCCTTGAGCGGCGTCAGCTCGTAGACGGCGGCGACGAGCAGCGTCCCGCCGGCGATCCATCGGCCTGCGCTGTCCCAGGCCAGCACGTCGCCGTCGATCGCGTTGATGACATCCACGAACGCGAACGCGAGCACGCCCACCGCCCCCCAGGTGAGCAGGTAGCCGGCCGTGAACACCAGCGGGGCAAGCCGCGACTCCTGCCGGCTCATGCGCGCGTAGAGGGCGACCGTCGGCGCGACCGACGGGAACATCATCGCGGCCATCATCACCACCCAGACCGCGAGGAACCATCCGAGCGCGCCGAGATCCGTCCAGGGACCGTTGTCCATCCCCCTCATCCGGTCTGCGGTCCACCACCACCCGGCCGCGGCGAGCGCGAACAGCAGCAGCACGAGACCGAGACGAGTGCGCGCCGCAGTGAACGCGGGGGTGAGGCCTCCGCCGCGCCGGACATCTACCTGGACCGCTTGCATCGCTCGGTCAGGCAGCCCAGGAGAAGTCGGACTTCGAGAGGCCGGTCTTGCCCTCGTACCGGATGCCGAACGCGTCGATGCGCGAGCTCTTCGCCTCCGCCATCGTGAGGTCCGAGCCGACGGGATGGAACATGCCATCGAACCGAACCGGCTCGCCGGTCTCGACCCCGAAGGGCACGATGTCCTGGATCTCGAACTCGATCCCGTCGCCGACGCGGACGTGGTGACGCAATCCGTCGTCGTCGACCTCGATGGCGGCGCGCTCGACGCCGAGCATCTCCCCCACCAACGGCGCCAGCGCCGCCATCGGACCGCCGAGCTGGCCGCCGAAGACCTGCACCAGCTTGTCGAACTGCTCGTCGGTCGCCCGTTCGTCGACGAACACGCCGAGACGCCAGTTCCCCTCGGTCATGACCTTCGGCGAGTCGGCGATCGCCGCGACCTTCAGGCCGCCGATGTCGGTTCCTTCGATCTCACCCTCACGGATGTTGAAGACGAGCGTCACGCGACAGAAGTCGTACGTGGCCCCGTGATCGAAGGAGAGGTTGCACGGGCACATCAGCTCGCACGAACAGGTCTCGACGTAACTTCCGCGCAGGTTCCAGGACATCTGGCTGACCCCCTTCGAAGCATGCCAAGTCTGCCGCCGCCCCTCCGGACCCGTCAACGGTGCTGCTCGAGCGCGGTGGGGCCGGAAGGGATCGAACCTTCGACCGAGGGATTATGAGTCCCCTGCTCTGACCACTGAGCTACGGCCCCTCGTACGGTTCTACCAGCGCATCCGCACCTCAGCGGGTGTTCCATCAGAGCCGTAGCTGCACCACAGGTGCACGGAAAAATTCGACGAGATGAGTGAGCGGTACCGCCGTAGCGTCGGAGCCATGTTGGTTGGACCAGGCGGCATCGCGTTCTCGTGCATGTCGTGTGGAGTGGATCTCTGGGACGTGCCCCGTCACGTTCGTGCCGGCAACGTCATCGTGTGCGAGCGGTGCGTCGGCGTGATGTCGGAAGCACTCGTGAGTGGTTCCGGCCCCGGGCGCATCGAGGTGACGATTCCTCCGCAGGTCTCGGGGCCGATCCCGGATGGTGACGCGGTGGCCTCGGTGGTGGACTCCTTCCTGAGGACCTTCGGCGGACACGGCGAAGGCGACGACCGGACAGATGTCATGGAGGACGCCGAAGAGCTCAGCCCGCTGCTCGACCAT
>DASXYU010000094.1:0-5095 GCA_036502295.1 Jatrophihabitans sp. | reverse complement strand
GCAGTTCCTGGGCCAGATGGACAAGCCCGACGTCGACTTCATCGAGGGACTGTCGCCCGCGGTGTCGATCGACCAGAAGTCGACCAGCCGCAACCCGAGGTCGACGGTCGGCACGATCACCGAGGTCTACGACTACCTGCGTCTGCTCTACGCGCGCATCGGCAAGCCGCACTGCCCGATCTGCGGTGAGCCGATCGCCAAGCAGACCCCGCAGCAGATCGTCGACCGCATCCTCGAGATGGAGGAGGGGACGCGCTTCCAGGTGCTCGCCCCGGTCGTCCGCGAGCGCAAGGGCGAATACGTCGACCTCTTCCAGGAACTGCAGACCAAGGGTCTCGCGCGCGTCCGCGTCGACGGGGTCGTGCACCCGCTCACCGAGCCGCCGAAGCTGAAGAAGCAGGAGAAGCACACCATCGAAGCGGTCGTCGACCGCCTCAGCGTCAAGGCGACGAGCAAGCAGCGCATCACCGACTCGATCGAGATCGCCCTCGGCCTCGCCGGCGGGGTCGTCGTCCTCGACTTCGTCGACCTCGCCGAGGACGACCCGCACCGCGAGCGGCGCTACTCGGAGCGGATGGCCTGCCCGAACGACCACCCGTTGGCGATCGACGACCTGGAGCCGAGGTCGTTCTCCTTCAACTCGCCGTTCGGCGCCTGCCCGGTCTGCACCGGCCTCGGCACCCGCAAGGAGGTCGACCCCGAGCTCGTCGTCCCCGACCCGGACCTGACCCTGCGCGAGGGCGCGATCCAGCCGTGGGCCGGCGGCCAGACCGGTGAGTACTTCCTCCGCCTCCTGGAGGGCGTCGCCGAGTCGGAGGACTTCGACCTCGACACCCCGTGGGAGGGCCTCACCGCGCGCGCCCAGAAGGCCGTCCTGCACGGGCTCGGCGATCAGGTGCACATCAGCTACACCAACCGCTACGGCCGCAAGCGCTCCTACTACGCCGGCTATGAGGGCGTCGTCACGTGGATCGAGCGCAAGTATGCCGAGACCGAGAGCGACTGGACCCGCGAGAAGTTCGAGGGCTATATGCGCGAGGTGCCCTGTCCCACCTGCCAGGGGACGCGCCTCAAGCCCGAGATCCTCGCCGTCACGGTCAACGGGATGTCCATCGCCGAGCTGTCGGGGCAGTCGATCGGCGACGCCGCGGAGGCGTTGAAGAGTCTCGTCCTCAACGACCGCGAGTCGCTCATCGGCGAGCGGGTGCTGAAGGAGATCCACGCCCGCCTCGGGTTCCTCATCGACGTCGGCCTGCACTACCTGTCGCTCGACCGCGCCGCGGCGACGCTCGCCGGTGGCGAGGCACAGCGCATCCGCCTCGCCACCCAGATCGGCTCGGGGCTCGTCGGCGTCCTCTATGTCCTTGACGAACCTTCGATCGGGCTGCACCAGCGCGACAACCACCGTCTCATCGAGACGCTCCTGCGGCTGCGTAACCTCGGCAACACCCTCATCGTCGTCGAACATGACGAAGACACGATCAAGACCGCTGACTGGGTCGTCGACATCGGCCCGCGCGCGGGCGAGCACGGCGGCAAGGTCGTGGTGAGCGGCCCGGTGAAGGAGCTGCTCGCCTCGAAGGAGTCGATCACCGGCGCCTACCTCTCCGGCCGGAAGAAGATCGAGGTCCCTGCGACGCGCCGGCCGAGGACGAAGGGCAAGGAGCTCGTCATCGAGGGCGCCCGCGAGCACAACCTGCGCAACGTCGATGTCACGTTTCCGCTCGGCTGTTTCGTCGCGGTCACCGGCGTCAGCGGTTCGGGAAAGTCGAGCCTGGTCAACGACATCCTCTACGCCTCGCTGGCGAACAAGATCAACGGCGCGAAGATGCCGCCCGGCAGGCACAAGCGGGTGAAGGGCATCGAGCAGCTCGACAAGGTCGTCGGCGTCGACCAGTCGCCGATCGGGCGCACGCCCCGCTCGAACCCGGCGACCTACACGGGGGTCTTCGACCATATTCGCAAGCTCTTCAGCGAGACCACCGAGGCGAAGATCCGCGGCTACCTGCAGGGACGCTTCTCGTTCAACGTCAAGGGCGGGCGCTGCGAGAACTGTGCCGGCGACGGCACGATCAAGATCGAGATGAACTTCCTGCCGGACGTCTACGTGCCGTGCGAGGTCTGCAAGGGCGCGCGCTACAACCGCGAGACGCTCGAGGTGCACTACAAGGGCAAGAACATCGGCGAAGTGTTGGAGATGCCGATCGAGGAGGCCGCCGAGTTCTTCAAGCCGATCGGCAAGATCGCCAGGCACCTCGACACACTCGTCGATGTCGGCCTGGGGTATGTCCGCCTCGGGCAGCCGGCACCCACTCTCTCCGGCGGCGAGGCGCAGCGCGTGAAGCTCGCCTCCGAACTGCAGAAGCGCTCCACCGGAAAGACGATCTACGTCTTGGACGAGCCCACCACGGGCCTGCACTTCGAGGACGTCAGCAAGCTCCTCGGTGTGCTGCACTCACTCGTCGACAAGGGCAACAGCGTCGTCGTCATCGAGCACAACCTCGACGTCATCAAGACCGCCGACTGGATCCTCGACATGGGTCCCGAGGGTGGATCCGGCGGCGGCACCGTGGTCGCGATCGGTACTCCCGAGGAGGTGGCGCGCGTCGCGGCCTCCTATACCGGCCAGTTCCTCCGTCCTCTGCTGGGTGTCGGCGGGACGGCCAGGACTGCGGCACCAGCACGGCGGTCGCGGGCGAAGGCGGCAGTCTGATCGCTGTTTGAGCAACCGCTCAAATGCTGCTAGCCTCCGATTTGAGCGAGCGCTCAACCAGGAGGCGCAGTGTCCGTGGCCACGAAGACCTCCGGCACGCGCCCGTCGGTGCGCCGCTTCCTCGCCTGGGTGCTGGTCGGCCTACTGCTGTCGTTCGCGTTGCTCTCGCTGTTGACCATCGGGGTCTTCGTCCTACCGCTCGCGGTCCTCGGGTGGTGGCTCGTCGCCCGGCGAGGAGGTATGAACGCGGCGACCGCAGGCACCTTGAGCGGCCTCGGACTCGCTCCGCTCTACGTCGCGTGGCTCAACCGTGATGGTCCGGGCAACATCTGTCACCACATCACGAATGGCGAGTCGTGCACCCAGGAATCGGCGCCGCTGCCGTGGCTGCTGGCTGGCCTTCTGCTGTTGTTCTCGGGCCTTGTCGCTTATGTGGTGCTGCGGCGCTGGCGTTCGGATCGGCCGGCCGCGGAGCAGTTCTCGTGGGCGTTAGCCGCCGGCACCATCATCTGCGGGGCGCCGGGTGCGGTCCTCGGTCTGGTCGTCGGTCTCGTCGCCTATCCGCAGACGGCGGCGTTCGCCGTCATCGAGGCCGGGTTTCCTACGGGGTTTGTCGGCGGGTTGCTCGGTGCGGCGGTCGGCGGGTTGCGGTTGCTGTTCAGGAGGGCGGAGAAGCGATGAGCGATACACAACAACGGCTGATGGCGGCCACCGTCCGGGTCTTGCGCGATCAGGGAATCACCGGGCTGTCGGCACGGGCAATCGCCACGGAAGCAGGCGTGAACCAGGCGCTGGTCTTCTATCACTTCGGCACGGTCGACGGCCTCGTCGAGCGCGCGTGCCGCGGCCTCGTCCAGGAGCGGGTGGCGGTCTACCGCGAGCAGATCGCCGCGGTCACCTCGGCAGCAGAGCTCCTGCAGGTGGGCCGCAGGCTGCACGAGCAAGAGCGTGAAGCCGGAACCGTCGCAGTGATGGCGCAGACCCTGGCAGGCGGCCAGACCAACCCCACGCTGGCAACGGTCGGCAAGTTCGCCCTCGACACCTGGAGCGGCGAGATCGAGAAGGCGCTGCGGCGCCTCCTCGACGGCACTCCGGTCGAGGAACTCAGCGACATTCCGTCCTTGGCCCGCGCCGTGAGTGCGTCCTTCGTCGGGCTCGAGTTGTACGACGGCGTCGATCCCGAGGCGGCACGGTCCGCACTCGATGCTCTGGATCGTCTCGGCGTGCTGCTCGACGTCCTCACCGATCTCGGACCGGTGGCGCGCAAGGCGCTGCGTGCCAGGCTTCGCAAGACTGTGAAAACCTGAGCGGGTGAGTGATCTCGGAGACTTCATCGCCGGACTGCCCAAGGCCGAGCTGCACGTCCACCACGTCGGGTCGGCCTCGCCGCGGATCGTCGCCGAACTCGCCGCACGCTACGAGGGCGATACCCCGGTACCCGCCGACCCCGACAAGCTGGCGGAGTACTTCACCTTCACCGATTTCGCGCACTTCATCGAGGTCTACCTCTCGGTGGTCGACCTCATCCGTGACCCCGAGGACATCTGGACCCTCACCTACGAGATCGCGCGCGAGATGGCGGGGCAGAGCATCCGCTACGCCGAACTCACCCTCACGCCCTACTCCTCATTGGCACGCGGCATCGCCGCCGAGGCCTACTGCGACGCGGTGGAGGACGCCCGGCGACGCGCCGCCGCCGACCACGGCGTGCAGCTCGTCTGGTGCTTCGACATTCCTGGCGAGGCAGGGCTGCCGTCAGCCGAGGTCACCCTGGACGTCGCGCTGCGGCAGCATCCCGACGGCCTCGTCAGCTTCGGCCTCGGCGGCCCGGAGATTGGTGTGCCCCGTCCTCAGTTCGAGCCCTACTTCGCTCAGGCGCGGGCGGCGGGGCTGCACAGCGTGCCGCACGCCGGGGAGTCGACCGGTCCGGAGACGATCTGGGACTCGATCAACCACCTCGGCGCCGAACGGATCGGTCACGGCATCGCCGCCGCGCGCGACCCCGATCTGCTCGGCTACCTGAAGGACCACCAGATTCCGTTGGAGGTCTGCCCGACCTCCAACGTCCGCACCCGCAGCGTCCCCTCGCTCGCCGAGCACCCGCTGCCCGTCCTCTACGCCGCGGGCGTACCGCTGAGCATCAGCTCCGATGACCCGCCGATGTTCTCCACCACGCTCAACACTGAGTACGAGGTGGCCGCCGAACTCCTCGGTCTCGACCGCCGCGGCATCACCGACCTCGCCCTCGCAGCCGTCGACCACAGCTTCATGCGCGCCCCCGATAAGCGAGCCCTCCGCGCCGAGATCACCACCTATCTCACGTCGAGTGGTCACTTATCGCGGTGAGTGGTCACATAGAACCGACCACTCGACGGCATAAGT
>DASXYU010000093.1:0-9102 GCA_036502295.1 Jatrophihabitans sp. | reverse complement strand
TAAGTGACCACTCGACGTCGGGGTGGGTAACTACGCTGGGAGCCGTGCCTGATCCCGCTACGTACCGTCCCGCTCCGGGGACGATTCCGGTCGGGCCCGGCGTCTACAGGTTCCGCGATCCGCAGGGACGCGTGATTTATGTCGGTAAGGCGAAGAGCCTGCGCCAGCGCCTCAACTCCTACTTCGCCGACATCTACGCTCTGCACCCGCGCACCGCGCAGATGGTCACCACGGCGGGCAGCGTCGAGTGGACGGTGGTCGCCACCGAGGTCGAGGCGCTACAACTCGAGTACACCTGGATCAAGGAGTTCGACCCGCGGTTCAACGTTAAGTACCGCGACGACAAGTCCTACCCCTGGCTCGCCGTCACCCTCTCCGACGAGTACCCCCGCCTGCAGGTGATGCGCGGCGCGAAGCGCAAGGGCGTGCGCTACTTCGGGCCTTACAGTCACGCCTGGGCCATCCGCGACACCCTGGATCTGCTGCTACGCGTCTTCCCGGCACGCACCTGCTCCGCAGGCGTCTTCACGCGCGCGGGCCAGGTAGGGCGTCCCTGCCTGCTCGGTTACATCGGCAAGTGCAGCGCGCCCTGCGTAGGACGTGTCACCGCCGAGGAACACCGCGCCATCGTGGACGACTTCTGTGACTTCATGGCCGGCAAGACCGACTCGATGGCGCGGCGCCTGCGCCAACGCATGCACGAGGCCAGCGATGCCCTGGAGTTCGAACGCGCTGCCCGCCTCCGCGACGATCTCGAAGCCCTCCGCACCGCGGTGGAGAAACAGGCCGTCGTCCTCGGCGAGGGAACCGACGCCGACGTCATCGCCTTCGCCGAGGACGAGCTTGAGGCTGCGGTGCAGATCTTCCACGTCCGCGACGGACGCGTCCGCGGACAGCGCGGATGGGTCGTCGACCGGGAGGGAGAGGCCACCACCGCCGACCTCGTCGAACAGTTCGTGCTGCAGTTCTACGGCGCCATCGACGCGACCGACCCGGAGGACCGCAGCAGCATCCCGCGCGAAGTCCTCGTACCCGCCATGCCGGAGGACGCCGACGCGCTCGCCGAACTCCTCGGTGAGATCCGGGGTACCCGCGTCCAGCTCAGGATCCCGCAGCGCGGCGACAAGAAGGCCCTCGCCGAGACCGTGCAGCGCAACGCGGCGCAGTCGCTGCTGCAGCACAAACTGAAGCGAGCCACCGACCTTACCGCCCGGTCCAAGGCACTCAACGAGCTGCAGGATGCGCTCGGTCTGCCGACATCGCCGCTGCGGATCGAATGCTTCGACATCAGCCACGTGCAGGGGACGAACGTCGTCGCGAGCATGGTGGTCTTCGAGGACGGGCTCGCCCGCAGGTCCGAATACCGACGCTTCGCCATGAGAACCGGAGTAAACGCTCATAGCGGCTCCGCGCAGCCGGCGAAGGGTGCGGGCGACACCGACTGGATCGCCGAGGTGATCCGCCGACGCTTCACCCGCTACCTCGACAGCACTGTTGAGAGCGGCGACACCGGTGAGGCCGTCGACGCCCCGGAACCGCAGCCCGAACGGGCACGAAAGTTCGCCTACCCTCCTAACCTCGTCGTGGTCGACGGTGGCGCGCCTCAGGTGGCCGCGGCGCAGGCCGTCCTCACCGAACTGGGCATCGATGACGTCGCCCTCGTCGGCCTCGCCAAGCGGCTGGAGGAGGTGTGGCGACCCGACGAGCGGTATCCGACGATCCTGCCGAGGACGTCCGAGGCGCTCTATCTGCTGCAGCGGGTGCGTGATGAGGCGCACCGCTTCGCCATCACGTTCCACCGGCAGAAGCGCTCGAAGGCGATGACCACCTCGGCCCTCGACGGCATACCCGGCCTGGGCGAGACCCGCCGCAAAGCGCTGCTTCGGCATTTCGGCTCGGTGAAGCGGCTGCGGGCCGCCTCAGCCACCCAGCTTGCCGACGTGCCCGGAATCGGACCGGCCACGGCCCGGGCCATCGCACAGGCGCTCGCGGGCGACACCAATCCGCCCGCGGTGAACGCGAGCACCGGCGAAGTGCTGGAAGATGTGACACATGAGTGAGGGAGGCGCGCTGGAGACGGTGATCGTCACCGGGCTCTCCGGCGCGGGACGAAGCACTGCCGCCAAGTGCCTCGAAGACCTCGGCTATTTCGTCGTCGACAACCTGCCCCCAGAACTGCTCGCCACCCTCTTCGAACTCGGCAGCAACAGCCAGGGTGCGGTCGCACGCCTCGCCGTGGTGATGGACGTCCGCAGCCGGGCCTTCTCCAGCAACCTGCGCGATGTCGTGCGCAACCTCGCGAACAAGGGCATGCGCGCCCGCGTGATCTTCCTCGAGGCAGCTGATGACGTCCTCGTGCGACGCTTCGAGAGCAACCGCAGGCCGCACCCGCTGCAGGGCACCGGGCGCCTCGTCGACGGCATCACCGCCGAACGCGAACTCCTCGCCGGCCTGCGTGACGACGCCGACCTCATCATCGACAGCAGCCGTAAGTCCGTGCACGAACTGCGTCACGCGATCGAGGCGGCGCTTGTCGTCGACGGCGGCGCACCGGCACCGGACCTGCGGGCGAACGTCGTCTCCTTCGGCTTCAAGTACGGCCTGCCGGTCGACTCCGACCTCGTCGTCGACGTCCGGTTCCTGCCGAACCCGCACTGGATCCCTGAGTTGCGCGATCTCACCGGCAAGGACGTCGAGGTGCGCGACTACGTCCTCGCCCAGCAGGAGGCGGGGGAGTTCCTCGACAAGTACGCGGCGATCCTGGACATCATCGGCGCCGGCTACCGCCGGGAGAGCAAGCGATACCTCACGCTCGCTGTCGGCTGCACCGGCGGCAAGCATCGCTCGGTCGTCATGGCCGAGGAGTTGGCGGCCCGACTGCGCGCCAGCGGTGTGCACGCCACCGTCACGCACCGCGATCTAGGACGTGAGTAGTGCCCTTCGACTTGCAGCCTCCGGCTGCTACTCAAGGACCACGGATCGTTGCGCTCGGCGGGGGGCACGGGCTGTACGCCAGCCTCTCCGCATTGCGTCTCATCACCGATGATCTGACGGCGGTCGTCACCGTGGCGGACGACGGCGGCTCCTCCGGCCGCATCCGCCGCGAGCTGAAGGTGCTGCCGCCCGGCGATCTGCGGATGGCGGTCGCCGCACTCGCCCGTGACGACGGGACACATCAACGCTGGGCAGAGGTCCTGCAGCACCGCATCGGCGGCACAGGTGGCCTCTCCGGCCACCCCGTCGGCAACCTCGTCCTCACTGCCTTGCTCGAACGCGAACCGGACCCCGTGGTTGCTCTGGCGCAGCTCGGCGAACTCGTCGGTGTCGTCGGCCGCGTCCTGCCGATGAGTCCCGTGCCACTCGACCTCGTCGCCGAGGCCGATCGCTTCGACCCGGAGCACCCCGAGCGCATTCGCGAGATCCGTGGTCAGTCCTCGATCGCCTCGACCCCGGGACGTATCCGCTCGGTGCGACTGTTGCCGCAGGGCGCTCCGGCCTGCGCGGCCGCGGTCGATGCGGTCCGTGACGCCGACGCGGTCGTCCTCGGGCCGGGATCGTGGTTCACCAGCGTCATCCCGCACCTGATGCTGCGCGAGCTGAGCAAGGCACTGTGCAGCACGAACGCGAGGGTGATCGTCAACCTCAACCTGGTGCCACAGGCCGGCGAGACCGACGAGTACTCGCCCGTCGATCTGCTCCGCGTGCTGCTCGCCCACGCCGAGCCGTTCGGTGGTTTGTCAATCAACGCAGTCGTCGCGCATCTGGCGGCGGTACCAAATCCCTTTGAATTGAAGGAATTCGTGCACAGGATAGGCGCGCGTCTCGTACTGTCTGATCTCAGGGAGCCGGGGAGCGCCGACCGGCACGACCCTGGCAAACTCTCCGAGGCACTCCGTGAAGCATTCGAGACCACCGGGGACAGGGAAGGGACGCAGGCATGGCGATGACCTCAGCGGTCAAGGACGAACTCAGCCGTGTTCCGGTATCGAAAGTGTCCGCCCGCAAGGCCGAACTCGCCACCATGCTTCGCTTCGCCGGTGCGCTGCACCTCGTGGGTGGCCACATCGTCATAGAAGCCGAGCTCGACACCGGCTCGGTGGCGCGCCGGGTCCGCAAGGACATCGCCGAGCTCTTCGGACACGCCTCCGAAGTACAGATCGTTGCCAGCGGCGGCATCCGCAAGGGCAGCCGCTACCTCGTCCGCGTGACGAAGGACGGCGAGGGCCTGGCACGGCAGGCTGGCCTCGTCGACCTCCGCGGGCGCCCGGTCAAGGGCCTGCCGCACCACGTCGTCGCGGGGACGGTCGCTGACGCGGAGGCGGCTTGGCGCGGCGCCTTCCTCGCTCATGGTTCGCTCACAGAGCCTGGGCGCGCCTGCTCGCTCGAGATCACCTGCCCGACCCCGGAGGCTGCGCTCGCCCTCGTCGGCGTAGGACGCCGCCTCGGCATCCAGGCCAAAGCACGCGAGGTGCGGGGCAGTGACCGTGTAGTCGTCCGCGACGGCGACATGATCGGGGCGCTGCTCACCCGGATCGGCGCCCACGAGTCCGTCCTCGCGTGGGAGGAGCGGCGGATGCGCCGCGAAGTCCGCGCCACCGCCAACCGTCTGGCGAATTTCGACGACGCCAACCTGCGCCGTTCCGCGCGTGCCGCGGTCGCCGCCGGTGCACGGGTCGAGCGCGCACTGCAGATACTCGCCGAGGACGCACCCGAGCACCTGCTCAAGGCCGGCCAGCTGCGGCTGGAGCACAAGCAGGCGTCGCTCGAAGAACTCGGCGCCCTCTCCGACCCGGTGATGACGAAGGACGCCGTCGCGGGGCGCATCCGCCGACTGCTCGCGATGGCGGACAAGAAGGCCTCGGAGCTCGGCATTCCCGACACCGAGTCGGCCGTCACCCCGGACATGCTTGCCCCCTGAGCCGTCCTACCGGACGGTAGGACGGACGGCCCTGTAATCGGCGACTGTGCACCGGTTAGGGTTTCTCGGGTAAGGCCGTGTCAGAGCCGACAGTGTGCAGAGAGGGAGTCTCACCGTGACCGTTCGCGTGGGTATCAACGGCTTCGGCCGTATCGGACGTAACTTCTTCCGGGCCGTGGCGGCCGCAGAGCATTTGGCGGCCGACATCGAGATCGTCGCAGCCAACGACCTCGGCGACATTCCGACGATGGCGCACCTGCTCAAGTACGACTCGATCCTCGGCCGCTTCCCGGGCACCGTCGAGGCGGTCGACGGTGGCATCGAGGTCAACGGCAAGAAGCTCACCATTCTCGCCGAGCGCGACCCCGCGAACCTGTCGTGGAAGGACCTCGGCGTCGATGTCGTCGTGGAGTCGACCGGCTTCTTCACCAAGGCCGCGGATGCCAAGAAGCACCTCGACGCCGGCGCCAAGAAGGTCATCATCTCGGCTCCGGCCACCGATGAGGACGTCACCATCGTGATGGGCGTGAACCACGGTGACTACGACCCCGCGAGCCACCACATCATCAGCAACGCCTCCTGCACCACCAACTGCCTCGGCCCGCTGGCCAAGGTCCTCGACGATACCTGGGGCATCGAGAAGGGCCTCATGACCACCATCCACGCCTACACGCAGGACCAGAACCTGCAGGACGCCCCGCACAAGGACCTGCGCCGTGCGCGTGCCGCGAACCTCAGCATCATCCCGACCTCGACCGGCGCGGCGAAGGCGATCGGCCTCGTCCTGCCGAACCTCAAGGGCAAGCTCGACGGTTATGCGCTGCGCGTTCCGGTCCCCACCGGTTCGGCCACCGACCTCACCGTGGAACTTAAGGGCACCCCGACGGTCGACGAGGTCAAGGCCGCGTACAAGAAGGCCGCCGACGGCGAGCTGAAGGGCTACCTCACCTACACCGAGGACCAGATCGTCAGTGCTGACATCGTCACCGACCCGTCCTCCTGCATCTTCGACTCCGGCCTCACCAAGGTGATCGGCAACCAGGTGAAGGTCGTCGGTTGGTACGACAACGAGTGGGGATACTCCAACCGTCTGGCCGACCTCGTCGTCTACATCGGAGCCTCGCTCTAGTGAGCGACGCTTGCGGAGCGAACAGAGAACACTGAATGCGAACCCTTGACGACCTGATCAAGGTCGGAGTGGCGGGCCGGCGCGTGCTGGTCCGTTCCGATCTCAACGTCCCACTGAAGGATGGCGCTGTCACCGACGACGGCCGCATTCGTGCGTCGCTACCGGTGATCACCAGGTTGGTCGATGCCGGTGCCCGCGTCATCGTTTCCGCACACCTCGGCCGTCCCCGCACCTTCTTCGGTCAGGGAGAACCGGACCCGAAGGACACGCTGCGCCCGGTCGCCGACCGTCTCGCGCAGCTGCTGGGCCAGCCCGTCGAGTTCGCCCTCGACACGGTGGGAGAGTCGGCCCGACTGCTCGCCGACGGCCTGCAGGACGGGCAGGTGCTGCTGTTGGAGAACGTCCGCTTCAACGCGGGCGAGACCAGCAAGGACGACTCCGAACGCGCGGAGTTCGCCGACGCTCTGGCGACCCTCGCCGGCGGACCGGAGGAGGGAGCCTTCGTCGAGGACGCCTTCGGCGCGGTGCATCGCAAGCACACCTCGGTCTATGACGTCGCGAGGATCCTGCCGCACTACGTCGGTGACCTCGTCCGCGACGAACTGGCCGTCCTCTCCCGTCTGACGGGCGATACGCAACGGCCGTACGCGGTCGTCCTCGGCGGCTCGAAGGTGAGCGACAAGCTGGCGGTGATCAACTCGCTGCTGCCGAAGGTCGACCGGCTTCTCGTCGGTGGCGGGATGTGTTTCACCTTCCTCAAGGCGCAGGGTTATGAGGTCGGCACGTCGCTGCTCGAGGACGACCAGGTGGAGATCTGCAGGCAACTGCTCGCCGGCTCCGGGGACAAGATCGTGCTGCCGAGCGATGTGGTGGTGGCCCCGGCCTTCGCCGCTGACGCGACGCCCACCATCGTTTCGGCGGAGGCCATTCCTGCTGACCAGATGGGGCTGGACATCGGTCCGGAGTCCGTTGCGGCGTTCGCCGCGGCTCTCGCGGGTGCCAAGACAGTCTTCTGGAACGGCCCCATGGGCGTCTTCGAGTTCCCCGCCTTCGCGGCAGGAACCAAGGGGGTCGCCAAGGCGGTCGCTGCGATCGATGGCCTCTCGGTCGTCGGCGGTGGCGACTCGGCTGCGGCGGTGCGCGCGCTCGGCCTCGACGAGTCGTCCTTCGGGCACATCTCCACCGGAGGCGGTGCCTCGCTGGAGTACCTGGAGGGCAAGACGCTCCCAGGCGTCGCCGTCCTCGACGAGGCATAGCTCGTGTCAACCGGAGTAGACGCTCACTGCTCGCTGCGCGAGTCACGATGAGCAAAGCGACCCGCCGGCCCCTCGTCGCCGGAAACTGGAAGATGAACCTCAACCACCTCGAGGCCATCGCCCTCACGCAGAAGATCGCGTTCAGCCTCACGCCGGAGCAGTTCAGCGCGGCCGAGGTCGTCCTCGTCCCGCCGTTCGTCGACATCCGAAGCGTGCAGACGCTCGTCGATGGTGACCGTCTGGCGTTGAAGTACGGCGCACAGGACCTGTCGCCCTATGACTCCGGCGCCTATACCGGCGACATCTCCGGGCCGATGCTGGCGAAGCTGGGCTGCAGCTACGTGGTCGTCGGCCACTCGGAGCGACGCCAGTACCACGACGAGACGGACGCCGTCGTCAACGCCAAGCTCGTCGCTGCCTTCCGCAACGGGCTCACGCCGATCCTCTGCCTCGGCGAGAGCCTCGCCGTCCGCACCGAGGGCGGTCACCGCGCGCACTGCACCGCTCAGCTCACTGCCGCGCTGGAAGGCATCCCGGCCGAGCAGGCCGCGACCATCGTGATCGCCTACGAACCGATCTGGGCGATCGGCACCGGCGAGGTCGCGACCCCGGAGGATGCCCAGGAGGTCTGTGCCGCGCTGAGGGACCACCTGGCTTCGCTCTATTCCGCCGACTTGGCCGCCCGCGTGCGGATCCTCTATGGCGGCTCCGTGAAGGGCGCCAATGCCGCCGAGATCTTCAGCCAAACCGACATCGACGGTGGCCTCGTCGGCGGCGCCAGCCTCGACGGTGGGGAATTCGCCGCAATCTGCCGTGCCGTGCAGACCGGTGGTTAGGACGCAGGAGCTGGTTGAGGAGGGCCGCAGGCTCGTCTCGAAACCAAGAGGTAGAGTTTCCAAGGCCGAATCACCCGACCGGAAAGCAACAGCAGTCTCATGATTCTGACGTTGTCCATTGTGCTCGTTCTGGCGAGCCTGCTGCTGATCGTGCTCGTCCTACTGCACCACGGTAAGGGCGGCGGTCTTTCATCCATGTTCGGCGGTTCGTTCTACTCGAGCCTCTCCGGCTCGTCCGTCGTCGAGCGCAACCTCGACCGCATCACCATCGTCGCCGGCTTGGTGTGGATCATCTGCATCGTCGGCCTAGGACTGCTGTACAAGAACTAACACTTCAACGCAGCTCCTCTGGGGCTGTGCTCGCTGTTGTGCCCATCGGAGGGGAGTGCAGGTGGCTGGAGGCAGTGCCATTCGGGGCAGCCGGGTAGGTGCCGGACCGATGGGCGAGAAGGAGCGCGGCGAGACCGCCCCGCGTCAATACGTCACGTTCTTCTGCGCCAACGGTCACGAGACCGTGCCGGCGTTCGCGGCCGAGGCCGTTCTTCCTGATACCTGGGACTGCCCCCGCTGCGGCTTCCCGGCAGGACGCGCCTCCGAGGCCCCGCCGCGCGCTCCCAAGACTGAGCCGTACAAGACACATCTCGCCTACGTGAAGGAGCGGCGCTCGGACGCCGACGGCGAGGCGCTGCTCGAAGAGGCCCTCGCGAACCTCCGCGCCCGCCGCGGCGAGTGAGGCGCGCGATCTTCTGCGTTGTTATCGGTCGGCTGTGCTACAGCACAGCTCTCCCTCCTCCGCCTTGAATCCCGCGCGCCTCTGCCGTTCCCTAGATATCCCAGGCGTTTAAGTGTCAAGCGGCGTTGGCTGCGCGGTGTGCCCAGGCGATGGTCTCGTCGTAGGGGGCTCGGTGGCGTAGGCAGCCGTCCAGGATGCCGACGAGTCGGTTGGACAGTGTCCGCAGCGCT
>DASXYU010000092.1:0-23873 GCA_036502295.1 Jatrophihabitans sp. | reverse complement strand
ACGTTCCAGATCGACACCTATATGTATTACCAGCTCCAGTTATTCACTACGTACTCCCGCTTCTCCTCGTTGCGGACATTGGCTCAAGTGCGCGTGCGGACTACCAGCTCCAGTTGTTCACAGGACTCCCCTTCCGTCTTGATTCAGATACACGAATGCACGACCTACCAGCTCCAGTTGTTCACAGCTAAGCCCCCGATCTCATTTCGATTTCTTTTTGGCAGAACCCCTAAAGTTCGTGCCGGACCTGACGAAGGTAGCGTTTTACGCAGGCTTCACGAAAGCACCGCACGCAACTGCCTGCCACGACACACCGAGGTGGCAACTCGCCCACTGGCGTAAAAACGCCGTTAGCTCGTACGATCTGCCGCATATACCCCACAAAATCCTCCTGAGTTGACAGAACGGAACAATGCCCGAGACAGCGGCATCACCGTCGGTATGGACCGGAGCGCGACTGCGCGGCGCTCCCCGCGTCCTATCCTTCAGCCTGCTCGGACTCGAATCGCTCGCGCTCGCGCTGACCGTGATCGGCCTCGTCACGGCGCACCCCTCCACAACCACGTTCCTGCGTTTCGGCACTCTCGTCGGACTCTGTCTGGTCTTCGAGGAGATCGCGCTGCAGGCCGGCAAGCTCCGCCTGCTGGTGAGCACTGGCCCACAGCCAGACATGACGTCGGTGTGGACGTTTGCCGGTGCGCTGGTGCTGCCCGCGGGCTACGCGGCGCTCCTCGCAATCCTCATCTCGGTCGACATCTGGATCCGCCGCCAGAAAGCCACCGGCCAGTACCTCTACCGCAAGGTCTACTCGGCCGCGACGATCGTGCTCGCGTGCCTCACCACCACCGCGGTGCGTTCGTTTGTCGAACAACGGGTCAGCGGCATCCCGTCCGGGCTGGTCACGCTGATTGCGATCGTCGCAGCGGCGATCGTCTACACCGCCGTCAACCGACTGCTGATCATCCTTGCCGCGCGGCTGGCGAATCCACAGGCCCGCTTGCCGATCATCGGCTCCTGGGGCGACAACGCCCTCGAACTCGCGACGCTGTGCTTGGCCGCAATGTCCGGGGTTGTCCTCCAACACGAGCCCGCGCTCTGCGTGCTGATCCTGCTACCCATGGTCTTGCTCCAGCGCGGCGCGCTGGTCAAGCAGCTTGAGACCGCCGCGACGATCGACGCCAAAACCGGGCTACTGAACGCCGCCGTCTGGCAGGAAGCGGCGCGACGCGAACTCGCCCGCGCAGACCGGGAGGAGACCACTGCGGCGCTGCTGGTCATCGACCTGGATCACTTCAAGACGGTCAACGACACCTACGGCCACTTGGTGGGCGACGCCGCCTTGTTCGCGGTCGGAACACGGCTGCACAACGAACTGCGCCAGAGCGACATGATCGGCCGCTTCGGCGGTGAAGAGTTCGTTGCTCTACTTGTGGGGGTGAGCAATGCCGAAGCTATGGCGACCGCCGAGCGCGTCCGGGCGGCGATCGCATCGATCCACCTCTCCGAGATCACGACCGAGGACGCCGACACTGCAGACCTCACCCTGACCGTGTCCGTGGGGTTAGCGCTATTCCCTGAACACGAGACCGGTCTCGACGCGTTGATGCGGGTTGCCGACTCGGCGCTCTACCAAGCCAAGCGTGCCGGACGTAATCAGGTGCGCCTCGCGGCCGTCAACCAAGGCCGCGATACTCACTGACTCGGGCGTCGTACGGCACTACTGTGTTGACGGTGGGGGCTGACGACGAAGAGCGGGACGAGATCGATAACTGGCGCGATCTCGTGACCCTGGTTGGACAAGCTCAGCAGCGCCTGCTGGAAGCGGTCGAGGACGCCGGGGTTTCGGCGCAGTGGTTCGCCGTGCTCCACCTCTTGCTCCATGCCCAGGACCATCGACTGCCGATGTCGCGCTTGGCGCGCGAGGTCTCCATCACCTCCGGCGGCTTCAGCAAGCTCGCCGACCGCATGGGGCGAGAAGGTTTCATCGATCGGCGTGGCTCAGAGGGCGACAAGCGCATCAGATACGCCATGCTCACGCCGGTAGGTCTTGAGGCTGCAGAAACGAGCGAGAATGCCTACCAAGCAGCGCTCGCGGAACACGTTCTCAGCGTGGTGCCCCCGGAGACGCTGCAAAGGATCGTCGACTCACTGACTCCGCTGCAGGCTGTCCGGCCGACTCAGCCGACCGACGGCGAGCACGACGTAGCCGATGTGGAACAACCGAGCCCGGAGCTTGCGGACCGCCGAAACGGTAACCGCGCACTGCGTTAAGTTCGCGACCTGTAGTACCTGCGCACCGGGCCCCGACCGTCTCGGCGTTCACTCGTAGTGCTCGCCACTCCGCGGTGATCAATCCCACGAAGTGGCGAGCACCAGTTGAGCAGCCCCGGAATTCGCTGCTCACATAGCGGGTGAGCGCGACTTCCGCTACAGATCGGGAAGCCGAAGCACACCACCGGGGCCAGCCCTGACACGGTCAGACCTCCCTGCGGGGGAGCGGGAAAGTCTGACCTGGTCAGAAGATGGAATGAGCGCTCATCCCTCCACTTCCCATTCGTGCCAGATCCTTGGTGGCGGGACAATGCCGCGCAGCGTACGCGTCGAGTGTCGCGGCAGCGCAGGTCGCAGGCACGGCATCGTCGTTCTGGTGATCCACTCCAGCTCCCCACCACAAACTTGAGTCGCGGGTCGCACGCATTTTCGCGCAAGGCCGGCGACGTGAGCACCTCAAAGCCAAGACGTATGCGGGTAAGGAATCCCGACCACTATCGGTGGGCCGTTCCCACCCCGCTGGATACGGACCGAGGGCAAACCTCCGGCCGAGCAACCACACCGAGGATCGACCCAACCGAAGCTAACTTAAATAGCTGGCGCCAAAATTCTCGAAATCTCTAATATTCGGGAGTCGCCGTCCGACGGCTCCGAATGTGCACTAGCTCGCTACGCAGAGTGGGTGCGGCCGGACGCGACGCGGCGCTCGGAGGAAAGTCGGCCGAATCAGGGATCGCCCTGGAGCGGAGCGAAGACCGCGAGGCCCTGACCCCTCCATCGACTTCCCGTGGTCCGTCCTGCCGCCCGTGGTCGATGGGAGAACACGACGCCTAACTAGCAACCCACGCGACGGAACGCGCGCCCGCTCGACGGGCAGGTCAGATTCCGGCGTCGATCGATAACCGGGCGAGTTTGTCGGGATCGAGGACGAGGTCGATCGCGGCGATGCGACCGTTGATGACGGTGAGGCCGGCGACGGCGATCAGACCGGCGGGAGCCCGAGCGATGATTCCGGCGTCACCGTTGACGAGTGCCGGACGACAGAGCGTGGCGAATCGAGGGCCGAAGGTCGCCGAGTGGCGGGCGACGGCCGTGGCTCCGGTGAGCAGCGCTGGGGCCGTCTGCGGCCGCGAGCCGGTATCGGCGCGGAAGACGACGTCGGGGTCGAGCACGTCGATGAGGGCATCAAAGTTCCCGGCGCGGGCGGCGGTGAGGAACGCAGCGACGACCTCGCGCTGCTTGGCGAGGTCGGGGTCCGCGGTCGTAGGTGCGCCGCGAACGCTGCGGCGGGCGCGGCTGGCGAGTTGACGGGTCGCTGCCGGCGTGCGGTCGAGCATGGGCGCGATCTCGTCGAAGGGCACACCGAACATGTCGTGCAGGACGAACGCGAGCCGCTCGGGCGGGGTGAGGGTCTCCAGCACGACGAGCATCGCCAGACCAACTGAATCGGCGAGCACTGACTGGTGCTCGGGATCGTTGCCGTCATCGGTGCTGATGATCGGCTCGGGCAGCCAGGTACCCACGTAGTCCTCGCGGCGGGCCTGTCGGGCACGGAGCATGTCGATGCAGACCCGTCCGACGACGGTGGTCAGCCAGCCGCCCATGTTGGCGATCTCGTCCTGGCTCCGGCTCAGCCGCAGCCAGGTCTGCTGGACCGCGTCCTCGGCCTCGGTGACGGATCCCAGCATCCGGTAGGCGACCGCGTTCAGCTGGGCCCGCTGCCGCTCGAACTGCTCGGCCTGCCACTGCTGGCCGTCGCCCGTATGCCGGACGTCAGCGTTCTCATCCACCTTGTGCCGCCCTTCGATGACCGCTCCTACCCATCATGTCGATGCCGACGTCGCGAGTGTGACGTCGGCACCCGAACGGCCTTCTCTGTCACACCCGGCCGCAGGCACACGACATAACAGGTGAGGACGCAGCACAAGGTGAAGGACGCGACATGGATACCACGGTCACCACCCCGGCGGGCGCCGACCGGGCAGGCACGACGTTGCTCGGAACCGGGTACGGCAAGCTGCTGCTCGCACTGCTGTGTGCCGTGGCGTTCCTGGACTTCGTGGACGCCTCGATCGTGAACGTGGCGTTGCCCGACATCCGTGACGATCTGCATTTCTCCGTGCAGGGGCTGCAGTGGGTGCCCAGCGGTTACCTGCTCACCTACGGCGGATTCATGCTGCTCGGCGGTCGGCTCGCGGATCTGCTGGGCCGGCGCCGGATCCTGGTCGCCGGGACCGTCCTGATCGGGATCTCCTCACTGGTCGGCGGATTCGCGGGCGATCCGGGACTGCTGGTCGGTGCCCGCCTCGCGCAGGGCATCGGCGCCGCGCTGATGCTGCCGGCAGCTTTGTCGATCCTGACGACCAGCTTTCACGAGTCCGCCGACCGGCATACGGCACTCGGTGTCTGGGGCGGTGTCGGCGGACTCGCATCGGCAGTCGGCGTGTTCCTCGGTGGCGTGCTGACCGAAGGCCCCGGCTGGCGGTGGGTGTTGTTCGTGAACCCGGTGGCCGCGGCGCTCGTCCTGCCTGCGGTGTTCCGGCTGATCCCCCGCGACCTGCCCGGCAGGCACCGGGCGAGCTTCGACGTCCTCGGCGCCGTCCTGGCGACCGGTGGGATGCTGCTGTTGGTCTTCGCCCTGGTCAAGGCCCCCGACCAGGGGTGGGGCGATGCGCGAACCCTCACCGAACTAGCCGGGGCGCTCGTTCTGCTCGTGACGTTCATGCTGAACGAGGCCCGGCATCGCAACCCGATGCTGCCGCTGTCGATCTTCCGGGTGAAGGGGCTCCCGGCCGCCGACGTGACCGGCTTGATCGCCTTCGCCGGACTGATCGCGATGTTCTTCTTCCTCACCCTCTACATGCAGAACGTCCTCGGCTACTCACCGATCCGGACCGGCGCGGCCTACCTCCCGCTCTGTTTCGGCGTCGGCATGGCCGCCGGCATCACCTCCCAGCTGATCGGCCGGGTGGGTACCCGCCCGTTCATCGTCGGCGGCGCGGTCCTCGCCTCCGGTGGCCTGTACTGGCTGTCGCGAATCACCGTCGACGGGACCTACCTCACCGATCTGTTCGGCGGTCTGATGCTCGTCTCCTTCGGTCTCGGCGCGGTATTCGTCGGCGTCACCACCGCAGCCAATGCCGGCGTCCCGGCCGACCGCGCCGGGCTGGCGGCAGCGCTGCTCAACGCCTGCCAGCAGGTCGGCAGCGCCCTGGGGCTCGCGATCTTCTCAGCCGTCGCGACCGCCCGCAGCAGCCACCTGCTGACCAACGGTGCTGCACTGCCCGATGCACTGACCTCCGGCTTCCGCCGCGCGCTGCTGACCGGCAGCGTCTTCCTGCTCGGCGCTGCTGTCATCGCGCTGCGCACCTACAACGCCCACAGCGAAGAGCCCCAGCCCCTCATCTCCCATAACCCTTTGGAGCGAGCATGACCACGCAGGACGCCAACGACCGCCTCACGGACCGGGCCCAGCTCGGCGGCGAGGTCGACTTCACGATGATGTACGCAGCACACGACGCGTTCTCCCGTAATCTGCGTACGCTCACCGGCGCCGGTGGCAGCGGCTGGCTGCCGGCCAACCAGGTCAGATGGCAGACGTTCGTCACCCAGCTGCACATCCATCATCGTGCCGAGGACAACGCTCTCTGGCCGCCCCTGCGGGCCGTCAGCCTGCAGCCGCAGGAGATCTCGACCCTGGACGCGATGGAGGCCGAACATGCCCAGATCGACCCCCACCTCGACCAGATCGAGGCAGCCTTCGCGGCCGGAGACCGCACCGCCCTCGCCCAGAACCTGCGACGTCTCCGCGACGGTCTCGCGGCGCATATGCGTCACGAGGAGAACGCCGCGCTGCCGATGATCCAGACGCACCTCGGTCCGGCCGGATGGGGCGCCTTCACCGCTACTTTCCGAGAAACCCAAGGCATCCGGGGCGCCGCGACGTACTTCCCCTGGCTGCTTGAGGACGCGCCCGAGGACGTCCGGAGGACGGTCCTCGGCGTGCTGCCGCCACCGGCGCGGCTGCTCTACCGCACGGTCTGGGCGCCGCGGTACCTGCGGCGTCACCGATGAACCGTCGTCATGAGGCTCGCGCGATGACCGAGATCGAGGTGTCCGTCGGAACCATCGACTACATCGATACCGGCGGGCGCGGCCCCACCGTGCTGTTCCTGCACGGCTACCTGATGGACGCCTCGCTGTGGGACGACGTGATCGCCGAGTTGGCCGCCGACCACCGGTGCCTAGCGCCGACGTTGCCGCTAGGGGCGCACCGTCACCCGATGCGCCCCGATGCCGACCTGTCACTGCCCGGCATAGCCCGTCTCGTCGCCGAGGTCCTCGACCGGCTCGATCTGCGTGACGTCACCCTCGTCGGCAACGACACCGGCGGGGCGCTCGTCCAGCTGCTCATGGGCGATGGCGCCGCCCGTGTCGGACGCGTCATGCTCGTCGCCTGCGACGCGTTCGACAACTTCCCGCCCGGCCTGACCGGGCGGACCCTCGTGCGCACCGGCAAGCTCTCGCCCGCGCTGTTCGGGCTGTTCATGCAGCAGATGCGGCTGCGCATGGTTCGGCGGTTGCCGCTCGCCTTCGGCTGGCTGACCAAGCGGGGCGACGCCGCGACCAGGAGATGGATCGCTCCGGTCCTGGCACAGCGCGACATCCGCCGCGACGCCGTCCGGATGCTGCGGGCAGCCGCAGCCGATACTGACCTTCTCAAGACCGCAGCCGAACGCCTGCCCGGTTTCGACCGTCCGGCCCTCGTGGTTTGGGCCGCGGAAGACCGGGTCATGCCGCCCGAACACGGTCGGCGACTCGCCGGCCTCATCAATGGAGCTCGGCTGCTCGAGGTCCAGGACAGCTACACTCTCATCCCGCTGGACCAGCCCGCGATCCTCGCTCGCCTCATCCGGGAATTCACCCAGCTGCCGTCTGCACATCCATGATGGCCAGCGGCATCCGCAGCACGACGCCTAACTGCCCTACTGTGTGCAGCGGACGCACTTGCAAGTCCTTTCCTGCATGTATTCACCGCACAAGCTGCGGGACTCACAGCTAGAAGGCGTCACTATCGACACGCTCGACGTCGGCTCCGAGCGCCCGCAGTTGCTCCTCGAAGCGGACGTAGCCGCGGTCGATGTGGTGCACCTCGGCCACATCGGTAACCCCGTCGGCGACGAGCCCCGCAATGACCAGCCCCACCCCGGCGCGGATGTCGGTGGCGCGAACAGGTGCGCCGGATAGCCGGTCCAGGCCGCGCACGACCGCGTGGTGGCCGTCCGTCCTCACATCGGCGCCCATCCGGGCAAGTTCGTCGCAGAACATGAAGCGCGCTTCGAAGAGGTTCTCCGTGATCATCGCGGCACCATCGGCGACCGACAGCAGTGCAATCGCCTGCGGCTGCAGATCGGTGGCAAATCCCGGATACGGCAGGGTGACGACATCGAAGCTGCGCGGGCGGTGATCGATCGAGACCCGGAACCCGCCGTCCAGGGTCTCCACCGTCGCGCCCGCACGACTGAGCTTGTCGAGCGCAATCTCCAGGTGCTGCGGGTTCGCCCGACGGATGCTCACATCGCCATAGGTGGCCACCGCGGCCATCGCCCACGTGCCGGCGACGATGCGGTCCGCGACGGCGTCGTGGGTCACCGGGTGCAATCCATCCACGCCGACGATCTCCAGCGTGGAGGATCCGATACCGCCGATCTGGGCACCCATCGACACGAGCATCGTACAGAGGTCGACGATCTCGGGCTCGCGAGCGGCGTTGTCGATCACCGTTGTCCCTTTCGCAAGGACGGCGGTGGTGAGCAGGTTCTCGGTCGCACCGACGCTAGGAAAGTCGAGCCAGATCTGGGTGCCGCGCAGCTCCTGCGCCTCGGCCACGACATAGCCGTGCTCCACGCGGATGCTCGCGCCGAGGCGCTCCAGCCCGGCGAAGTGCATGTCGAGAGGACGTGAGCCGATCGCGTCGCCACCTGGCAGCGCCACCTTTGCCCGACCAGTCCGGGCGATGAGGGGGCCGAGGACGCAGATCGAGCCGCGAATCCGCCGGACGAGCTCGTAGGGCGCGGCCGAGAGCGGGACGGGCGGCACCGTGATCGCCACCCGGTCGGTTCCGGCGCCATCGGCGGCCTCCTGCTCGGTCACCTCGCAGCCGAGGCGCTCGAGCAGCTGCCGCATGATGTGCACGTCGGAGATCGCCGGCAGGTTGCCGATGGTGGTGGTTCCCGGCGCCAGCAGGGCCGCGGCCATCAGCTTCAGAACGCTGTTCTTGGCCCCGACGACATCAACCGTCCCGGCGAGCCTGGCTCCCCCGGTTACCCGCAAAACCTGCACCAAGACAGGTTACGGGTCAGTGGAAACTCGGCCCGCGCCGGCACTTTCCCCTCTAGGATGTCGAGATTGAGATGATCGCCCGCTATCACCCCACGTGGTTATGGCACGGGCGAAATCTCTTTGAGCAATCGCGTATCCCCCCGCTGCGTCCTTCGTTAGACCTGTGGGCGCTAAGCCCACCGGGGAAATTCACAACGGTCCCGCTCACCCGGGACTACATAGGGGGAAATGGCGATGGCCGCTGCGTGGGGGCAGAACGAGCTGGAGCAGAACAAGCAAGAACTGTTGCGCCTCATCGAGGCGAACCGTAAGGCTGCCATGCAGCGACGGATCGAGCACGAGATAACCTCGGGCGCAGCTTTCAAACCCGGAATTCCGGGGGCCGACGAGGCGCCTGTGCCGGTCCGGGTCGCGGCGATGGACGCCGCGTTGCTGCGTCTCGTCCAGGAAATCAAGTTGGTGAACGTCCTCGACGAGGTCGCGATGAAGGCACTGCTGTGCTTCGACGCCATCAGCCTCATCGTCGACCGCACCGCCGAAGGATCCGCCGATATCGAGGTGCTGTTCCTCGACGGCAGCCGCAAGGACCTGTGGGAGCTCGACCCGCTGATGTGGGACGAGGCCAACGACGCGGCAATGCAGTACGTCGCCCAAGGCGAGAAGACCTTCATTCGTCCCAAGACGAAGAAGGCCTGACACAACGGGTGGGCCCGGGCATCCCGCTGGGGGATTCCTGTCTGCTGATGGCCATGGCGATACCGCGGATCGCCTATACAGCAGCCGGGGGTGCGTCGCTGCCCGGGTCCACCCCCAGTACCAGCGAGCTGGGGGAAGAGCCGTGAATGCTGGCGTACGCCACGCAACCGGCTCGGCGGTCGCAATGCGCCGAGAGGCGCGGTGGTCCGCCGACCGCCCTTCGGGGTGTCGGCGGACCACCTGCGACCTGCCAAGATGAGGTCATGGCTGTACACCTGACGCGGATCTATACGAAGACCGGTGACGACGGGACGACCGCGCTCGGCGACATGTCGCGGGTCCCGAAGACCGATCCGCGAGTCGGCGCCTACGCGGACTGCGACGAGACGAACGCCTCCGTCGGCGTCGCCATCGCATTGGGAGAGCTCCCCGAGGACGTCGTCCTGGTCCTCACCCGGATCCAGAACGACCTCTTCGACTGCGGAGCGGATCTCTGCACGCCGATCGTGCCTGACCTCGGCTACGAGCCGCTGCGTGTGACGCCGGAGTACACGGCGCGCCTGGAAGCCTGGTGCGATGACTACAACGAGCGACTCACCAAGCTCAACAGTTTCATCCTCCCCGGCGGCTCGCCCGGTGCGGCGCTGCTGCACCAGAGCCGCACCGTTGCCCGCCGGGCCGAGCGGAGCAGCTGGGCGCTCTACGAGGCCGACCCGGACCGGACCAACCGCGAAGCGCTCACCTACCTGAACCGCCTCAGCGATCTGCTCTTCATCTTGGCCAGGACGGCTAATCCCAGCGGCGATGTCCTCTGGAAGCCCGGCGGAGAGAGATAACCCCGACCGCGGGCGGAGGATTACCTAAAGCAACAGCCACCGCCCATGCCCTCAGGAGGTTGGGGCTGACGCTTCGAGCCAGCTGACGAAGCCGGTAAAGGCGGACTCACCCAGGGCGAGCGTCCAGGTGATCGCCCCGTCCTGGCACTCGACGATCACGGACGTAGCCGGCAGCGACTTGAGTTCGTCCTGGGTCGGCCTTCGATTCGAGCGCATCGTCATCGTGGCCCGCGAGAAGACCCGGGTGGGACGGGTGCCGATGCCGATCGCGCGGTACCAGCGGAGCTCGCCGCCCTGGTAGCGGCCGACTCCGTAGGACCAGCGCGAGTCATGCCTACGCACCGCCAGCGGAATCGCTCCGCGGGCCCGAAGCATGTAACGCTGCCGGGCAATGACCGCGATCAGGCCGATCGCAATGATCGCGACCAAGCACACCAGGACTACATCGATAGTGTGCACGGCCGACCGATCAGCTACGTTCCTGGCCGGCCCTACTCGACTTCGGCTGTTTCGGCGAGCACCGAGACACCGTCGCCACGGACCGACAGAAAGCCACCGTGCACGGTCACCTTCAGCTCGGGCTCCCCGACTCGGTCGATACGCACGACGTGGCCGGTCTCCAGCGCCCCAAGCAACGGAGCGTGGCCGGGCAGCACACCGAGCTCACCCTCCGAGGTGCGCGCGTAGACAGCACTGGCCTCGCCCGACCAGATGCGGCGCTCGACGGAAACGAGCTCGACGTGCATCGTGTTAGCCATCAGCTGTCAGCCTTACGCGTTCTCGAGTTCGTGCTTCTTGCGCTCGAGGTCCTCAAGACCACCGCACATGAAGAATGCCTGCTCCGGGTAGCTGTCGAACTTGCCGTTGCAGAGCTGCTCGAACGCCTCGATCGTCTCCGAGACGGGTACGAACGATCCGTCGACGCCGGTGAACTGCTTGGCGACGAAGGTGTTCTGCGAGAGGAAACGCTCGATGCGCCGCGCCCGGGAGACAACGACCTTGTCCTCTTCGGAGAGCTCGTCGATACCGAGGATCGCGATGATGTCCTGCAGTTCCTTGTACTTCTGCAGGATCTGCTTGGTGAGCTGCGCGACGTCGTAGTGCTTCTGCCCGATGTACTGCGCGTCGAGGATGCGGCTGGTGGAGTCCAGCGGGTCGACGGCGGGGTAGATGCCCTTCTCCGAGATCGGGCGCGACAGAACGGTCGTCGCGTCGAGGTGGGCGAAGGTGGTGTGCGGCGCCGGGTCGGTGATGTCGTCGGCGGGAACGTAGATCGCCTGCATCGAGGTGATCGAGTGACCCTTGGTCGACGTGATGCGTTCCTGCAGCTGGCCCATCTCATCTGCCAGGGTCGGCTGGTAACCGACGGCGCTCGGCATACGGCCGAGCAGCGTCGACACCTCGGAGCCGGCCTGGGTGTAGCGGAAGATGTTGTCGATGAAGAGCAGCACGTCCTGCTGCTGCACGTCACGGAAGTACTCGGCCATGGTGAGGGCAGAGAGGGCGACACGAAGACGCGTGCCCGGCGGCTCGTCCATCTGGCCGAAGACCAGCGCGGTCTTCTCGAGGACGCCCGAGTCCTTCATCTCCTGGATGAGGTCATTGCCCTCGCGGGTGCGCTCACCGACGCCGGCGAAGACCGACACGCCACCGAACTCCTCGGCGACGCGATAGATCATCTCCTGGATCAGAACGGTCTTGCCGACACCGGCACCACCGAAGAGGCCGATCTTTCCGCCGACCACGTACGGGGTGAGCAGGTCGATGACCTTGATACCCGTCGCGAACATCTCGGTCTTGCTCTCGAGCTGGTCGAAAGGCGGGGGCTCGCGGTGGATACTCCAGCGCTCCTTGATGTCCAGCTCGGACTCGGGGACGTCCAACGGCTCGCCGAGCGCGTTGAAGACGTGGCCCTTGGTCACGTCACCGACCGGCACGCTGATCGGGCCACCGGTGTCGATGACCGCCGCACCGCGGACCAGTCCGTCGGTAGGCTGCAACGCGATCGTGCGGACCATGTCGTCGCCGATGTGCTGCGCGACCTCCAAGGTCAGCGTCTTGGAGAGCTCGCCGAGCTCCACCTCGGTCTTGAGCGCGTTGAAGAGCTCAGGGATGTTGCCGCGGCCGAACTCGACGTCGACGACCGGGCCGATGACCCGGACGATGCGCCCGGTCGTGTTCGTGCCGTCGGTAGTGGACACAGTTGCGGTTGCCGTCATGACTAGTCGTCCGTTCCTGCTGCGGCCAGAGCGTCGGCGCCGCCGACGATCTCGCTGATTTCCTGGGTGATCTCGGCCTGGCGAGCTTGGTTCGCCAACCGGGTGTAGGTCTTGATCAGTTCAGTTGCATTGTCACTCGCCGACTTCATCGCACGCCGGCGCGCGGCTGACTCGGACGCGGCCGCCTCCAGCAGCGCGGAGTAGATCCGCGAGCTGATGTAGCGGGGCAGCAGCGCCGCGATGAGTTGCTCCGGCTCCGGCTCGAAATCGTAGCTCGGTTGTGGAGCGCTCTCCGCGGAGGCGAGGGCTTCGGGCTCGCCCTGCTCTGCCGATTTCACCGGCGAGACGACGACCGAGGTCGGCGTCTGCGTCACCATGTTGTGGAAGGCGGTGTAAACGACGTAGAGCTCGTCGATGCCGGGCTCCCCGTCCTCGGTCGTGCCGGCCGACGTAGCGGTGAGCGCGGCTACCACCGTCTCGGTCGCCGCGCTGGCGTCGTGGAAGTTCGGCTGCTCCGAGAAACCCGTCCAACTGCCGGCGACGGTGATGTGGCGGAAACGGTAGAACGCCACACCCTTGCGGCCGATCACATATCGGACGACCTCCTTGCCCTCAGCCTTGAGCTGATCCGCGAGGTCGTTGGCCTGCTTGATCGCATTGGCGCTGTAACCGCCGGCGAGACCGCGGTCGCTTGTCACCAGCAGGATGCCGACACGGCGTGGGGTCTCCACACCGGTGAGCATCGGGTGCTTCAGCGAGGCGTTCTTGCCGAGCGCGGCCAGGGCGCGGGTGAGTTCCTCGGCGTAAGGACGAGCAGCCTGCATGCGCGACTGCGCCTTGGCGATGCGCGAGGTGGCGATGAGTTCCATTGCCTTGGTGATCTTCTTGGTCGACTGGACCGAACGGATTCGGCTCCGGTAGACGCGAAGCTGGGCTCCCACGAGTCAGTTCTCCCGGCCTTATTCCTGGGTCGCCGACGGAACGAACTGGACCTTGAAGTCGCCGACCAGTTTCTCCAGCGCCTGCTCGTGGTCGTCCTCGAAGCCCTTGGCCTCGGCGAGGATGCCGAAGATCTCCGGCTGCGTGCGGCCGATGTACTCCAGCAGTTCAGCCTCGAAGCGGCGGATGTCGGCGACGGCGATGTCATCGAGCTTGCCCGTCGTACCGGCCCAGATCGAGACGATCTCCTGACCCGCCGGGAACGGCGAGGACGCCGGCTGCTTCAGCAGCTCGACGAGGCGGGCGCCACGCGCGAGCTGCTGCTGGCTGGCCTTGTCGAGGTCGGAACCGAAGGCGGCGAATGCCTCCAGCTCGCGGTACTGCGCCAGGTCGACGCGCAGGCGGCCGGCGACGGCACGCATCGCCTTGGGCTGGGCCGAACCGCCGACACGGGAGACCGAGATACCGACGTTCACGGCCGGACGAACACCGGCGTTGAAGAGGTCGGTCTCCAGGAAGCACTGGCCATCGGTGATCGAGATGACGTTGGTCGGGATGTAGGCCGAGACGTCGTTGCCCTTGGTCTCGATGATCGGCAGACCGGTCATGGAGCCACCGCCGAGCTCGTCGGAGAGCTTCGCGCAACGCTCGAGCAGACGGCTGTGCAAGTAGAAGACGTCGCCGGGGTACGCCTCACGGCCCGGCGGGCGGCGCAGCAGCAAGGAGACCGCACGGTATGCCTCGGCCTGCTTGGTGAGATCGTCGAAGACGATGAGGACGTGCTTGCCGGCGTACATCCAGTGCTGGCCGATGGCCGAGCCGGTGTACGGAGCGAGGTACTTGAAACCGGCCGAGTCGGAGGCGGGAGCCGCGACGATCGTCGTGTACTCCATCGCGCCACCGTCCTCAAGGGTCTGCTTCGCCGCGGCGATGGTCGAACCCTTCTGACCGACCGCGACGTAGATGCAGCGGACCTGCTTGGCCGGGTCGCCGGTCTTCCAGTTGTCACGCTGGTTGATGATCGCGTCCAACGCCACAGTGGTCTTGCCGGTCTGCCGGTCACCGATGATGAGCTGGCGCTGGCCACGGCCGATCGCCGTCATCGCATCGATGGCCTTGATACCGGTGAGCAGAGGCTCCTTGACCTCCTTGCGCTGAACCACCGACGGCGCCTGCAGCTCGAGAGCGCGGCGCCCCTCGGAGGCGATCTCGCCGAGACCGTCGATCGGATTGCCGAGCGGGTTCACCACGCGGCCGAGGTATGCATCGCCGACCGGCACGGAGAGGATCTCGCCCGTGCGCTTGACCTGCTGGCCCTCTTCGATCTTGTCGGCGTTGCCGAGGATGACGACACCGATGTCGCGCACGTCGAGGTTCAAGGCAATTCCCAGCGTGCCGCCCTCGAACTCGAGCAGCTCGTTGGTCATCGCACTCGGTAGACCCTCGACCCTGGCGATGCCGTCGCCGGTTTCAGCGACGACACCGACCTCTTCGCGCGAGGCCACCGGTGAGTACGACGAGACGTAACCCTCGATCGCGCTCCGGATCTCATCAGCGGAGATCGTCAGCTCAGCCATCCACGTTTCCTTGTCTCTGTGTTCCTACGTGCTTCTTCAAGTGTGTGCTGCCGTCTGGCCGGCGGGTAGCCGGTCTCAGCCGGCCAGGGCGGTGCGTGCCTGCAGTAGTCGGGACGTGATGCTTCCGTCGATGACCTCGTCGCCGACCCTGACGACGAGTCCGCCGCGGATTGCCTGGTCGACGGCCGTCCGGACGGTGATCGGCCGGCCGTAGAGCTCGGTGAGAGCAGCTGACAGACGTTCCTGCTGCTGCGCGGAGAGCTCCACCGCCGTCGTGACGCGGGCAACCGACTGCGCCTTGCGCGCAGCCGCCGAGTCAAGCAAGTCGTCGATCGCCAGGCGAACGCTGCGCTTGCGGTCACTGGAGACCGCATGGCGCAACAGCTGCAGGGTGATCGACTGCACCTTGGTGGCGATGATCGAGTCGAGCAGACCGACACGCCGTTGCGCATCAACCGATCGCTCGTCGAGGAGAACCGAAAGCTCGCCCGCGCCGTCGAGGATGCGCTCGAAGCGGAAGAGTTCGTCCTCGACGGTGTCGAGCTGTCCCTGGGTCTCGGCCGAGGCGAAGAGCGTGTCGTCGCCGGTGCGCTCAAGCGCATCGGCGAGGTCCCACGGGGAGGACCACCGCTGCGAGGCGGCGGCCTTGGCGATCTCCACTGTCTGCTGGCTGACCTTGCCACCGAACAGCCCCGCGACGAGCTCGGCCCGGCGTTCGGGTGCCGTGGCCGGATCACCCAGCGTGCGGCGCAGCCGCGGCTGAGCCACCAGGAGCGCCGCGACCGAGTACAGCTCGCCGGCGATGGTCTCCAGGAGTTCGGTCGACGCGCCGGTGCCGCAGATCTCGTCACGACGGTGACCGAGATTGGTCACCGCCTCCCTGGACGCACTCCGCAGACTCATACTCGACCCCGCTCCGATTCGCAGACCGGCAGCGCTCCATAAGTACGGAGCGAAGCCAGACGGCGCTCAGTCCCGCTCATGCCTGAGTACCTGCTCCATCACGCCGTTCGAGATCGGCCAGGAACGCGTCCACCGTCGCGCGCACCTGGGCGTCCTCAGCGAGTCGCTGGCTCACGATCTTCTCGGAGAGCTCGACAGCAAGCGTGCCGATCTCGCCACGCAGTTCGCGGACGATCGAGGAACGCTGGCTGGCCAGCTGCTCCTCACCGCGGGCCACGATGCGAGCCGACTCCTCCTGAGCCTGCGAGCGCAGCTCCTCGACTATCTGCTGTGCCTCGGCACGGGCGTTCTCGCGGATCTGGGCCGCTTCGCCGCGGGCGTCCGCCAACTGCGCCTGATACTGCGCGAGCATGGCCTGCGCTTCGAGCTGCGCCTGCTCAGCGCGCTCGATGCCGCCCTCGATCGCCTCGCGACGCTCCTTGAACGTCTGCTCCAGACGCGGAGAGACGAACTTCGACACCAGGTACCAGAGCACCAGGAAGACGAGGATGACGAGGATGAACTCGGGCAACGAGAAGGACAACGGGTTGTTGGTCTTCTCGTCCTCCGCGAGCACCGTCTTCGACAAAACGGTGGCGGCGAGGTGAATGCCTGCCATTTAGGACCTCCGAACTCGACCTTTGGCCAACAAGAAAGGACTACTTGAGGGCGAAGGCGAGGGCGATACCGATGATGGCGAGCGCTTCAGCAAGCGCGAATCCGAGAATCGCGATCGACTGCAGACGGCTCTGCATCTCCGGCTGACGTGCGGTGCCGTTGATGTAGGCCGCGAAGATGAGGCCGATGCCGATACCCGGGCCGATCGCGGCAAGGCCGTAACCGACCATGTTCATCGTGCCGCTGACAACGTCGGCTGCCATGTGTGTTCCTTTCGGGTTGTGAACGTTCCGACAGGCTTTGTCAGAACGCGGGTGGAAGGTCAGTGCTCGGCTGCGAGTGCACCCGAGATGTATGAGGCGGTGAGCAGGGTGAAGACGTATGCCTGCAGGAACTCGACGAGGATCTCGAGGAAACCGACACCGAAGCCCATCACGAAGGAGAGGACGCCGGCGGGCTTCACGATCGGGCCGGTCGCGTGCAGCAGAAGATAGTCGCCACCGAGCGCGAACAGCATGATCAGCAGGTGACCGGCGAACATGTTGGCGAAGAGACGAAGCGCCAGCGTGATCGGGCGGACCAGGATGTTGGACAGGAACTCCAGCGGCACCAGCAGCGGCAGGATCGCCTTCGGCACGCCCGAGGGAACCGTCTGGTTCTTCAGATAGCGCAGCGGCCCGTGCCGGGCGACGCCGACACCGTTGTAGATGAGCCACACCATGAGCGCAGCGCCGTAGGCGAAGCTGGCGCGGGCGAAGCTGGGGAACTGGAGGAACGGCACCATGCCGAAGAGGTTGTTCACCAGGACGAAGAAGAAGCTGGTGACGAGCAGCGGCACGTACTTGATGAAGTCGTGCTCGCCGATGGTGTCGCGCGCGATGCTGTCACGCACGAAGCTGTAGGCCGACTCCCCGATCCACTGCAACTTGGTGGGTACGAGCGCAGCGCGACGGGTGGTGGCGAGGAAGAAGATGAGGACGACCAGCGCGGCGACGACGAGCAGGATCGAGGACTTCCAGAGCAGCGCGTGCCCGTCGCCGAGGAAGTTGTTGGGGCCGGGGGCCACGAAGCCGGGGTTCGCAGCAAGCACGGCGCTGTGCGTCACTCGTTAGCTCCTCGATCTTCACTCTCATCGCCGGGGGGCGTCATCGCCTCCGGCTCAGGTGTCGTGCTGGGGATATGGGTCGCGCTGGGCCGGTCGGTCGCGCTGGGCCGGTCGGTCGTGCTGTGGGTCTTGTCGTGCAGGTCGTCCTCCGGCCTGGCCCGGTACCGGTAGAAGACCAGCACAAGCCCGAGCACGGCGCCGACCAGGATGCCCACCGGGAGCAGGTAGCTGGCATGTAGCCAGACACTCAATCCCCAGCCGAGCAGTCCGTAGGCCCCGACTCCGGCAACAAGATAACCGAAGGCTGCCCAAGGATCTCCACCGCCCTCGGGCGGAGGTGACGTGCCCAACTTGGACGGTGAAAGACCCCTCATTGCTGTGAGCACATTAGCAAGCGTGTTTCGCTTGCGTTGCGGCGGCCCGGGCCCGATTCCGCGTCATCCGACGTGACGCTGGGCCCGGACCAGCTGCCACCCGACATATGGGATGACTGCCCCGGCGAGGCCCGTCGCGAAACCGGTGCGGTCCACCGAGTCTGTGGTGACGGTGAGGGCCAGGATCAGGAAGAAGCCGACTGTGAGGACGTAGTTCAGCAGCGCCATCACCAGCCCCATTCCGGGGGCGATGCGGCTGGCGATGTCGGTGAGGACGACTGCGGCTGACGCTGCCAGCAGGGCCGCCGCGAATCCGAGGATGAAACTCCAGGCGGCCTTGCTTCCGGAGCCGAGCCCGAATCCGAGCGCCCCCGCGAGCAGAACGGGGATGCCCAGAAGGATCAGCCAGCGTGCGGGCGTCCTCTTCGGAGGTGTTCCGGTCATAGGTGCCTCGGTCGCTGCACGCGGGGGATGACGACGAGCAGAATGCCGAGCACCGCTCCCCCGGCGATGACGCTCAGCACAACCCAGGGGCCGTGGAAGATGGCGAGGCCGACACCGCCGAAGGCGAGTAGCGCCGTCCAGAAGTAGAGCAGGATCACCGCGCGCCGCTGGCTGTGGCCGAGTTCCAGCAGTCGGTGGTGCAGGTGCTGCTTGTCCGGGGCGAACGGCGATTGCCCACGGCGTACCCGCCGGATCACGGCGAGTGAGAGATCGGCGAGCGGCAGGATCAACACCGCGATCGGGATGAGCAGCGGCAGCGCGAGCGGGAACGCCCCGAGGGCGCCGGCGAAGGTGGTCTGCGGGTCGGCCGTCGTGGTGGCGGTGGTCGCTGCCGCCGAGAGCATCAGGCCGATCAGCATCGATCCGGAGTCGCCCATGAAGATCCGGGCCGGCCAGAAGTTGTGTGGAAGGAAGCCCAGGCAGGCTCCGGCCAGAGCCGCCGACAGCAGCGCCGGGACGTTGGTCACGTGCAGGATGTCGAGACTGGTGACGCGGTGCGAGAAGACGAAGAAGGCCCCGGCGGCTATCGCCGCCACTCCCGCCGCCAGCCCGTCCAGGCCGTCGATGAAGTTGATGGCGTTGATGGTGAGGACGGTGAGCAGGATGGTGACCGGGATGGCGAGGTCGCGCCCCAGGCTCAGCGTGCTGCCGGGGATGTAGATCTCTGAGAGCTGCACGCCACCGCGGGTCACCATCACGGCCGCGGCGAGGATCTGCCCGGCGAGCTTGGTGAGGGAGTCGAGCTCGATCCGGTCATCGATCGCCCCGATGACGCAGATGATCAGCGCGGCGACCAGGATCCAGCTGAACTCCGGCCCGCTGTCGAAGGCGCCTTGCAGTGCCGGGAGGCGTTTGGCGACGAAGAGGGCGAGGACGAAACCGCCGAGCATCGCGAGGCCCCCCATGCGCGGGATCGCGACCGCGTGGATGTCACGATCCCGCGGTGTGGCGACCGCCCCCACCCGTTCGGCGAACGACTTCGCCACGCCGGTGAGCAGGAACGTCCCGGCGGCAGCGATCGCACCGATGAGGCCGTACTCCAGCGTCGGGTGGTAGACGACATCGACTACAGCGGCCATGCGGTTACTCGGGCTGCCCGTCGGCGGGCTGCGGCAGCGTGATCTCGGGCAGGACCTCGCGCAAAGCCTCGATCGGGACGGCTCCGGCCCGCAGCAGTACCGGCACGGCGCCGGTGACGTCGACGATGCTCGACGCGACGCCGACAGCCGCCGGCCCGCCGTCGAGGTAGACGGAGACGCTGTCGCCGAGCTGCTCCCTTGCCCCGGCCGCCGTCATCGCCGCCGGCTGCCCGGTGCGGTTGGCGCTCGAGACGGCCATCGGGCCCGTCCTCTCGAGCAGTTCGATCGCGACCGGGTGCAGCGGCATACGCACCGCCACCGTGTCGCGAGCGTCGCCGAGGTCCCAGGACAGCGAGGGGGCGTGCTCGACAACCAGCGTGAGGCCGCCGGGCCAGAAGGCTTCGATGAGGCGCCGGGTGCGCTTCGAAATGCCGCTGACAAGACCCTCCAGCGTGCTCCACGAGCCGACGAGGACGGGGACGGGCATGTCTCGGCCACGGCCCTTCGCGGCGAGCAGCGCGGCCACGGCGGCAGGGTTGAAGGCGTCGGCGCCGATGCCGTAGACGGTGTCGGTGGGCAGCACGATCAGCTCGCCGTCGGTCACCGCGCGGACCGCGGCGTCCAGGGCGACGGGCCGCATCTCGGGGTCGTTGCACTGGTAGAGGACGTTCCTGCCGGCAGCCACGCTCGTATCCTGCCTCACACCCCGCCGGCGACGCGTGAGCGGAGCCGTCATCGGCGCAGCGCGGTGACGGACCTGGGCCGGTCGGCGAGATCGCGGACCGGCACGATGTCCCGCCAGCGTCCGTCGGCCGCAAGCAGAGCTAGGACGCCCGCCTGAGTGCTGTCGTCGTGCTCGACGGCGAAGACTCCCCCCGGCTTCAGCAGTTCAGCTGCCCTGGCGATGACGGACGGAGTGAGTTCCAGACCGTCCTCGCCGGAGAAGACTGCCTCAGCCGGGTCCGCCTGCACCTCCGGCGAGATCTCCGTGCCGGCGGGAACGTAGGGCGGATTGCTCACGACGACGTCGACGAGTCCGCGCAGGTCGGGGAAGAGCGCAGGGTCGGTGACGTCCTCGGTCTCGATCGCCACAGAGCTGCGCGCATCGGCGCTCACGAGGTAGGACATGACGTTCTTGCGGAGCCACGCCACCGCCTCGGGCGAGTTCTCCACTGCGACGACACGGCTGCCGGGGATCTCGTCTGCAATGGCCAACGCGAGTGCCCCGGAGCCGGAGCAGAGATCCACCACGACGGGACGTTCGATCCTCCGCAATGCGGGCAGGACGGCGTCGACGAGGAGTTCGGTCTCCGGCCGTGGGATGAAGACCCCGGGGCCGACAGCGAGTTCGATATGCCGGAACGGAGCGGTGCCGATGATGTACTGCAACGGCTCGCGCTCAATACGACGTAAGAGACAGCCTTCCAATTCGTGGGTTGCTGGTTCGTTGACCTCGTCGATGATGAGGAGCTTCGGACGTGGCACATCGAGGACGTGCGCCAACAACAGCTCGGCATCCACGCGGGGCGACTCGACACCTGCCGCAGCGAGACGGTCACTCGCCGAGGCGAGGACGTCCTGGGTCCGCGTCACTTCTCACCGGAGAGAAGCGCCTCCATGTCGGCGCGGGTGAGTGCCTCGATGACATCGTCCAGTGCCCCGTCCAGAACCTGATCGAGGTTGTATGCCTTGAAGCCGACACGGTGGTCGCTGATCCGGTTCTCCGCGAAGTTGTAGGTGCGGATCCGCTCGGAGCGGTCGACGGTGCGTACCTGCGACTTGCGCGCGTCGGAGGCCGCCGAGGCGGCGGCCTCCTGTGCGGCCTGCAGCAGACGGGCACGGAGCACCCGCATACCCGCCTCACGGTTCTGCAGCTGGCTCTTCTCGTTCTGCATGGAGACGACCGTCCCGGTCGGGATGTGCGTGATCCGCACCGCCGAGTCGGTGGTGTTCACCGACTGCCCGCCGGGGCCGGAGCTGCGATAGACGTCGATGCGCAGGTCGTTGGGGTCGATCGCGACCTCGACGTCCTCCGCCTCCGGCATTACGAGGACGCCCGCTGCCGAGGTGTGGATGCGGCCTTGAGACTCAGTGGCAGGCACACGCTGCACGCGGTGCACGCCGCCCTCGTACTTCAGGTGCGCCCACACGCGGTCGTCCGGCTTGCGGGAACGCACGGCGACGGTGGCAGACTTCTTGCCGCCGAGTTCGGTGGACTCATCGTCGAGGATCTCGGTGATCCAACCCTGCCGCTCGGCGTAGCGCAGGTACATGCGCAGTAGGTCGCCGGCGAAGAGTGCCGACTCGTCGCCGCCCTCTCCGGCCTTCACCTCGAGGATGACGTCCTTGCTGTCGTTGGGATCCTTGGGAAGCAGCAGCTCACGCAGCTTGTCCTCAAGCGCCGGGATCCGCTCGGTGAGCGACTCAGCCTCCGCGGCGAAGGACGAGTCCTCACCGGCGAGTTCTTTCGCAGCTCCGAGGTCTTCGCGGACCGCATCGAGGGCGTTCGCGGCGGCGACGATCGGGGCGAGTTCGGCGAAGCGCCTGCCCAGCGTGCGGGCGCGGGCCTGGTCGGAATGCACCGCGGGATCGGCGAGAGCAGCCTCGACGTCGGCATACTCGGCGCGCAGTTCGGGCAGCCGTCCTGCGCCAGGTGCCTCAGTCATCTCGTCCTCATCTCGTTCGTGAAGCGTCTGCAGGGGCTGCCACGGCGTGTCGCCCTGCTGGTGCTTCACGAACCAGGGCCGGACGCGCGAAAAGAACAGCGCCCGCGGGCACCCCGAAGGGTGCGCACGCGGGCGCTGTCGGAAGAGCTAAGCGGACGGACGAGTGCGCTTTCCGTAGCGCTTCTCGAACTTGTCGACGCGGCCGCCGACGTCCATGATCTTCTGCTTGCCCGTGTAGAACGGGTGGCAGGCGGAGCAGACCTCGGCATGCAGCGCGCCGTTCTTGGCGGTGCTGCGGGTCGTGAACGAGTTGCCGCAGGAGCAGGTCACCTGGGTGACGACGTACTCGGGGTGAATGTCGGCCTTCATGGATGGATCCTCTCTAGGGCCGCCGGGTCGTTGCTGAGAACGTGAACCGGAGCCGGGCAAATGCTGATCATCGTGCTAACAAAGCTGGTACCAGTGTGCCAGCTACTCTTCCAACCACCCAAATCGCGGGTTTCTTCCCCGACCGGGGCTCTGATCAGCCCTTGACCGAACCGGCGAGCAGACCGCGGACGAAGTAACGCTGGAACGCCAGGAAGACGATCAGCGGGATGACGATCGCCAGGAAGCCGGACGGCGCGAGCAACTCCCTGTGCGCACCGAAGTTGCCGACCAGGTTCTGCACGCGGGCAGTCACCGGCTGGGTCGAGGCATCTGATCCACCGAAGGTCTTGGCCACGAGCAGGTCGTTCCAGACCCAGAGGAACTGGAAGATGCCGAAGCTGGCGATCGCGGGCATCGATAGCGGTAGGACGATCGTGCGGAAGATACGCAGGTGGCTCGCCCCGTCGACACGGGCGGCCTCGATGAGCGACTCCGGCAGCTGGCTGATGAAGTTGTGCAGCAGGAAGACCGCGATCGGTAGCGAGAACATCGTGTGCGAGAGCCAGATCTTCTCGGTCGAGCTGAGGTCGAGCGCCGGGAAGATCTTGGTGCTGCCGATGTGCACGCCGGTGTTGTAGAAGCGCTGCAGCGGCACCAGCGCCATCTGCAACGGCACCACCTGCAGAGCAAAAATCGTGAAGAAAACGAAGTCGCTGCCCTTGAACCGCACCCAGGCGAGGACGTAGGCGGCCATCGACGCCAGGAAGATCGGGATGATCGTCCCCGGGATCGTGATTGCCAGCGAGTTCACCAGCGGCAGCACCTCACCGCCACTGTCGAAGAGCACGGCGTGGTAGTTGCTGAGGTCGAAGCTCGGGTGCTGGAACCAGTTCCACCAGCCCGAACCGTTGACGTCGCTCGTACCGCGGATCGAGTTGAGGAAGAAGCCGAGCAGCGGCACCGTCCAGAGCACGGTGATGACGAGGACGACGACAGACGCAATCGGATTGCTGAAGGCGTTGCGTACCTTCCTGCCATTCGTCCCACGGCTGCTCGCGGCAGGGATGACAGGAACGACGGGAACGTCGGGGAGAACGGTCGATTCACTCATCGGACGGCCCGGTCCTTACGCAGCTGGCGGACGTTGTACCAGACCAGCGGAACCACGCAGACGAAGAGGATGACTGCGAGCGCCGCACCCCTGCCGGTCTGATTCGTCACGAAGAGCTGCCGGTACATGGCCACCGAGAGGATGTCGGTGTTGTAGTTGCCGTTGGTGTACGTGAAGACGATGTCGAAGGTCTTCAGCGTGGTGATGGTCGCGGTGGTGAAGACG
>DASXYU010000091.1:0-2546 GCA_036502295.1 Jatrophihabitans sp. | reverse complement strand
TGACCACTCGGCGTCATAAGTGACCACTCGACGGGGGCCGTTAGAGCTGGCGGTCGACGAACTGCGGCTGCAACCGCCGGACCGTCGGCGGAGCCGCCGGCGCGGGCTTCCACTCGGAGAGCGCCGCGGTGAGTTCGGCCTGCAGCTCCATGATCCGCGTGCGGATCGCGAGGATCCGCTCGCTCAGTTCTTCAGGAACCTCGGGCATCTCGTCGAAGTCGGGCAGCGCCTCGGCCTCGTGCGAGGTGAAGGCCTCGACCGGGTCGACCAGCTCGCGCTGCTCCGAGACGTCAGCCGTCGGCAGTAGCCAGGACGTCGGAATGGCGAGGGTCGTGCTTTCGGCAGGCTCGGGCTTCGCCTCGTCCTGCGCGGCGAGCGCGGCGAGCAGCGCCTCTGCCCGGCGAGCATCAGCCTCGACGGTCTTGAGCACGCGCTCCCAGCGTTGCTTGCTGTCCATGCGCTCAGCCCACCCAGGATCCGGCAGCCGAGGATTGGGTCGCTGCCATCGACGTGTCTTCAGCGACCTGCGCGAAGGCCGATCGCAGGCCGGTCATGATCTCCCGGACGCCACCGATGCGGGTACGGTCGCCACCGCGCGCGGCGACGAGCTCACGCAGGACGTAGCCGTAAATCGACGCGAGATTCGGAGCGGGGCCGCCGGCAGACTGGTCGAGGCTGGCTTGCAGTTCGGCGATGATCTGCATCGCGTGCGACAGGTGGGTGCCGTAGCCCTCCATGTCCTCGGCCGTTCCGTCCTGCACGGCGGCTTCGGCGAGCGTCAGGTCGAGACCCAGGCGATCGAAGAGCATCACGACGCGTTGCGCGGGCGTAGCCGTCATGACCCTGTCACGAAGGAATCGCGCCCGGATCTCGTCGTCCGCCACGCCGCGGCCCCCTTAGGTCGTCAGTGTTCGGTTAGCTGCTCTGGCTTGAGCTGCTGCTGGTTCCGTTCATCTGGTTGAACATGTTCGTGAGGTACGTCTGACGCGACTGCAGAGTGGCCAGTGCCGTCTCCATCGCGGTGAACTTCGCCGTCAGACTGTCCTTCAGGTTGTTCAATCGGTCAGTCCACGAGGCAATCGAGTCGTTGAGCGTACTTTCTGTCGACGTGATCTGACTCAGGGTGAGCGTGATCGTTCCGTAGGTCGGGTTCACGGCCTTGTCCGCGGTGTCCGCCAGGCTCGACGCGAAGTCGCCCATCGCCGCCTGCGTCCCGGTCGGGTCGGCGTTGTAGGCCTGCGTGAACGTGTCCTCGTCGAAACTGAAGACGCCGTTCTTGTCGATGTCGATGCCCCAGTCGGCAAGCGACTTGCCCGTCGAGGTTCCCATCGACACGGAGTACCCGAGGTTGCCGAGGATCTCGTTGAGAGCGGCCGTCCCCTGCAGCGGACTGCCCTGCTGGGTATCGTTCCCGACCTCGGACTGCACGGTGTTCGCCGCGTTGACGAGCGCCTGAACCTTGTCGGCGATCGACTGCGTGTCCTGCGAGACGCCGACCGTGACGTTGGTCGCGAGCGCGCTCACCGTGAAGGTCACGCCCGGGATGGCGTCCACGAAGGTGTTGCTCGAGCTGGTGACCGTGTAGCCGCCGGTTGCGGGATCGCCGGTGCCGACCTGGATCTCGGCATCCTGCGCTGCGGTGGTGACCGGTCCGGTCGGCGGCACGATCCCCGTGACCGGGTCAGCGGTCGGAGTCGCCCAGCTGCCGGAGGTCGAGATGCTGAAGCCGTTGCTGCTTCCGGTTCCGGTGCTGACGATCTGCACCACCGGCCCGTTCCTGGTGGAGACGACGGAGGCATGCACGCCGCTGTCGGCGATGCCGTTGATCGCGCCGGCGACGGCTGCGGCGCTGCCCGAAGGAGGAGTGATCTGGTGCTGCAGCCCGCTCGAGTCGGTGACCGTGATCGATCCAGTGGGAGAGGCGAGGACGGAGCCGGAGGAGTCGGCGGAGATGATCGTCATCTGCGCCGTGGCAGTCTGCATGACGCTGAACGTCGTAGAACCCTGGGTCGGGCTGCCGGTGCTCGTAGCGACGACGCTGCCGTCGGAGCTCGCCGCCTTCATGCCGCTCCAGATACCCGGATCGCTCACGGCCTGGGCGGCGGTCTGCAGCGAGGTGATCTTCGTGTTGATGGTCTGGTAGATGCCTGCTTGCAGCTGCTGGGTGTTGAGCTGGTCGTACAGCTGTCCCTGCGGGACGGTCGCAGCTGTCATCAGCTGACTGATCAGCCCGTTGACGTCGATCTGCCCGGCGGTGCCGCCGAGAAGGCCAGTCAAGGAGATGCTTCCGGTGGACGTCATCTCATTCCCTCCGTTGAGTGATCCCCGCTGAGCTGTACGTGGGTGAAGACCAGGACGGGCGAACTAGGTGGGGGTTAGTCCGCCCGTCCTGGAGACCTTCGGCTGCTACTGGAGCAGCTTGAGGATGGCCTGCGGTGCGCTGTTCGCCTGGGCGAGGACGCTGGTGGCGGCCGAGGAGAGGATCTGCGACTGGGTCATCGAGGTGACTTCGGTGGCCAGGTCTGCGTCGGTCAGGTTGGACCGTG
>DASXYU010000090.1:0-58813 GCA_036502295.1 Jatrophihabitans sp. | reverse complement strand
CTCCCAATCGCTTGGCAACGGGCACGGGGCAAGCGCAAGCGCCTTGATCACATCAGGCGACTCAGACTGGTCAAGACCAAGCTGACGCACGACCAACGCTTGGTACGCCGTCATGAGGCTGAGCCAGTCACGATTCACCTTCTCGGCTTTCTCCGCAGCTTTTCGGTACAGACGCATCCCGCGGTCAACGTCTCCCTTGGCTAGGTAGGCGAGACCGAGTGTCGCCATGAGAACGAACTCGCCCTCGGCTCGCGGCTCGAGCGACTGGATGGCCTCGTCAGCTCGCCCTGCCATGGCAAGCACGTATGCGACGTTGTTGACGATCGTCAGATCGTCGGGGAACTGCTTGAGTGCGAAGTCGGCGACCTTCTCGGCTTCAGTCCAGCGTTCCAGGCCAATTCCGAGGGCAACCATGGCTGCTCCGGCGGCCAGAGCATCGGTCGGGTCGAGGTCGAACCACGCCAGCGCGGCCGATCCAGCGGCTTCGTTGTCGCCCTCAATCCAGGCGATCTGGTGCCGCAGGTACGCACGCCGAACCGGCGAAAGGCGAGTGTCAATGCGCTCGACTGCGCCACTCAGCACTGAGGCTTCGGTGATGCGAGCGGCAACCCGAGCAAGGCACACAACTACTGCTTCGTGGTCCGGGTAATCGTTGAGCGTCGACGTCAACGTGGCTATGGTTTGGTCGTAGGTCTTTCGACCGAGTCGGTACTTCAGCGCTGCAACATTGGCGTCGATCTCGATCCGCAACTCCTCGTCAGCTTCGGTTCGCGCCTCGGCTGACGCCCGTTCAAGCAGCGGCAGGGCCCGCGCGTTGTCAGCTTCAGCGAGCAGCGTCCGAGCCTGAAGCACCAGGAAGCGAGCATCGGGAACCACTCCACGCTTAGTCAGCGTCGCGATTTCCTCAGCCGCCCGCGCGGCGCCACCTGTTTCCAACAGGAAGTGAAGGTAGAGGAGAGATGCATCTTTGCGGCCTGGCGCAGTGCGCGTCGCGCGAAGTGCTGTGGCGACGGCTTTGCGTCGCGAGCCTAGCTCCCACAGGGACACCGCAAGGTTGATCGCTGCGGCGATGTCGTCCGGAGACTCACGAAGCGCGCGCCGCAAATGCGGAATCGCCTTCTGGAACTCCCGACGGACGGCAAGAATAAACCCCCTGAAGGATTCGATCAGAGCCCCGTGCTCGCCTTCTAGTACGCCCAGGGCCGCGTCGAGATCGCCAAGTTCCACGGCGAGGGTCGCGGTGGTGAGGCGAAGCGAGCGGGGCAAGCTCACCGAGCTAAGTCTTGTGAACGCATCCTGAGCGGCGCCGAATCGGAGCATCACCTCAGCAGCCAGCCGGGCAGAGGTTGGATCGCGAAGCGTGGAGTTTTCTGAGTTCTTCTGTGGTTCAAGGCTCAGCTCCATGGCCTGGCGGGCTGCCATCAGTGCTTCAACGCCTTCCCCGAGCACGGCGTGTGTTTGCGCTAGCGCGGCGAGTGTCGTGCTGGACGGCGTGATCGAGGCAAGGTTCTTGGCGTCGTCGCGCTCGGCCTGTGCCGCAGCGAGCAGTCTCTCGGCGATCTTCTCCTCGTGCGACTTCCGGGCGGTAGCCGAGATCAGAAGTGGAGCATCCGTTCCTGGACGAACAGGCTCGCTGGCGTCCGGAGTGAACATGTCCGAGGAGCGAGCCTCGTCGAGGACTCCTAGCATTAGGCGCTCCTTTCTATCGTTTGGTTCTTGTATCGGATTCGGCGTGGAGCAACTGAGAGCTGGCGCTGCAGGATGTCAGCGCGCCGGAGTAGCCAGAGCAACCCGTCGTCCGGGACGTGGCGATGGCCGGTGCCTTTCTTGGGTTGCCTGGCGTGCGGTACGGGGTCGCACAGCTGCAGGAGCAGCCGTTTGGTGTCATAGCGGATCGCCGATGGAAGATCGTCGGCAATGCCTTCGATAGCCGCTTGGTAGTGAGGGCGCAGGGTGGCGAGGTCGCGCCGCACTCCCGCACGGAGGTCGGCGATGCCGTCCTGTCTGACGTCCTGCCATGACGTGAGTGCCAGCGCGGACATCGGGTGGCCGGTGGCAAGTTCGGCGAGTAATGATCCGAGTCCGTAGAGGTCGGCGTTCTTGAAGTCCACCTCGCTGGGGCTCCCTTGCAGCAGTAGATACTCAGGGGGTGCGAAGCGCAGGTCGCCTCGGCCGCCGAGGTAGAACTCCGGCGGCAGGCTCGCTGGTGTGCTGTAGTCCTTGGACCTGCCGAGATCGGTCAGTCTCACTTCGGTGCGGTTGCTGACGACCATCAATAAGCAGTTGCTGGTCTTGAGGTCGCGGTGAGCGATGGACTTCAGGTGCATCTGGTGTACGCCCTTAATTGCACCGCGCCACAACCGGAGTCGCTCCGGCCACGCGAGCTGTTCGACCAGCTCCGGTGTACGCAATAGCTCATCCAAAGATCCGGAAGCCAGCACCAGAACGTGATACTTCAGCTGTAGGGGCACGTCTACACCGCCGAGTGTGACCATGACATCGTCGCTACCGGAATCAACGAGATTGATCACCGAGGAGCACGGGTTCAGCTTCTTCAGCAGCGCACTCTCGTTGTCGAAATCGACATGCGCCGAAGCGTCACTCCCTTTGCCAGGCGACAGGACCTTCATGGCAAAGGAAGAGGCAGTGTCGATCTTGGTCACCTCGAAGACATAACCGAACTCGCCATTACCCACGCACCGTTCGAGTCGGTAGCCGCCGAGCACCAGACCCGTGAGGGAAGTCGCCCAGGCGTCTGTCACAGCGCGATTTCCGTGCCGTCGGCGTACTCCTCACGCAATCGCGTGATCAGCTCGGGGTGCTCCTGAAGGATCTTGATGACGTCGACCGGGACGTCACCATGCGCCAGCGCGACGACCTCCGCCGGGACGCCGTAGTACGACGCGATGCGCTCAGAGACGTCCGGCCCGAGCCCACGCTCACCGCGCTCGATCCGGGAGAGCTGCGATGGCGCTACCCCTATATCCGCCGCAGCCGTACGCAGCGACCGACCCTGCTCCCGACGCAAGGTCCTCAGCAGACTCGCCGCGTTCTGGGTTCCCGCCATAGAGCCACTTTAGGCTCCGTTGCCAATACTGGCAACATTACGCAGATGCGGAGCGCTCCTACATTGGGGCCGGGCAGCGGAGCTCGAAGCAGTTTCCGCGCAACCTAGAGATCAGACTTGCCGAGGTTGCATTCCCCGCACAGGGCTTGGAGGTTCTCTAGGACGGTTTCGCCACCCCGGCTGAACGGCACGATGTGGTCAACGTGGAGGATGGTGTCGACAGAGGTAGCCGGTGATCGGCCGCATCCTCGACAGGTGAAACGGTCACGCTGGAGCACTTTGAACCGAAGCCTGAGGCTGGGGTTTCTACCAGTCTCTCGTAGAGAGCTTGCTGGGGGAACTGCACTGGCGTCGCTGTCGAGGGTGCTTTCGGCCGTGTCGATCCACGTCTGGAACTTCAGTAGCGCTGCCGTCCAAGATCCGAACCTCTTTGCGTAGCCCTCGGGCGAGAATCGCGACCCACGCATGTCCCCGTAGGACGGCTGACGGCCGATGGCACTCCAGACCTCGAAGATGTTTGCCATCCACTGATCATCGGTATGGCCAAGGTCGGGTCGCCCAGCACGCAACCCCGCTCGCGCGCACGCCGCGGCCCAACCGCCGAGTCGTCGATGGACTGTTGTGGAGTGGTAGCTCCCGTCGCGGTCGTACTGCTGCCGCGTAAGTACGTCGGATTCATGCAACGTGGCCACCCGAATGAGATCCGCCACCAGTTCGTCGTCAGTCACGAAGCGAGCTGAGACTTTCACCCGCATTGTCGACGGACGAGGACTTGAGGTCACGGCCCGATCATGGCAGGTCCCAATGACTCGGCCAGTGTGAACGACTCAGCGACCCGCCACCAGCTTTCGGAATTCGCTGTGAATTTTGCTGCCGGGTGTCACGAAACGGGTCACGTCCACGGGAGTGGTGTTTGAGCCGGCCTCCGCGTGATCTTGGTATGGACTTTATGCGCTGAGGGCGGGCAGGGTCACCTCCTCGGTTGCCTCGGTGTCGCTGTTGATGATGGTGAGCCGGCTTTTGGCCAGGACGTCGAGGCCGAGGTAGCGGCGGCCTTCGGTCCATTCGTCGTGTTGTTCGGCGAGCACCGCACCGACGAGGCGGATTAGGCTGGTGCGGTCAGGGAAGATGCCGACGACGTCGGTGCGGCGGCGGATCTCGCGGTTGAGTCGTTCCTGGGGGTTGTTCGACCAGATCTGTCGCCAGATCTCTTTCGGGAACTCGGTGAAGGCCAGGACGTCGGCGCGCGCGGTGTCTAGGTGCTCGACGACGGTGGGCAGCTTCTCGGTGAGGGCGTCGAGCATCTTGTCGAACTGTGCATGCACGGCTTTGTTGTCGGGCTGGTCATAGACGCTGTGCAGCATCGCTTTGACCCAGCCCCACTGGCTCTTCGGGGTCGCGGTCATCAGGTTCGCGGCGTAGTGGGTTCTGCAGCGTTGCCAGGCCGCGCCGGGCAGGGTCGCACCGATGGCCTCGACCAGTCCTGCGTGCGCGTCGGAGGTGACGAGCTTGACGCCGCTCAGGCCGCGGGTGGTCAGGTCGCGGAAGAACGCCAGCCAGCCGGCGCCGTCCTCGCTGCTGGTGACGTGCAGGCCGAGGATCTCGCGATGCCCGTCGCTGTTCACGGCGCAGGCGAGCAGGGCGTGGACATTCACGGTGCGCCCGCCCTCGCGGACCTTCAACACAAGAGCGTCGGCCGCCAGGAACGTATACGGGCCGGCATCGAGCGGGCGGGTGCGGAACGCCTCGACCTGCTCATCGGGAGCCTTGGCCATCACGCTGACCTGCGACTTGGACAGCCGGTCGATGCCCAGGGTGGCGACCAGCTTCTCCATCCGCCGCGTCGAGACACCCAGCAGATAGCTGGTCGCCACGACCGACACCAACGCTGCCTCGGCGCGGCGCCGGTGTTCGAGCAGCCAGTCCGGGAAGTAGCTGCCGCTGCGCAGCTTCGGGATCGCCAGATCGATGGTGCCGACCCTCGTGTCCCAGTCCCGGTTGCGGTAGCCGTTACGAGTGTTCGTGCGCTCATCGCTGCGCATGCCGTACTCAGCACCGCAGACCGCATCCACCTCGGCACCCATCAGCGCCGTCACGAACGTGGTGATCATCTGCTTCAACAGGTCAGGGCTCGTCTGACCCAGCTGCTCGGTAAGCCAACCGGACAGGTCGATACTCGGTGTTGCGGTCATCGCGTGTACTCCTCGGTCTCGAGCTCTTCGCAGGAACTCGTTGAGGATCACGCGGTGGCCGTCTCACATCAGACCGCCACGCCATATCGGGCGAAGATCAAACACCACATCCGTGGACGCAACTCCGAAACGGCCCGAAATCCGGAGTTCTAGGTGCAAGGGAACTCCGAGAGGACGGCGAGGCATGGTCGATCAGAAGGCGTCCGGGGCGACAGGTGCGCCGGCGGATCGGGCGGAATCAGCCCGGCGTGTTAGAAGGGCCGGGGCAGACGCCACCCGACAGACGGCTGCAGGCCCCGGTACTGCGGGACCGATAGACCGCTCGACGGGTCCCCGACCGCATGTGCATCCACGTAGTCATAGTTCTCGTTCGGGGGGGCCGGGCGGGGCAGCCCAGCCGGCTGGTCGCCGGTTCGGGTCCCGGCTGGGTGAGCCTGCCGGGGCGTTGTGGGCTCGGCTGACCGACCGGGACCGACGCATCCTGACGCTGGTTTCCGAGCACCGGGTGTTGACCACCGAGCAGTTGACGGCGCTGGAGTTCGGCTCCACGACACGTGCGCAGCACCGGCTGCAAGAGCTGCACGGGCTGGACGTGTTGTGGCGGTTCCGGTTCCCGCGCGCCGCGGGTGGGTCGTATCCGTGGCACTACGCCCTCGGCTACACCGGCGCGAGATTGATCGCCGCGCAGAAGGCCGTCCGCCCGCCGAGACCGGCCGAGCACGCCCAGCACTTGGAGCGGCTGGTCGAGTCGCCCAAGCTGCGCCATCAGTTGGGCGTCAACGACTTCTTCGTCGCTTTGGCCGGGCACGCCCGCCGCCGGGGCTGGCCACAGGCCAACCAGCCGAACGGCACTGGGCTGGTGACCTGGTGGAGCGAGTCCCAGACCAGCAGCCCCTACGCCTCCGTGCACCCGGACGGGTACGGGCGCTGGGCGGAGAACGGCCGCCCGCTCGGCTTCTACCTCGAATATGACACCGGCACCGAAACCCAGGCGACCGTCGCCCGGAAGCTGAACCGCTACGTAGGGCACTACCGCACCCCGTACCAAGACCTGCAAGGCATGCTGCTGTTCAGCCTGGCCACCACCCGCCGGGAGACCGGCATCCGGGCAGCACTGGCCCGCTCCCTGGGCAGCATCGACGGCACCCTCGACGTCGCCACCACAGCACGGGACTACGGCCACCCTGACGGCCCCGCGGGACCCGTCTGGGTACCCCTCGTCCGCGATCCCGACATTGTGCGGCGAGTCCGGCTGCCCGACCTACCGAGCGCCGACGCCGTGCGGCAGAACGAGCCAGCGAGCGCCGACGCCATCCCGATGCTGACCGAATGGATGGACGACGGCCCTGCGGAGACGGTCCTCGTCGATCTTGACGCAGACGACGAGTCGTGGCCGTCCTGACGTCCAACTGTCGCCGTGTTGTCGCTGGTTTGTCGCTCTGTTGTCTCCGCCGTAGTCGCCGCGTAGTAACCCAGAGACCGCCTGGAGTGCCCCACCGTGCCGAAGAATCCCCACTCGCCCCGCCCCCGTCGCGCGCTGTCGATCGTCAGTGATGACCCGCTGCCCGGCATCCGCATCGACAGTGTCGGAACGGTGCCGATGACCGACGAGCAATACACCGCCGCCGTGCACGCCCTCGCCGCGCTGATCGAGACGTGGCGAGCCGCACAGGCTTGCCTGCCCTCGCCCCACAGCGATAACACCGAATGGCCGCTGGCCGCGTAGGAACCTGCGGCGCACATCGCTCAGGTCGTTGCCGTTATCGCACCGTCGAGCAACCATCCGCATGAGAAGCACCGCGCGAACCCCAGGAGGCTCCGATGGCACCACGACGTACCCGCCCCACCGCAGCCCGTCGTCTTGAGTCGGAGCAGGCGCGGCGGGTCGCGGTCTACACGCGCCGGTCGACGGATGAGGAGCATCAGCCCTACTCGATCGAAGCCCAGACACTTAGGTTGGATGCCTACATCGCCTCCCAACCCGGCTGGGTGAAGGTCGCATCGTTCAGCGACAACGCCTCGGCCAAGGACACCCACCGCCCCGGCCTTCGTTCAGCTTTGGCTGCCGCGCGGTCAGGCCGGATTGATGTGCTGCTCGTGCTCAAGGTGGACCGGTTCTCCCGGCGGCAGCGTGACCTCGTCGCCCTGGTCGAAGAACTGACCAGCCTGAACGTGGCGTTCGTGTCCGCCACGGAAGCGTTCGATACCTCGACACCGGCAGGTCGCGCGATGCTGCAGATGCTGGGCACATTCGCGGAGTTCGAACGGGAGATGATCATCGACCGCGTCATCGCAGGCATGGAGCGCCACGCTGCAGCAGGGCGATGGCCCGGTGGGGCGCGACCGGACGGCTACCGCCTCGACTCCGAGACGAAGCGACTTGTGGTCGATGAGGAACGTGCCGCGCTGGTGCGGGAGATCTTCGACCTCTACACCCACCGCCGTCTCGGCACCCGGGCCATCGCCAACCTGCTCAACGAGCGCGGCTCACGCACCCGCACCGGCGGGCCGTGGTCGGCGCACACGATCCGGTGGCTGCTGACCAACCCCGCCTACCTCGGCCAAGTCACCTTCCGCGACACGGTCGTCCAGAACGCGCACCCAGCGATCATCGAGCCGGTGACATTCGCCGCTGCGGAACGGCTACTCGCAGCCCCGGGGCGAGGCTCGCACCCACCGGGCCGCGAGTTCGTCCGAGTACCACCTGACCGGGCGTATCCGCTGCCCGCACTGTAAGAAAGGCTTCATCGGCACCGCCGCACACGGACGCAGCAAGGCCTACCGCTACTACACCTGCTGGAGCCGCGCCCGCTACGGCACAGCGACGTGCAACGCGGACCGTCTCAACGCTGACGCCGCCGACACAGCACTATTCGGCAACCTCGCCGCCTTCTACCGCAACGAGCGCGACCTGATCGCGACCGCGGCGAATGAGGCTGATACCGCCCGCCACACCGCCACCGACCGCTACAGGTCCGAGTTGACGACGGTGGAGAAGGAGATCACCCGCACCGGCACCGCGATCGACCGTTACCTCACCGCGTTCGAGACCAACACCCTCGACCCCGCCCTGCTACAAGCGCGGCTCATTGTGCTGCAGGCCAAGACGACCCAACTCCAAGCCCGGCGTGACGAACTCACGGAACTGCTCGACCAAGCCCCGGCCATGCCCACGGATGACGAATTGGACGCCCTCGCCGACCACATCAACGACGTCCTCGACCATGGCACCCCGGCCCAACGCAAAGCGCTCGTCGAGCAACTCGTCCACGAAATCCAGATCGTCGGACCCGCCCGCATCCGACCCATCTACCGCATCCCACGCCACGAGCCGACACCCGAGAACGGGAGCGCGGTTCGCACAATGGGCAACTTGGTGGGCGATACTGGGATCGAACCAGTGACCCCTGCCGTGTGAAGGCAGTGCTCTCCCGCTGAGCTAATCGCCCGTGATCAGCTCAGCCAGCATACAAGCGATTGAGGCGGTCGAAGCGAGAGGTCTCTCGCCTCCGAGCCGATCGACGTGTTCACCGCGGCGTAGCCGCTGGAACACATGCCGGCCCCTCTCCCAAGAAACGCCCACGTCCGGTCGCTAGGGTTGGTCGCATGACGATGGCCGGGAGGAATGCGCCCCACGTTGCCATCATCGGAGGCGGAGCCGGCGGCGTCCTCAGCGCCGCTCATCTCGTCCGCGCAGCAGGTGAGTACGGCCGCCCGCTCGACATCACCGTCCTCGAACCAGGGCGTCTCGGCGCGGGAATCGCCTACTCCACCCGCGACGCCGAGCACCGCCTCAACGTCCCCGCCGCCGGAATGAGCGCCCTTCCGGACGACCCTGAACACTTCCTGCGCTGGCACCGCGAGCACCGCAACTCCGACCTCTCCGCCGGTGGATTCGCCCCGCGCCGCGACTACGCCGCCTACGTCGTCGACGTCCTCACCGACGCCCTCGACACGAATCCGGACGTCGGCTTCGAGCACATCCGCACCAAGGTCACCGACATCGCCCCGTCGGCCGGACGATGGCAGCTGGCACTTGACGGCGGCACCACAGCCACCGCCGACGCGATCGTCCTCGCCCTCGGCGCCGGCCCCCCGTCGGTCGCCTGGGCTCCAGCGGAACTGCTCGCCTCACCGCACTTCATCGCCGATCCATGGGCCGCCCCTGTGCGCACCGAGGACGTGCCTGGCCGGGGCGGCACGGTGCTGCTCGTCGGCGCCGGGCTGACGATGGCAGACATGGCGATCACGTGGGGACGCGGCGGCGCGACGGTCCATGCGGTGAGCCGGCACGGCCTGATGCCGCTGGCCCACATGGAAGACCCTCCGCCGAAGCCGCCTCCGCCAGCGCTGCCCGACGCCGAGGAAGTCAGCCTCGGCGAGATGACCCACTACATCGTCGACCAACTCCGGACGGTCGGTGACTGGCGACTCGGTACCGACAGCCTGCGCGCCATCACCGCAGACCTGTGGCGGCTCGTGCCGATCGCCGAACGCGTCCGTGCGTTGCAAGGCGCGTCCGGGGCGATCCGACGCTGGGGACGCATCCGGCACCGCGTCGCACCTGACGTCGGTGCGTGGCTCGACAAGGCCATCGCCGAGGACCGCCTCGTCTCACACGAGGGCACTGTCGCCACCGCGCGCCAGGGCGTCGGCAACCTCGAGGTACGCCTCACCGATCGGATCAACCCCAGCAGTAGGGGCGTAGCCGCTGGGGGAACCAAGCTCATCGCCGATGTCGTGGTGAACTGCACCGGCCCGGCCAACGAGCCGAGCCGCAGCGGTGAGCCCCTGCTACGTCAGCTGCTGAGCAGCGGCCTGCTCCGTCCTCACCCGGTCGGCATCGGTCTCGACGTCGACGAGGACGGCCGCCCACGAAGTGACCGGGCGCTTCCACCGCTCTGGACGATCGGCCCGCTGCGGCAGGGCGAACTCTGGGAGAGCACCGCGATTCCGGAGATCCGCAACCAGGCGGCCGAACTTCCCACCCAACTACTGCAACTGCTGGTCTGGTAACAGGCCATTCCCTGCGACCGGACCCAAAGTTGATGATGGAGCGATGCACACCGTCGGGCTGAGCTGGCAGCACTCGTTCGAGGTGGCTGCCATCGTCGCCACGGCCGGGGGAGCAGGTGCACTCGCCAAGGACACCCGGGTCCGCGCCGCGGCAGCCTTCGTGCGCGAAGTCGCAGTCATCGGCGCGCTCTACGGACTCTGGCAACTCGCCGGAAAGCTCTCCCTGCACGACACTGGTGACGCCTACGGCCGTGCCCGCTGGATCGAGCGCGCGCAGAACAACCTTCTGCTCTCCCAACATGGCGTGCAGCACCTCATCCTCGGGCACAAGCTGATAGTGCAGACGGCGAACCTCTACTACGCCACCATGCATTTCACGATGATGTTCGTCTTCCTGCTCTGGCTCTTCTGGCGACATCGCGACCGCTACCGCCCGGTGCGCCAAGTGATGGCCTGGACGACGCTCGGCTGCCTGCTCATCCAGCTCGTCCCGGTCGCACCACCGCGAATGCTTCCCGGCTACACCGACACCGCCGAGCTCTACGGCCAGTCCGTCTACAGCGCCGGCATCGTCACCGACCAGCTGTCGGCGATGCCCTCGGTGCACGTCGCCTGGTGCGTGATCGTCGGCTACTACACCTGGCGAATCGCCGACAGCCGCTGGCGATTCCTCGGCCCGCTGCACGCCGCGATCACGATCTTCGTCGTCGCTGCCACCGCCAACCACTGGTGGCTCGACGGCATCGTCGCCACAGGCGTCCTCGTCGTCGCCGCGTGGAGCGTCAAGGGCGTCAGCATCGCGTGGCGCGTTCTGCGTGCCCGCTACGCCGCGACCGTCCTCGTCAGCGAACCGGAATTCGATCCGACAGGGTTCGATCCCACAGCGCCCGATAGCTCCGTGCTGCCGAACTCTGCGGCGCAAACGCCATGACCGGCTCCCGCCGCGCCGCCATCTGCTCGACGATCGAGAGCGCGGGGATGCCCTCGGCGATGATGTCCTCACGCTGAGTCGGCAGCATCGCCGCAACCTCTCGATGCAGCTTGCGGCGCCGGTCGACCATCGAGAAGAAGCCGGTCACGTGAGGACGGCGGCCGGGCTGGTCGCCGACGAACTCGCGCAGCTGATCCATCGTCCGCAGCGACAGTGTCGTCGGGATGAGCGGGACGAGGACGAGGTCCGCCGCCCGCAGGATGTTCTCCGACAGCAGCGACATGCTCGGCGGACAGTCCAGCACGATGTCGTCGTAGTCCTCGGCGAGCGGCTCGAGCAATGTACGCAGCCGACGCGTCGGTTTCTTCTCCGCGTCGAGCAGCAGGTCGAGATGGCGGTAGGTGAAGTCGGCCGGTAGCAGGTCGAGCCGCTCGTAGTCGCTGCCCTTGATCGCGTCCTCAAGCGGACGTCGTGCGCGGACGAGGGCCTTGCCGCCACCCTTCACACGAGGACGGACCCGCAGGATGTACGTCGCCGCTCCCTGTGCGTCCAGGTCCCAGAGCAGGGTACGGCGGCCCTGCTGAGCGGAGTGGTATGCGAGGTTCACCGCGGTCGAGGTCTTACCGACCCCGCCCTTGATGTTGTACAGCGCGACCGTCCTCATGTCCTGCGCTCCAATGCCCGCGCGTTCGCGCGTCCGGTCTTTCCGCAGAATGCGACGAGGCGCTCGACCAGATCCTCGCGCCCGGCGGCATCGCACTCGGCGATGCGGTCGCGCAGCGCGCCGATCTGCAGCATCGTCTCGGCGCCGGTGCCACGTCCTGCCAGTGCGGTGGCGGCGCCGGTGAGGATCGCCCGCTGCACCGTGGAATCCTGGATCGAGCCGAGACTGTCCTGCAACCGCTTCAGCACCTTCAGCGTGCGCCGCAGAGGCGCGGGGGAGTAGCCGGTGGCGAATCCGTCGAGCAGGTAGCGCATCTGCTTGCAGTGCTTGCGGAGCTGGTGAAGTTCGGTGGCCGCTGTCTGCGCGGTCACACCCTCGGCTTCGGTCCTGATGCGGTGATAGGCGTGCTGAGCCAGCTCAGCGATGAACGGGGCGGTGAGCGGTGCGGTTGCCGGGCCGCTCACCTCGGCCTGCGCCAAGGTCGTCCGCCAGTTGGCGATCAGCTGCCCGTAGCGCGCGGACTCCAGGCCGTCACGCAACGTGCGCAGCACACGGGTCCGGCGCGTCGTCAGATACCGCGTCAGCGGCGCGAGGGCGTCCAGGTCGCCGATCTGCGTCGCGTCGTGGCCGGTGAGCATCAGCAACAGCACGTCCAGATCGCGCACCGGTGAAGTGAGCGAGGCGAGCCACTGGAACTCATCGCCGAATGCCTCGACCTGCGCACTGGGCAGGACGTCACCCGCCTGCCCGAGCACCGAGCGAGTCGCCCGCAACGACGTCCTCAGATCGTGCAGATACTCCGGATCGATGTCGGCCATCACGCCCGGCACCACGGTCGTGGCCACGTCGATGAGCCGGTGCAGCACTCGCGCCACCGACTGCGCTGCAGGGGCCGTCGGATCGAGTTCAATCCGGGGCACCGTCTCGCGGCCGGGTTCGTGCCCGGCCACGGTCATGGCGATCGTCGCCGTGGCATCGCTGGTCTCGAGCTGCGGCAGCGACGCGGTGAGCAGCGCGGCGCAGCGCCCGGCGTCGTCCTCGTAGCCGCGCAGGGCAGTGATCAGCACGCGTAGCGGAAGGGGCTGATTCCCCTTGCCGTGCAGCCGTTGCTGATCGACCCGCACCCGCACCAGAGTCTTGTCGTCAGCATCGAGGATGGACATCGGAATGGAACGGACGTCGACCTGGGCCATCGGCACGAGGGCTCGCACGCCGACCGCGGCAGCCACGCGCTCGCGCAACTGACACGGCGGCAGAGCAGCGACACTAGCCGGCCAGGCGCGCACGCGAGCCTGCTCGATGAGCGGATCGCCACCTGCGTCGGCCCCACCGAGGACGAGTTCGGCCTTTCGCCCCGAGCGTGCGTCGCGAAGCGTGAGGCCGGCACGATGAAGCAGCCAGTCAGGGGTGTCGAGGCAGGTCCAGCTTCCGCTGGTCGCCGGTGCGGCGTTGACCGTGTAGCGCGAGGAGAGTGCCGCGAAGACCTGGCCGGCGTCGCCAGCCGCGGAGAACACCAGTTCCCGCCGCGTCACCGTCGCCTCCGTTCGCCCTTTGTTAAGCCGCCGAGCGGCGAGGACCGAAGGCTCGACTATAGGTGAATCTGAGCTTCTGCGGAGGAGTCATCAGGCTCCAAACCTGCGGGCAGCGGTGCGCTGTAAAGCACATGAAGCCGCTGTGTCGGGCGGGTGAGTGCCACGTACAGGTCGTTGCGTCCTTGGGGCGATTCTCCGACGATCGCCGCGGGTTCGAGGACGACGACTCCGTCGAACTCGAGTCCTTTGGCGGCATCCACCGTGAGAACGCTGACGCGCGCGGTCGACGAGCCGACGAGCGAATCGGAGTCCATGGCGAGGACACCCTCGGGCAGGGTCGCACTGATCGTTGCCGCGACGCTCGCATGCAGCGAGGCGGGCGTGATGAAGGCGACGGTGCCTTCGTCGATGATGCGGTTCCACTCGGCACGGGCAAGGTCGGCGAGTACCGGCGAGGTCGCGACGTCACCCTGCACCCGGGTGAACCGTGGCTCGTCACGGCCTATGCGTGCCGAGGCCGGCGCCTGTGTCGACGACCCGGAGGCGGCAAGGACGGAGGCGGCGATCCGCATTACCTGCTCCGGGGTCCGATAGTTGACCGTGAGCTCGGCAAGCCGCCAGCGGTCGCCGACGTGCGGCTGCAGCGTCTGCGCCCACGAGGAGGCGCCGGCGGCCGAGCCGGTCTGGGCGACGTCGCCGACGATGGTGAACGAGCCGCTGGGGCAGCGGCGGATCAGCAGGCGCCACATCATCGGCGAGAGTTCCTGCGCCTCGTCGACCACGACGTGACCGAAGGCCCAGCTCCGGTCGCTGCCGGCGCGTTCGGCGACCGTGCCGAGTTCGCTGGTCCCGGAGTAGCGCTCGGCGAGGTCTTCGGCGGTGCCGAAGTCGGCGCCGCCGAAGGTGTCGTGCACCTGACGCGCATACTCGACCTCGGCCTTGCGCTCTGCCGTGGCGCGGGCACGCTCAGTGTTCCCGGGGGTCCCATCGACACCGAGCAGTTCGGCTGCCTCGTCCAGCAGCGGGACGTCGGACAGCGTCCACGGCGCGTCGCGCTCGCGGCGGAGCAGTTCGCGCTCGTCCCGGCCGAGGTGCGCGGGGCCGGCCACTTCGAGCAGCCGCTCCGGGTTGGCGTAGAGGTCGCGCAGCAGCCGTTCCGGAGTGATCGGCGCCCAGCACCAGTTCAACTCGCGGCGCACGTCGACCGATTCATACAGCTCAGCCATCAACCCCGAACGCGACTCTTCATCGATGTCGATGTCGCGGGCCTCGGCGAGGGCGCGGACGAGGCGGCGCATCATCTCGCCGACGAAGCTCACCCGCGCCTGGTTGTGCGGCTGGCGGGTGCGGCGGGCATGCTCGCGTGCGTCGCGCACCCACTCGGGGCGCAGCAGGATCGTCGTCCCCTCGATGCTCAGTGGCCGGGGGGCCGGAATCGCCCGCTGCCTGCGGCGGACCGCCTCGCCGATGAGCCGGGCCATACGCAGATCGCCCTTGAGGACGGCTACCGCCGGGCGGTCGTGTACGCCTGCCGTGAGCGCGGGATACAGCTCGCCCGGAGTCGCCATCACCACGGCGTCAGCCTCGCCGAGGGCGGGCAGGACCTGGTCGATGTAGCGCAGGAACACGCGTGAGGGCCCGACCAGCAGCACGCCGGTCCGCGAGATCTTGTCCCGGTTGGCATAGAGCAGGAACGCGGTGCGGTGCAGCGCGACGGCGGTCTTGCCGGTGCCGGGTCCGCCCTGCACCACGAGGACGCCGTCGAGCGGGGAGCGGATGACGCGGTCCTGATCGGCCTGGATCGTGGCGACGATGTCACGCATCCGCGAACTGCGCGCGGCATCGAGCGAGGCGAACAACGCCCCCTCGCCGATGACGACGTGCCCCCCTTCGACGCCGGCCCGTTCGAACCCCTCGAGGTCGAGCACCTCGTCCTGCACGCTGGTGACCCGCCGCTTGGAGATGGCGATCTGCCGGCGTCGCAACACGCCCTCGGGGTGCGCGGCCGTTGCTTGGTAGAAGGGCTCTGCTGCGGGTGCGCGCCAATCGACCAGCAGTTCGCGGCGCTCTTCGTCGGACATCCCGATGCGGCCGACGTAGCGCGCGTCGCCAGTGGCGAGATCGAGGCGTCCGAAACAGAGTCGCGACTCGACGTTGTGCAGGGTGCGCACCCGCTGGGCGTAGAGACGCATGAAGGCGTCCCGCTCACTGCGCGCACCCGGTGTGCCGACGGTGCTCGCCGAGGCGGTGCGGGCCAGCGAGGCGCGTGCCTGGGTAAGAAGTTCGTCGAGTTTCTCGTAGAGGCGGGTGACGTGGGCCTGTTCGTGGGCAACCTCGGCAGCGGCGATGTGCTGTTCGCCGCTGCTTGCCGTGTCCGCGCTGTCCGTCTCGGTGATGACCCACTCCGCATCTCGAATTCAGCGGCTCTCTAGCCTACCGATCGGTCGCCACGTGACGGACCGTCGCGAGCAATATCACCCCGTAGGCTGCCTGGGTGCTGCTCAGGACGTTCAGGGTTTCGATCGTCGTCGGCCTTATAGGTCTCGCCCTCGGTGGGCTGTACGGGGGCGTGCGGGGGCTGCTGCTCGTCGCCGTCCTCGCGGTCCTGGAGATCTCGCTCAGCTTCGACAACGCGGTCGTGAACGCCACGATTCTCGAGCGGATGAGCCCGTTCTGGCGGCGGATTTTCCTCACGGTGGGCATCGCCATCGCCGTCTTCGGGATGCGGTTGATCTTCCCGCTGCTCATCGTCGGCGTCACGGCGAAGCTCAACCCGGTGGAGGCCGTCCATCTTGCGCTGAAGAAGGGGGACGCGGACACCGCCGGCACCTACGGCTACCTGCTGCACCAGGCGCACCCGGCGATCGCCGCCTTCGGCGGCATCTTCCTGTTGATGCTCTTCCTGGACTTCGTCTTCACCGAGCGCGAACTCACCTGGCTCACCTGGCTGGAGCGGCCGCTGCAGCGCATCGGAAAGCTGCAGCAGATCCCCACCGTCGTCGCCCTCGCGTTGCTGGCGATCATCGCGTACACCTTGGCTCCGGAGAACAAGACCTCCACCGTCCTCTTCGCCGGAGTGCTCGGGCTGGTCACATTCCTCGTCATCGACGGCCTGAGTGAACTCTTCGAACCCTCTGGTGACGTCGTGCACGTCGTCGGCAGGGCCGCGTTCTTCCTCTTCGTCTACATCGAGATCCTCGACGCGTCCTTCAGCTTCGACGGCGTCGTCGGCGCCTTCGCGATCACCGCCGATCCGATCCTCATCATGATCGGCCTGGGAATCGGCGCGATGTTCATCCGCTCGATCACCGTGTTCCTCGTGGCGAAGGGGACGTTGAGCGAGTACGAGTACCTCGAACACGGAGCGCTCTGGGCAATCGGCGCACTGGCCGTCATCCTGCTCATCACCATCGAGTACGACGTCCCGGAGGTCGCCACCGGCCTTGTCGGCGTCGGCTTCATCCTCGCGGCATTCGTCTCATCGCTGATACGAAACCGGCGCGTTCTGTGAGGAAGCTTCAGGGAAGGGTCGGCTGGGCCGAGAGGTCGCTGCAGCCGCGCGCCTGGTTCCAGAGATTGTCGATCCGTTGCGCGTCGGCGCCGGTCGCCGGTACCGGAACCCCGCGGTCATCGACGTGGGCCGGAGCGAAGTTGTCGGCCACGACCTTGCCGTGGTCGACGGTGAGGGTGAGCAAACCGGTGTCGTACTCGGCGGCGCTGTCGGCCGTCCACCACAGGAAGTCACCCATGCTGTAGTCGACGAAGGTTCCGTCCTTGCGCCAGCCGGCGCCCTGCAGGACGTGGGGGTGCGCACCGATGATCACCTTGGCGCCCGCCGCGGAGAGCTGGTCGGCGAAGGAGCGCTGGTCCGCGTTGGTGCAGGAGACGTCCTCGGTGCCCCAGTGCAGGTAGACGACGACGAACTCGCCGCCGTCGGCAGCCTGCTTCACCCGCTGCAGCAGCAACGGGTCGTGGGCGTTGGCGACCCCGGCCTTGTCAGCACCGGCGCTGAACAGGCGCAGCGTCGTCTCGTCATCGACCCGGTCGGCGGCGAAGATCGCGATCCGTTGCCCGTTGATGGTGGTCGTGTATGGCGCGAAGGCGGCATCGGCATTCGCCCCGATGCCGATCACCGGAAAGCCGCTGGCCTTGATCGCAGCCAGGGTGTCGGTGAGCCCCTCATCGCCGTAGTCGGCGGCGTGATTGTTCGCCTCGGTCGCCACATCGATGCCAGCGTCGCGCAGCGCGGTGAGGGCGCGGGGGTCCGTCCTGAAGTGGTACTCCTTGTCCTGCGGCGTGCCTCGCGTGGTGATCGCCGTCTCGAGGTTGACCATCGTGAGGTCGGCCTTCGCCAGTCCCGGCGCGGCTTCGCCGAAGACGGTCGCGGGGTCCGCGGCGAGGCGGGTGGCGGTGCGTTGCATGAAGTGGACGTCGCCGGCGAAGGAAAGCGTGAACCGCATGCTCGGGGCGGCTGCTTCGGTCGTCGAGGAAGCCGACGGCCTGCTTGATGCCGCCGGGGCGATTGTCACCGGTGCCGTCAGCGAGGACGAGGACGCCTGTCGCGGTGTGTTCCAGGCGAATTTCGCTGCCGACGTGGGCGATCCCGTGGCGCAGCCGGCAAGGGCTGCCGCCGCCATCGCCAAGGCGGCGATACTCGATCGGCGACGTGGAGGCATCGCACTAGCATTTCAGGAGAACGCTTCCGTCCGAACAAGGAGTCACCCGTGACCGCCACCGCAGCCGCCGCCCCGCCCGTACAGCGGATCCTGGTGCCGGCCGGAACGACGGCCTGGGACGCGCTGCTGGCGGCCGGAGTGGACGTGAACGGCCCGAAGGGTGCGGTGGTCGTCCGCGATCCGGACGGAATCCTCAAGGATCTGGAGTGGATTCCCGAGGCCGACACCGAGATCGAGGTCGTCACCGCCGCCGATCCGGAGGGCCTCGCCGTGCTGCGGCACTCGGCCGCGCACGTTGCCGCGCAGGCGGTGCAGGAACTCTTCCCGGGCACCTTGCTCGGCATCGGCCCGCCCATCGCCGACGGCTTCTACTACGACTTCCTCCCGCCGCGCCCCTTCACCCCCGACGACCTCGAGGCCATCGAGAAGAAGATGGGCGAGATCATCAAGTCCGGACAGCGCTTCCACCGGCGTCCTATCTCCGACGCCGAGGCACAGACGGAGCTGGCGCACGAGAAGTTCAAGCTCGAACTCATCGGCCTGAAGTCGACCGCGACCGAGGAGGAGGCGACCGAGGTCGGTGCCGGTGGCCTCACCATGTATGACAACCTCGACGCCAAGACCGGCGAGAAGATCTGGACCGACCTCTGCCGCGGCCCGCACCTGCCCACCACCCGCCGCATCCCGGCCTTCAAACTGATGCGCAGCGCTGCCGCCTACTGGCGCGGCAGCGAGAAGAACCCGCAGCTGCAGCGCGTCTACGGCACCGCCTGGGCCAGCCGTGATGACCTCAAGGCCTACCTGTACCGCCTGGAGGAGGCGGCCAAGCGCGACCACCGCAAGCTCGGCGCCGAGCTCGACCTGTTCAGCTTCCCGGACGAGCTCGGCTCGGGGCTGCCGGTCTTCCACCCCAAGGGTGGGGTGATCAAGAGGGAGATGGAGGACTACGTCCGCCGCCGCCACATCGACGAGGGCTTCGAGTACGTCGGCACCCCGCACATCAGCAAGGACGGCCTCTTCCACACCTCGGGGCACCTGCCCTACTACGCCGACACGATGTTCCCGCCGATGGAGTTCGAGGGCTCGAACTACCAGCTCAAGGCGATGAACTGCCCGATGCACAACCTGATCTTCGCCAGCCGGGGACGCTCCTACCGCGAGCTGCCGCTGCGCCTGTTCGAGTTCGGTCATGTGTACCGCTACGAGAAGTCCGGCGTCATCCACGGCCTCACCCGGGTGCGTGGCTTCGCGCAGGACGACTCGCACTCCTACTGCACCCCCGAGCAGGCGCCCGCCGAGGTGAAGCACCTGCTGAACTTCATGCTCAGCGTCCTGAAGGACTTCGGCCTCGACGACTTCTACCTGGAGATGTCGACCCGCGACGCCACCAGCGACAAGTTCATCGGTACCAACGAGCAGTGGGCGGTGGCCGAGAAGATCCTTGAGGGCGTCGCCACCGAGACCGGTCTCGACCTCGTCCCGGACCCGGGCGGTGCCGCCTTCTACGGACCGAAGATCTCGGTGCAGGCGAAGGACGCCATCGGCCGCACCTGGCAGATGGGGACGGTGCAGTACGACTTCAACCAGCCCGCCCGTTTCGGCCTGGAATACCAGTCGGCCGATGGCAGCCACCAGCAGCCGGTGATGATCCATTCCGCGAAGTTCGGCTCGATCGAGCGCTTCATCGGCGTCCTCACCGAGCACTACGCGGGGGCCTTTCCCGCGTGGCTGTCACCGGTGCAGGTCGTCCTCATCCCGATCTCGGCGGAGCAGGACGATTACCTCTGGGACGTGGCGGACAAGCTCAAAGCGGCGGGCATCCGGGTCGAGGTCGACACCTCCGACGACCGGATGCAGAAGAAGATCCGCAATGCACAGAAGCAGAAGGTGCCGTTCATGCTGCTCGCCGGCGCGCAGGACGCCGAAGCCGGCGCGGTGAGCTTCCGCTATCGCGACGGCGAGCAGCGTAACGCGATCGGCATCGACCAGGCGGTCGCCGAGATCAGCGACTTCGTACGCAAGCGGATCAACAGCAACCCGACCGCCGCCGACTTCGCCGGCTGAGCACGCGGTGACGGTCGAGGACGCGAGTACGTTCGCGGGCGATCCCGATGGCTACGGCAGGCTCTGGACACCGCACCGCGCCGCGTACCTGGCGGGGGAGAACAAGCCGACGCATGGTGGCGCCGGTGACGACTGCCCGTTCTGCACGGCGCCGAGCAGAAGCGACGAGGACGGCCTCATCGTCGCCCGCGGCGAGCGGGTCTACGTCGTCTGCAATCTCTACCCGTACAACAACGGCCACGTGATGGTGATCCCGTACCGCCACGTCGCCGACTACACCGAACTCACCGAGGACGAGGTCGCTGAACTCGCCTCCTGCACGCAGCACGCCATGCGCGCGCTACGCACCGCGATGGGTCCGCACGGCTTCAACATCGGGATGAACCAGGGGCCGGTGGCCGGCGCCGGCATCCCCGGACACCTGCACCAGCACGTCGTGCCGCGCTGGGGTGGTGACACCAACTTCATGCCCGTGGTGGCGCAGACCAAGGTGCTGTCACAGGTGCTCGGTGACGTTCGCAGAGCTCTCGCGGAGGCATGGTGAGCCTGCACCCCGCATTGCATCTCCACGGCGTCTTCCTGCCCGACGAGATCGAGCGCGACGCCTGGATCGTCGCCGGCGTCCTCACCTTCGAGAAGCCGGTGGGCGAGGCGACGACGATTTCCGGCCGGGGCTGGGTGCTGCCCGGCTTCGTCGACGCGCACTCCCACATCGGCTACGCCCCCGAGGGCTTCCTCAGCGAGCCGGAGAAGCTTTTCGCGCAGGCACGCCTGCACCGCGACGCCGGCGCCCTGCTCATCCGCGACGCCGGCTCACCGGTCGACAACAGGATCGTCCAGGAGCAGGACGACCTGCCGCGCCTCATCCGCGGCGGACGGCACATCGCCGCCCCCAAGCGCTACATCCGCGACCTCGGCGTTGAAGTTTCTGCCGAGAACCTCGTCGACGAAGTGGCGACGCAGGCGCTTGCCGGCGACGGCTGGGTGAAGCTGGTGGGCGACTGGATCGACCGCTCCGTCGGTGACCTCGCGCCGCTCTGGCCCGACGACGTCCTCGAGGCCGCGATCGACAAGGCGCACGAACTCGGCGCCAGGGTCACTGCGCACGTCTTCGGCGAGGACGCCCTGCCCGGACTCTTCAACGCCGGCATCGACTGTGTCGAGCACGGCACCGGCCTGGACGCCGACAACCTCGATCTAGCGCTGGCCAACGGCGTGGCCGTCGTGCCGACGCTCATCAACATCGACAACTTCCCGACCTTCGCCCGCGAGGGTGACGCCAAGTTCCCGATCTACGCCGCGCACATGCGTTCGCTCTTCGCGACGTCGCGTGATCGCGTGCGCGCCGCCTACGAGGCGGGGTTGCCGATCTATACCGGTACCGACGCTGGCGGGACGCTGCCGCACGGCCTCATCCGTGACGAGATCCGCGCCCTGATGGGCGCAGGCATCCCGCTCGCCGAGGTGATCGCCATCGCGTCCTGGAAGGGACGCGCCTGGCTGGGACTGCCCGGACTCGTCGAGGGGGCCTTCGCCGACCTCGTCGTCTACGCCGATGACCCGAGGACGACCCAGGCCACGCTGTACTCCCCGAAGCGCATCGTCCTCAGGGGTGCGGTCGTCTCATGACTCCGGTGGTTGAGCAGCAGCCATCGGGCGCGGGAGACGACTCCCGCTCGCAGCGAACTCGACACCACGTACGGGTGTGGGGATTCGCTGCGGCGGTCTACTTCGTCGCCGTCCTCAACCGCAGCAGCCTCGGCGTCGCCGGTCTGCTCGCCGAGCACCGCTTCGGCATCAGCCCCGGAGAGCTCAGCATCTTCATCTTCCTGCAGATCGGTGTCTACGCCGCGATGCAGATCCCGACCGGTGTGCTCATCGACCGCTTCGGCCCGCGGCGCCTGCTCATCGTCGCCGGCCTCACGATGGGCGTCGGGCAGCTGCTCTTCGCCACCGCGCCGTCGTTCGGGATGGCGCTCTTCGCGCGCGCCCTGCTCGGCTGCGGCGACGCCCTCACCTACCTCAGCGTGCTGCGCGTGGCGGCGAGCCACTTCAGCGCCAGCCGCTACCCGCTGATGGCGGCGGTCACCGGCATGGTCGGAACGCTGGGCAGCATCGTCGCCACGCTGCCGATGGCCGTCCTGCTTCGCCACGTGGGGTGGTTTCCGGTCTTCATCGCCGCGTGCGCGCTCGGTGTCGTCACCGCGGTCGGCGTGTGGGTGGTGCTCGACAACGTCGAGGAGCCCAGATTCGCCCTCGGCGACCTGCAGCAGCTTCGCGCGGGCGTCACGGAAGTGACGTGGCGCGTGCGCTCGTCTTGGGCTCTGCCCGGTACGCGGATGGGGTTCTGGCTGCACTTCACCACGCCGTGCGTGAACTACACGTTCACGATGCTGTGGGGCGATCCGTACCTGATCAAGGCGTGCGGACTCTCCGACTCCGCGGCGGGCGGGGTGCTGATGGCCAACGTCATCACCGCGAGCGTCGTCGCGCCCCTTCTCGGCTCGGTCATAGGCCGGCGTCCGCACATCCGCACGCCGATCGCGCTCGTCTTCACGCTCGTGAACTTGGCGGGCGTCCTCACGGCATTCGGCCTCGGCGAGCACCCGCCACGTGTCTTCGTCATCGCGCTGTTCGTGGTGATGTCGGCCGGCGGGGTGATCTCGATGTTCGGATTCGCCGTGGCACGCGACTACAACCACGTGCGAGTACTCGGCACGGCCAGTGGGGTGGTCAACGGCGCCGGATTCACGGCACTGATGGTCATCGCCGTCGGCATGGGTCTGGTGCTCGACGCCCTCGGCGGGACCACGGCGCACGCGCTGCGCTGGGCGCTGCTGGTTGCGGTCGCGGTGCAGGCTTTCGGCTTCAGCCGCCTGCTGCTCTGGTACCTGCGCCTGCGCAGGCACGTCCTCGCCGAACAGGACGCCGGCCACGACGTTCCGGTACCGGCGATCCGTCGTCGCTGGGATCTGAGCCCGGACTGACCTACTCCTGGTCTACTCATGGCTTTCGTCGGATACCTGCCGAAACTATGAGTTGATCGCGCATTAAAAAGCGTTGGTCTGACAGACCTTGCCGTACCAGAGGGCGGAGTCCTTCGGCGTGCGCACGAGGGTGTCGTAGTCGACGTGCACCATGCCGAAGCGCTTGGAGTAACCGAGCGCCCACTCGAAGTTGTCCATCAGCGACCACTGGAAGTAGCCGCGCACATCCGCTCCGGCCTCGATCGCGTCGTGGATCGCGGCGAGATGGTCGTGGACGTATGCCTGGCGGCCGGTGTCATGCACTGCACCGCCCTGCTCGACCACGTCGTCGTAGGCCGCGCCGTTCTCGGTGACCATCAGCGGCACTGTCGGATAGCGCTTGGCGACATCGACGAGCAGTTCCGTGAGACTGCCGGGCTCGATCCGCCAGCCCATCGCCGTGTACGGCCCCTCCTGCGGGCAGGAGAAGACGAGGTCCGTGCCAGGGTACGGCGTGGGGCCGGGGGCGCTCTGCGGGTCGTTGACGAAGCCCCTCGGGATCTGGGCGTGCAGCTCGGGTGTCGCCGCCTGCACAAGGGTCGGTGAGTAGTAGTTGATGCCCAGGATGTCCGTCCGCACATTGATCGCCTCGAGGTCGCCGTCCTTGATGAAGGACCAGTCCGTGAGGTGCTGGGTCTCGGCGATGAGGTCGGCGGGGTAGTGGCCGTCGAAGACCGGCTCCAGGTAGATGCGGTTGCCGAGCGCGTCGGCATGCCGCGCCGCGTTGCGGTCGGCGTCGGAGTCGGTGGCAGGACGGATGTTGGCGAGGTTCAGTGTCAGCATCACCTGCCGGTCCGCGGGCAGGACGGAGCGCAGCGCGCTGGTGCCGAGGCCGTGGGCGAGGTTGAGATGGTGCGAGGCGGTGATGGCGGCGCCGTTGTCCTGCTTGCCGGGGGCGTGCACGCCGGTGCCGTAGCCGAGGTAGGCCGAGCACCATGGCTCGTTCAGGGTGCTGAAGACCTCGATGCGGTCACCGAGCGCCGCGCCGACCGCAGCGGCGTAATCGGCGAAGCGGGCTGCGGTGTCGCGATTGAGCCAGCCGCCGGCGTCCTCCAGCGGCTGGGGCAGGTCCCAGTGGTACAGCGTGACGTAGGGGTCGATCCCGGCGGCGAGGAGTTCATCGGTGAGCCGGGAGTAGAAGTCCAGGCCGGCTCGGTTCACGGCACCGGCGCCGGTGGGGATGATCCGCGGCCAGGCGGTGGAGAAGCGGTAGGCCCTCAGACCGAGCGACTTCATCAACGCGACGTCGGCGGAGACCCGGTGGTAGTGGTCGTCGGCGACATCGCCCGTGTCGCCGTTGGCCACCTTGCCGGGAGTGTGGCTGAAGGTGTCCCAGATGGACGGGCCACGACCGTCCTCCTGCACCGCCCCTTCGATCTGGTACGCGGCGGTTGCCGAGCCCCAGACGAAGCCGTTCGGGAAGGTGCGGGCGACGGTGCCGGCAGTCATGGTGATCTCCAGTTGTGGGAGCGCTCTCAGTCGTCATCACTGTGGCTAGCGGCCCAGCAGATGTCAACCTTCGCTCACGTCGAGGCGCGATCCACGAGCTGCACGGGCAGCACCGTCGCCTGCTGTGGCGAACGGCCGGCGATCCGGTCGAGGAGTACTTGCGCCATCGTGCGGCCGAGATCCCTGATCGGCTGTCGCACGGTGGTGAGCGGCGGGTTGGAGAACTGGGCATCGCGCACATCGTCGAAGCCGACGAGAGCGACATCCTCGGGCACCCTTTTTCCCGCCTCGGTGAGGGTTTTCAGCGCGCCCAGCGCGGTGAGGTCCGAAGCGCAGAACACCGCGTCAACTCCCGCTCCGGGGCCCGCTCCGCGGCCGTCCTCGCCGGGATTCTGCGTCAGCAGCCGCGCCATCGCCCGGCTGCCGCCCTCGACGCTGAAATCGCCTGTGGCGACGAGGTAGGGGTCCGAGTCGATGCCGTGTGCCTCCAGCGCGGCGCGGTAGCCCGCGAGGCGGTCGTGGCCGGCGGTCATGTCCATCGGCCCGGTGATGGTCGCGATACGCCGCGCGCCGCGCTTGATGAGCGTCTCGGTGGCGAGCCTGCCTCCGCCGAAGTTGTCGGAGTCGACGTAATAGATCTCGGCTTCGTTCCTCATCGGCCGCCCGTTGAGGACGGTCGGAACTCCGTGCGCTTCGAGGGTCAGTGGGAGCTGGTCGTCGCCGTGCAGCGAGATGAGCAGGATTCCGTCGACGTGACCGCTGGAGGCATAGGCGGCGAAGTTCTCGATCTCCGCATGGGTGGAGGCGATCGCGAAGACCAACTGCAGACCGCTCGGACCGATCACCGACTGTGCCCCGCGGAGGACATCCAGGAAGTACGGGTCGCGGAACATCCGCTCCTGGGTCTCGGCGACGAGGAAGGCCACCGAATCGCTGCGCCGGGTGACGAGGCTGCGGGCGGCGCGGTTGACGGTGTACTTGAGCTCGGTGGCGGCCGTGAGGACCGCGTCACGGGCCGATTCGCTGACGTTCTCGGCGCCGCGAATCACCCGGCTGGCGGTGGCCCGGGAGACGCCGGCCGCCTCCGCGACCTCCTCGAGCGTCGCGCGACGCCCCACCGGAGTGCGACCTGTGCCTGCCACAGCCCGGAGTCTAGGGCCGAAGCATGCGAGGGTCTCGTGGATACGGGGCCCGATTCTTCGCTGTGTCCACCCTGATTCTTCGAATGGCCCCACCCTCTGGCAGAATCGAGGGTTGCGTACCGGCCTCTCGCGGCCCTCTCTCCGCGGCAGGTCAGTCCATCCGGGTAGCCGGCGCCGACATATTCCCCGGTCGACCGTCTACCCACCCGAACGACACCGTCTGGAGTACCCACACAAGTGGCAACCAAGATCAAACTCATGCGTCTGGGCAAGATGCGCGATCCGCACTACCGCATTGTCATCGCCGACTCGCGCACCAAGCGCGACGGCCGCTCGATCGAGACCATCGGCGAGTACCACCCGAAGAACGACCCGTCGGTCATCAAGGTGAGTGCCGAGCGCGTCGCCTACTGGCTGGGAGTCGGCGCGCAGCCGACCGAGGCCGTCGAGGCGATCCTCAAGGTCACGGGTGACTGGCAGAAGTACAAGGGCCTGCCGGCTCCGGCTCCGATGAAGGTCGCCGAGCCGAAGGCCGACAAGCGGTCGCTCTTCGACGCGGCCCTCGCCGACGCCGGTGGTGAGCCCGCCCTCGAGGCCACCACGCCGAAGAAGAAAGCTGCCAAGAAGGCTGAAGAGGCCCCGGTCGCTGACGCACCTGTGGCTGAGGCGCCGGCCGCTGAAGCCGAGGTTCCGGCGGCTGAGGTTCCGGCGGCTGAGGCTTCCGCCGCGGAAGCTCCGGCTGCCGAGGCTGAAGCCCCCGCAGAAGAGGCATAGCCGTGCTCGAGGAGGCTCTTGAGCACCTCGTGCGCGGAATCGTCGATCACCCGGATGACGTCCGCGTCGACATGGTCGACAACCGTCGCGGGCAGCGGCTCGAGGTCCGGGTTCACCCCGAGGACCTCGGTCGCGTCATCGGACGCAACGGGCGCACCGCCAAGGCGCTGCGCCAAGTCATCAACGGCGTCGGCGGCAAGGGCATCCGGGTCGACGTCGTCGACGTCGACCGCCGGTAAGACCCGCCGTGTCTGACGACGTCATTGTCGTCGGTCGCATTGGCCCTGCTCGCGGCGTGAAGGGCGAGGTATTCGTCCAGCCCTTCACGGACGCTCCGGAAGAGCGCTTCGCGGCGGGTTCGGTGTTGCTCACCGAACCCGCCCAACGCGGCCCGCTCACCGTAGAGACCGCCAACTTCAACGGCCCGAAGCTGGCCGTGCACTTCGTCGGAGTCGACGATCGCACCGCTGCCGAGTCGCTGCGCGGCACTCAACTCGTCATGCCGGCCTCCGAACGTCCCGAGCTGGATGACCCGGACGAGTTCTACACATCAGACCTCGTCGGCCTCGCCGCGCGCACCGTCGCCGGCGCGGAGCTGGGCCCTGTCCAGGATGTCATCGACATCGCCGGGGCCGATTACCTCGTCCTGCGTGTCGCCGACGTCGAACGCCTCGTCCCCTTCGTCACCGCGATCGTCCCCACCGTTGACATCGCCGCGGGGTTCGTCCTCATCGATCCACCCGAAGGGCTGTTCGAGCTATGAAGCTCGACGTCGTCACGATCTTCCCGGACTACCTCGCTCCACTGCGCCAGTCGCTGCTCGGCAAGGCCATCGACCGCGGGCAGGTCGAGGTGGCGGTGCACGACCTGCGCACCTGGACAGAGGACGTGCACCGCACGGTCGATGACACCCCTTACGGCGGCGGCCCAGGGATGGTGATGCTCCCCGAGCCATGGGGACGAGCGCTGGACGCGATCGCCCCGCCCGACGGCCCCAGCCAGCCGCGACTCATCGTCCCGACTCCGGCCGGCCGGCCCTTCACGCAGGCGGTTGCCGCCGAACTGGCGCGGGAACCGTGGCTCGTGTTCGCCTGTGGGCGCTACGAGGGCATCGACGCCCGGGTCGCCGACTACGCAGCGCAGCGGATGCAGGTGGACGAGATCAGCCTCGGCGACTACGTCCTGTCCGGGGGAGAGGTCGCGGTTCTCGTCATCGCAGAAGCCATCTCGCGGCTGCTGCCCGGTGTCCTCGGCAACGCGGAGTCTGCCGTGGACGACTCCTTCGCCGAAGGCCCGGCCGGATTACTTGAGGCGCCGGCCTACACCAAGCCCGCGACATGGCGCGGCCGTGAGGTGCCGCCTGTGCTGCTCTCGGGCAACCACGGCGCGGTCGCGGCCTGGCGGGCCGAGCAATCCCGGGAGCGCACCGCCCGCGTCCGCCCGGACTTGCTGGGCGGCGAGTGAGGACAGCGGGCCTGACCTTGCCGGCTGGGCCGTTTTGGGGTGGAGCTACACCCTGTGGCATCATGGTCGGGTTGTCTGCAGCGCCGAATCTCTGGGCGCGCGGAGCACAAGAGAAGCTTCCAACCGAAGGATCACTGATGAACACCCTCGACATCCTGGACGCCGAGTCGCTGCGCAGCGACGTGCCGGACTTCCGTCCCGGTGACACGCTCAAGCTGCACGTTCGCGTGGTCGAGGGCAACAAGTCCCGTATCCAGGTCTTCCAGGGCGCGGTCATCCGTCGCCAGGGTGGCGGCTCCCGCGAGACCTTCACGGTCCGCAAGGAGAGCTACGGCGTCGGCGTCGAGCGGACCTTCCCGGTGCATACCCCGATCATCGAGAAGATCGAGGTTCTCACCCGCGGTGACGTGCGCCGTGCCAAGCTCTACTACCTGCGCGACCTTCGCGGCAAGAAGGCGAAGATCAAGGAGAAGCGGGATTCAGTCTCGAAGTGACGTTCCGACGTCACCGCTAGTCGCTTAACGCGCATCCGTATTCTGCGGGCATGACCGAAGGTCCCGGCGAGGAGTCTGTCTTGCCCGAATCGAGCGAGACGGCCGAATCGAGCGAGAATCGCGAACTGAGCGAGACTCCGGAGCCGTCGACACGCCCCGAGCCCGGGCCCGATCCCACCGCTGACGAGGAAGATTCGCCTGCTGTCGGCGGTCAGCAGGAATCCGTCGCCGGCCATGAGGACGTCCCGGTCGAGGACGGCAAGAAATCCGGCAAGCACGGCAAGAAGCCGAAGCGCAAGGCACCGTGGTGGGAACTTCCTGCGCTCGTGGTCGGGGCGATCGTCCTCGCCATCCTGGTGAAGTCATTCGTCCTGCAGCCGTTCTTCATCCCGTCGGAGTCGATGGAGAAGACGCTGCACGGCTGCCCCACCTGCTCCGGTGACCGCATCCTCGTCAACAAGGTCATCTACGACTTCCGCGACCCGCACCCGGGCGACATCGTCGTCTTCCACGCCCCGCCCGGCTGGGACAACGAGGTGGCGCCGACGCCGCCGTCCAATCCTGTGCTCAGGGTGGTCCGCGGCTTCGGTCAGCTCGTTGGCTTCGTCCCGCCGGATGGCGAGGTGCTGGTGAAGCGCGTGATCGCCACCGGTGGACAGACGGTCCGCGGCATGGTGACGGACGGCAAGGACGTTGTTCAGGTCAGCGACCACGGCACCTCCGGTCCTTGGAAGACGCTCAACGAGCCGTTCGTCTATCTCGATAGCAGCGACGGCAGGGGCACCTTCGGGCCGATCACCGTCCCCAAGGGGCGACTCTGGGTGATGGGTGATCACCGCAACGATTCCGCCGACTCGCGTTTCCATTGCAATCCGGACCAAAGTTCCTGCGGCGCGGACGGAGATCCGGTGACCAGTACCGTGCCCGTCACCGATGTCATCGGCAAGGCATTCGTCATCGCCTGGCCGCCGTCGCGGTGGCGCACCCTCGGCACGCCGAGCACGTTCACGCAGTGAGCCGCGACAATCCGGCTCCCCGCATCGGGGCGCGGATCATCCTCGTTGACGCCTCCGAGCGGGTGCTACTCATCCACGAGCAGTTCGATTCCCACGACACGCGTCGAGAACACTGGCTAACCCCGGGCGGCGGTGTCGAAGCCGGCGAGGACGACCTGCGCCTTGCTGCGGTCCGCGAGCTGTACGAGGAGACCGGCATCGAACTCGTCCTGCCGAAGGGCAGCCCCGAGGTCCTGAGGACGCGCCGCCTCTGGAACTGGCAGGAACTCTGGTTCGACCAGGTCGACCACTTCTTCCTCGCCCGGGTGGAGGACGACCTGCACATCACGCCCCAGGGGCTCACCGATGTCGAGCAACAGACCCTGCTCGGGCATCGCTGGTGGACGCTGGAGGAGCTTCGGGCCACCACCGAGACGATCATTCCCGCGGAGCTCGCCGACGTCCTCACCGAGCTGTTGCGCCCCGCGTAATCGGGCCTCCCGCGTAATCTGGCCGGCATGGTGGCAGTGCAGCGTCCTCGGCGACTCATCGTCCGCAGCGATGCGGGTCTGGGCGCCTATGAGGCAGCGCTGGCGAGGGCGGGATTCGAGCGGGTCGCCGGAGCTGATGAAGCCGGACGGGGCGCCTGCGCAGGGCCTCTCGTCGTGGCGGCCTGCATCCTCCCGCCTGGCAAGCGCGGCCGGATCGATGACCTCGACGACTCCAAGATGCTGACGGCTGCAACGCGGGAACGGTTGTACGGCGAGATCGTCAAACGGGCCACCGCGTACTCGATCGTGGAGGTCTCGGCCACCGAGATCGACGCCTACGGACTGCACGTCGCCAATCTCGCCGGGATGCGCCGCGCAGTGGGCCAACTCGCGCCCCGCACTGACTACGCCCTTACGGACGGCTTCGCGGTGAGCGGACTCGGTGTGCCGACCACGGCCGTCTGGAAGGGTGACGCCACCATCGCCTGCATCGCCGCCGCCTCGATCCTGGCGAAGGTGACGAGGGACCGGATCATGGCGCAGCTGCACGAGCAGTGGCCGGAGTACGACTTCAAGCAGCACAAGGGCTACGTGACGGCCGCGCATTCGGCGGCCCTCACCGAACATGGTCCCTGTCCCGAGCATCGGCGTAGGTATGTCAACGTGCGGGCCGCGATGCGGGACAATGACAACAATGAGGAGGTGGAGCGTTCCGCGTGAGTACTGAAGACCTCGAGAACTATGAAACCGAGATGGGGCTGCAGCTCTATCGCGAATACCGCGACATCGCCACGCAGTTCAGCTACGTCGTCGAGACGGAACGCCGTTTCTACCTCACCAACGACGTCGACCTGCAGCCCCGCAACGCCGACGGCGAGATCTATTTCGAGGTGACGATGCGCGACGCGTGGGTCTGGGACATGTACCGCCCGGCGCGCTTCGTGAAGACCGTCCGCGTCGTGACGTTCAAGGACGTCAACATCGAGGAACTCGACAAGCCGGAGCTGCAACTTCCCGAATAACGTTCGGTCGGGTTCTTCACAGCCCGGCGTGTTTCCACAGACCGCGTCTCCTGAGCTGACGGCATAGGCCGCGTTGGCCACCGTTGGCCCCATGAGAGTCAAAGACGCCGTCGGTCGTTATGGGGAGGAGCTGGCCGCCTCCCATCTGGGTCAACAGGGCATGGAGATCCTTGCGCGCAATTGGCGCTGCCCGGAGGGCGAACTCGACATCATCGGGCGCGAAGACGGTGCGCTCATCTTCGTCGAGGTGAAGACGCGCTCGACGACGGCATTCGGTGACCCGGCCGAGGCGATCACGCCGGCGAAGGCCCAACGGATCCACCGACTGGCGCTTCGCTGGCTCGCCGAACAGCGAGCCGGTGGCAACTCACTCGGGAACTGGTCGGAGTTGCGCTTCGACGTCGTGACGATCGTCCGCCTCGCCGAAGGCGGCCCCAAGCTGCGGCACCTGCGGGGTGCGTTCTGATGTCGCTCGCGCGGACCCTCGGCGTCGCCCTCACCGGAGTGCAGGGCGACGTCATCGAGATCGAGGCCGATGTCGCCGACAGCAGCCTGCCCGGTCTGCAGTTCACCGGCTTGGCCGACGCCACCGTGGTGGAGTCGAGAGACCGCATCCGCGCGGCGCTGACGAATTCGGGCATCACGTGGCCGAACAAGCGGATCACCCTGGCATTGTTTCCGGCCGACGTCCGCAAGGTCGGGTCGCGCTTCGATCTCGGGATGGCGATGGCGCTGCTCGGAGCGGCGAAACAGATCCCGGCCGACGCTCTCAACGGCGTCGTCTGGATCGCAGAACTCGGTCTGGACGGCAGGCTGCGCGCGGTCCGCGGTGTCCTTCCGTCGATCGTGGCGGCACGACGCGCGGGTTACCGCCGCATGGTGGTGGCCGCCGGTAACGCGGCCGAGGCGGCGTTGGTGCCGGACGTCGACGTGCGGGCAGCGGAAAACCTGCGTGAACTCCTCGACTGGTTCCTCGGTCTGGGGCCGGCGCCCGCGCCGGCGCAACGCGCCGCCGAGCCGTCCCTGGACGCGCCGGTGCCCGACCTCGCAGACGTCGCGGGGCAATCCGCGGCGAAGCGGGCATTGGAGATCTCCGCTGCCGGACACCACCACCTGTACCTGGTCGGGGTGCCCGGCGCAGGAAAGACGATGCTCGCGGAACGGCTGCCGGGACTGCTCCCCGACCTCGATGACGACGCAGCGCTTGAGGTCACCGCGGTGCACTCGGTTGCCGGGCGCCTCGACGCGGAGACCGGACTCATTCGCCGTCCTCCGCTGCAGGCACCGCACCACACCGCGTCGATGGCCGCCCTCGTAGGAGGAGGGTCGGGGCTGGCGAGACCGGGCGCGATCTCGCTGGCGCACCACGGCTGCCTCTTCCTTGACGAGGCTCCCGAGTTCTCCGCATCGAGTCTGGACGCACTTCGTCAGCCGCTGGAGAAGGGCCAGGTGGTGCTGCATCGCAGCGGCGGCGTCGTGCGCTACCCGGCGAACTTCCAGCTGTTGCTCGCAGCGAACCCGTGCCCGTGTGGCGCCCGTCCCGACGACTGCATCTGCACACCGCCGGTGCGTCGCCGCTACTTGCAACGTATCTCCGGCCCGCTGCTCGATCGGATCGATCTGCGGGTGCAGGTCGATCCCGTGCTGCACGCCGAGCTCTTCGAGACCGCCGGCGAGCGCGTCGCCAGCGGCACTGTCGCGGAGCGCGTCGCCTCCGCGCGAGCTGCGGCACGGGAACGCTGGGCTGACAGCGGCTGGCAGCTCAACTCGCAGGCGCCCGGCTCGCAACTACGACGAGGACGTTGGGCGCTGCCGCGGACGGTGATCCGCCCGGCGGAGGACTACCTGCGGCGCGGCGAACTCAGCGTGCGGGGTCTGGACCGTGTGCTGCGCGTGGCGTGGACCATCGCCGATCTCGGCGGACGCACCGTCCCGGAACTCGCCGACGTCGCTGAGGCGCTTTACTTCAGATCAGGGGCGTCGTCATGGGCAGCGTGAGCGCTCGAACTCGGTTGTCGGCTGTCGCCGACGATGTTCTGCTCGCCCGCGCCTACCTCAGCCGGGTCGGGGAGCCGTGCCATATCGGGCTGTGGAACTTCGTCCGCTCGGCTGGGCCGGTCGCGGCGATGGAGGCGATCAGGTCGGCGATGGCACCGGTCGAGGTGCAGCGCGCAGTCGCGACCCGGGCCGCGGTTGCCGATCCCTACGCCGACCTCGAGGTGGCCGAGCGCCTCGGGATCCGACTTGTCGTGCCCGAATCCGATGAATGGCCACACTTCGCGCTTGCCGCGCTGGAGCATGCGGGCGCCGAAAGGCTGGGCCGCTATGAGGCTGGCGAACGAGCTCAGTCCGAGCAGGGCGAGCCGATTCCTCCGCTCGCCCTGTGGGTCCGGGGTGCCGGTGAGACGACCGCCCTCGCCGTGCGCTCGGTGGCGTTCGTAGGTTCGCGCGCCTCGACCTCCTACGGTGAACACGTCGCGACCGAATGGTCCTACGAACTCGCCTCGCAGGACGTCACTGTGATCTCGGGCGGCGCCTTCGGTATCGACGCGGCGTCCCATCGCGGTGCCCTCGCTGCCAACGGCGTGAGCATTCTCGTCACCGCGGCGGGGCCGGATCGCCCATACCCGGCATCGAACGCCCGCCTCTATGACCGGGTCGCCGCGAACGGCCTCGTGATCTCGGAGAGCCCACCCGGCGCCTCGCCACAGAAGCAGCGATTCCTCTCCCGCAACCGGTTGATCGCAGCCTTCTCGACGGGAACGGTCGTCGTCGAGGCCGCGCGTCGCTCCGGAGCGCTCAACACCGCGGGCCACTGCACACGCCTCGGCCGCCCACTCATGGCCGTTCCGGGGCCGGTGACCTCAGCGACATCACGCGGCTGCCACGACTTGCTCCGTTGGGAGACCACTCCGGCGAAGCTCGTCGGCTCAGCGCAGGACGTCCTTGCTGTCGTCGGGGCAGCGGGGGAGGGGCTGCGTGAGCCGCGTGAACCGGCGCAGGACGACCGGGCGGCCATGATCGAAGGACTCGACCCAGTAGTGCGCCGCGTACTTGAAGGACTGCCGGCGCGGCGGTTCGCGGGACCGGACGAGATCGCGGTGCGCAGTGGGGTAGAGGCGCTCGAGGTGATCCGCGCATTGCCGGTCCTGCAGCTGGCCGGACTCGCCGAATCCAGCGAGGCGGGTCATCGCGTCGCGCGTTGATCGGTGCGTCGGCTTGCACTCGGCAGGCGACTCGCGCACCGTCGGGGTGTGACCAGCGGTGACGAGCGCGTCGATCTCATCGCGCTGCGCGCCGCGCTGCCACCCGGGCTATCCACCGCGGTCGACGGGTTCGAGCGCTACCTGCGCATGGAGATGAACCGGTCGACCCACACGATTCGCGCCTACATCGGCGATGTGGTCGGCCTCCTCGACCATTTCGCCAAACTCGGTGGACGCAGCCTCGCCGAGCTGGAGCTGACCCACCTGCGCGGGTGGCTGGCCATCACCCGCACCCGAGGCGCCGCACGCAACACACTCGCGCGCCGCTCAGCCTCACTGCGCACCTTCACAGCGTGGGCGCACCGCACCGGCCTCAGCGACTCCGACCCGGGACAGCTTCTCGCCAGCCCCAAGTCTCATCGCACGCTGCCGCCAGTGCTCAGCATCGAAGAGGTCACCTCGGCGGCGGAGCTAAGCATCACCGACGAGGACGAGACCACACCGGTCGGTCTGCGCGACCGGCTCATCATCGAGCTGCTCTACGCCACCGGCATCCGCGTCTCAGAACTCACCGGCCTCGACATCGACGACGTCGACCGCCACCGCCGGGTGCTGCGCGTGCTCGGCAAGGGGAACAAGCAGCGCACCGTCCCCTACGGCGCGCCCGCCGACCGTGCCCTGCAGCACTGGCTCACCGAAGGACGGCCAACTCTCGCTCGCGAAGGCAGCGGTGCAGCGTTGTTGCTGGGCGCCAAGGGCGGGCGAATCGACCAACGCGCGGTCCGGACGGTCGTGCACCAGCGGGTGGGACACGTTGCCGGCGCGCCCGACATCGGCCCTCACGGTCTGCGGCACACGGCGGCCACGCATCTGCTCAACGGCGGCGCCGACCTGCGCGCCGTGCAGGAGCTGCTCGGCCACGCGAGCCTGGCGACGACGCAGATCTACACGCACGTCTCCGTCGAACGCCTCCGCTCTGTGTACGCGCAGGCCCATCCACGGGCCTAGCCGGCGAAGCCGCCACCTAAGGCGATCCAGGGACGCGAATAGGGAGTTCTCCCGATCCCGCGGACCTCCTTAGCGGCGCATCGTCCTCCTATCGGAAAGCACGAGCTATCCGAAAGCACGAGCTATCGGAAAGCAGGAGGAGGACAACATGAACAGCATGGTTCCGGCAATGAAGATGGCAGAGATCGCATGGCGGCAGCAGCGCGTCCATGACGAGTTCAAGCGGGCCAGCGCCGGTCGTCGTTACCGCGCCCGCCGCCGCAGCACCCGCCGGGGTGGTGAGTTTCAGTAGCCGCCGTTGTCATAGCCGCGGGGGACAATGAGCGCGTGCCTCGTGTGATGAGTGGCTTCGTCGGCAGGAGCGCCGAATCGGCGACTCTTCTCGACACCGTGCGTGGCGTCGAGAAGAGTGCCCCGGCCGTCCTCGTCCTCGATGGCGACGCCGGCGTCGGCAAGACGCGGCTGCTGTCCGAGGTATCGGAGCAGGTCGCCGCCGATCACCTCGTCCTCACCGGCCAATGCCTCGATCTCGGCGACGCCCCGCCGCCGTACCTGCCGTTCGTCCAAGCCTTCAACCGGATGGCGGTCGAGGCTCCGCAGCGCGTCGCAGAGTTGCGGGAGGCTCATCCAACAGTGGCGCGGCTGCTCGGCGGCTCACCGTCGCACGCGGCAGATCCGAGCGACCGGCTGGAGCGCGGCGACCTCTTCGAATCGATGTACCTCGCCCTGGTCTCCCTCTCCCGTGAGCAGCCTCTGCTGCTCGTCATCGAGGACGTGCACTGGGCCGACCAGGCGACGCGCGACCTGCTCGGGTTTCTCTTCCGGCGCCTCGGCGCGGACCGGATCGCGATCGTCGTGACCTATCGCAGTGATGATGTGCACCGCCGCCACCCGCTGCGCGCAACTCTGGCGGAGTGGCTGCGTGCCCCTATCGTCAGTCGCCTGCACCTCGACCCGCTGGACGGCGAGGAGATGAGGACGTTGATCACCTCGCTGCGCGGAGTACCACCCGACGAGGACGACCTGCGCAGCATCACCGAGCGTGCCGAGGGCAACGCGTTCTTCGCCGAAGAACTCGTGGCTGCCACCGAACAGTGCGACTCCTCCGCGGGGCTTCCCTGGCAGCTCGCCGACGTGCTGCTCGTCCGGCTGGACAGACTCTCCGCGCCGGCACGTGACATCGTTCGCGTCGCCGCGGTCTCCGGCCGGATGGTGTCGCACGAACTGCTGGAGTCGGTCGTCGGTGAACCGTCTGCCGCGCTCGACGTTGCGCTGCGCGAGGCGGTCGACCGCAACGTCCTGGAACCTGGGCCGAACGGGCGCGGCTACATCTTCAGGCACGCACTGCTCGCCGAGGCGGTCTATGACGACCTGCTGCCCGGCGAACGGGTCCGGCTGCATGCGGCCTATGTCGCCGCGCTGCAGCAGCGACCGGGGGCGAGTGCCGCAGATCTGGCCCGGCACGCGCTCGCCGCCCGTGACCTGCCGACCGCCTATACGTCCGGCATTCGCGCAGGTGACGAGGCGATGGCGCTTGCCGCACCGCAGGAGGCCCTGCACCACTACACCTCGGCACTCGAACTCGCCGAGCAGATTGCACCGCCGGGCGCCGAACTGGCCGACCTCGTCGTCGCCACAGCCGAAGCCTCGATCGCTGCCGGACGCTCCGTGCGCGGCGTGCACCTCGCGCGTGCTGCGCTGGCGTCCTTTCCGGCATCCGGCGATCCCGAGGCGCGTGCCCGCGTCCTCTACGCCTATGCCTCCGCCGCGATGCACGGCGAGATCGATCACGAGCCGTTCAACGCGACCACCGAGGCACTCACCCTCGTTCCGGCGGATCCGCCGTCGGCGTTCCATGCCCGCCTCGCCGCAGTGCACGCGCGCATCGCCCACACGATCGGCCGCGAGGTCGACGGTGCCCGGTGGGCGCAACTCGCGATCGCGGAGGGAGAGCTCGTCGGTGCCCGCGACGCCATCGGTGACGCAGAGACGACCCTGGCGAACATCGAGCACCGTTCCGGCGATCCTGCGGCGGCGGCCGAGTTGCTCCGCGGCATCATCGCCCGAGCGGAGGCAGCCGGCGATCTCGGCGCCGAGTTCCGTGGCAGGTTCAGCCTCGGCATGCTGCACTACGAAGCCTTCGACCTGGGCGCCGCGGAGGAGGTATTCGTCCAGGCCGGCCAGCGCGCGCAGCGCGTCGGCAGGCAATGGGAGCTCTTCGCCATGCACGCGCGCAGCATGGTGAGCCTCGTCAAATACATGTCCGGTGATTGGGATGGCGCCCTGCAGGCCCTGGACCTCCAGGGTGAGCACGCACCGCCGGTGAGTGTCGCGATGTTCGCGGCCACGGCCGCGCGAGTGCGTGCCGGCCGCGGCGAGGCCGAGGTTGTGCTTGCCGACGTCGGCCGGTTGCGTCCCTACTGGCCCGCGGAGGGGCGGATCGCGCTCTTCAGCGTGATCGCCGCGCTTGAGGTCTATGAGTACCGCGGCGCCGCCGACGAGGCGCTGCGGCTGCTCGGGAGCACCGTGCGCGACCTCGGCGAACTCTGGCTCTCTCCGTGGTTCCTCGCACGTGTCGAGCTGTCGACCCTCGTCCTCGGCGCCCTGGCGGCGGAGGCGAAGGACGCCACCCAACAACGCCGCGCCGAACTGGTCACCGCGGGATCCCGGGTGGTCGCCGACGGCCGCACAACTCTGACCGAGGGCGTCCCCGCCGGTCGGCCGCTCGGGGTCGAAGGGCAGGCATGGCAGCGCAGGCTCGAAGCCGAATGGGCGCGGCTGCGGTGGGTCGCCGACATCGACGCGTCGACCGAGGAAGAACACCTGCGGCTCTGGCAGAACGTCGTCGACGCCTTCGGGTTCGGCGACGCCGTACACCTGTCACGGGTACGCACCCGGTATGCCGAGGTGCTGCGCGCGGCGGGTCGCGGAGCCGACGCCACCGAGCAGGCAGATCTGGCGCGTCACGCCGCCAGAGCAATGGGTGCCACGCCTCTTCTCGAGGAGATCCGCCGGCTCGGCACCAGCGCCGCGCGACCGCGCGACAGCGGCCCGCAGGCGCTCACCGCCCGCGAACAGGAGGTACTCGAGCTCATCGCGACGGGACGGAGCAACCGGCAGATCGCCGGGCAGCTCTACATCAGCGAGAAGACGGTGAGCGTGCACGTCTCGAACATCCTCGCCAAGCTCGGCGTTGCCAGCCGCACCGAGGCCGCCGCGCACGCCCGGCGTACCGGGCTGGTAGCCACCTAGCCGTCCTCCCACGGCATGAGCCGGACGGGTCCCAGCGCGGGCAGCAGGGTGAGCGGGTCGAGGTAGGTGCCATCGGCACGCCGCGCGCCCCAGTGCAGGCATCCACCGGGCTCGCACTTGCCGTGCACGCCGTCGACGACGCCGATCACCTCGCCCGCCGTCACCAACTCGTGCTCGGTCACCAGCGGCGCGACCGGCTCGTACTCGGTACGGATCCCGTCGGGGTGCGTAATGACGACCACACCGCGCCCCGCGAGGACACCGGAGAAACTCACCTCTCCGGCCGCCGCGGTCCGCACGGCTTCACCTGTCGAGGAGGCGAGGTCGACTCCTCGATGTCCGGCGGCATAGGGGTCAGGTGGTGCCTCGAACGCCTGCACGACGGCGCCTGGCAACGGTCGTGAGTACGCGACGGCCGGAACCGGCGATAGGAGGACGGCGAGGAATTCGGCGAGCATGCCCCGACTCTGACGCAATTTCCCGTATTTCGGGGCCGAGGTGGGCCAGGCTGTGGACAGCGGGATTTTGGTCCACAGGACGTGCGCAGGTACCCTGAAAGGGCAGTCCAGAAGTATGGGCTGCTGAATCACCGGCAGTCCGCTCACGCGGGCTGACTATCACGTGTCCGCTCCCTGCAAGCAAGAGGGGAGTAGGCAGCCTCCTCGGTCCCAGCTCCTGGGCGGTGCGCTGCGACGACGGGCATTAGGGCAGTGCTCAGCCGAGTACTGCGTTAACCATAAACAACAAGGAGCGACTGGCATGGCCGTCGTCACTATGAAGGAAATGCTGGAGTCAGGCGTCCACTTCGGACACCAGACCCGCCGTTGGAACCCGAAGATGAAGCGCTTCATCCTTACCGAGCGCAACGGGCTCTACATCATCGACCTGCACCAGACCCTGAACTACATCGACCGTGCCTACGAGTTCGTCAAGGAGACCGTGACGCACGGCGGCACGATCCTCTTCGTCGGCACCAAGAAGCAGGCTCAGGGCTCCATCGCCGAGCAGGCCACCCGCGTCGGCATGCCTTACGTGAACCAGCGCTGGCTGGGCGGAATGCTCACCAACTTCTCGACCGTCTACAAGCGCCTGCAGCGTCTGAAGGAACTCGAGGCTCTCGAGCAGGCGAACTGGGAAGGCACCGCCACCAAGAAGGAGCAGCTGCTCCTGCAGCGCGAGAAGACCAAGCTTGAGAAGACCCTCGGTGGCATCCGCTCGATGTCGAAGGTTCCCAGCGCGGTGTGGATCGTCGACACCAAGAAGGAGCATCTCGCGGTCAGTGAGGCGCGCAAGCTGAACATCCCGGTCATCGCGATCCTCGACACGAACTGCGACCCCGACGAGGTCGACTACAAGATCCCGGGTAACGACGACGCGATCCGTTCGGCCGCGCTGCTCACCCGTGTGGTCGCCGATGCCGTCGCCGAGGGTCTCGTCTCCCGCGCTGCGGCTGCGGCGAACGCCGGACGTGAGGACGCAGCTGCCGAGAGCACTGGCGAACTCGCCGTGGACGAGCCGCTTGCCGAGTGGGAGGCCGAGCTTCTGGCGCCGTCCGCTCCTGCAGCCGATGCCGCTCCGACTGCCTGACCAAACCCCTGACCCCCGGGGTGGGCATGGGTCTGCCCCGGGGTCGCACAGACGAGAACGGATAGACGAGATCAATGGCTTACACCGCCGCTGACGTGAAGAAGCTCCGCGACGCCACCGGCGCCGGGATGATGGACTGCAAGAAGGCCCTCGACGAGGCTGACGGCGACTTCGAGCGTGCCGTCGAGCTGCTCCGTATCAAGGGCGAGGCCAAGGCAGCCAGCCGCGGCATCGAGCGCGAGGCATCCAACGGCCTCGTCGCCGCGGCTGAGGGCGCGATGATCGAACTCGCCTCCGAGACCGACTTCGTCGCCAAGAGCGATCAGTTCCAGACCCTGGCCGGCGACATCGTGGCGCACTTCGCCACCTCCCCGGCCAGCGATACCGCCTCGCTTCTCGGCGAGACCCTGAAGGACGGCAAGACCGTCGAGGAGAGCATCCTCGGGCTCGCCGCCGTCATCGGGGAGAAGCTCGAACTGCGCCGTGCGGTGAAGCTTGAGGGTCAGGTCGCCACCTACCTGCACAAGAAGGCCTCCGACCTTCCTCCGCAGGTCGGCGTCCTCGTGCAGTTCACCGGTGAGGACGTCGAGGCCGCCCGCGGCGCCGCGATGCAGGTCGCCGCGCTGCGCGCCAAATGGCTCGTCCGCGAGGACGTCCCCACCGACGTCGTCGAATCCGAGAAGCGCGTCCTCGCCGAGAAGACGCTGGCCGAGGGCAAGCCCGACGCGGCCGTCGCGAAGATCGTCGAGGGACGTCTCAACGCCTTCTACGCCGACAACGTCCTGCTTGAGCAGGAGTCGGTGCGCGAGGCGAAGACCACCGTCAAGCAGGTGCTCGACAAGTCCGGCGTGACGCTGACGAAGTTCGCGCACTTCGAGGTCGGTGCCTGACAGTAGGCTAACGCCAACCGACGTACGACTATCGAAACGGGGGCCGCTAGCCATGAGTGATTCAGGTGCAGCGGCTCCCGTTTCGGCGTCCGGCAGAGATTCGATCCCGGCATACAACCGGGTTCTGCTCAAGCTCTCCGGCGAGGTCTTCGGCGGTGGACAGATCGGCGTCGACCCCGATGTCGTCAATTCCCTCGCGCAGCAGATTGCCGAGGTCGTGCACGGCGGCACCCAGGTGGCGATCGTCGTCGGCGGCGGCAACTTCCTCCGCGGCGCAGAACTGAGCCAGCGCGGCATGGATCGCGACCGCGCCGACTACATGGCAATGCTCGGCACGGTGATGAACTGCCTCGCGCTGCAGGACTTCCTGGAGAAGAACGGCGTAGGCACCCGCGTGCAATCCGCCATCGCGATGGGGCAGGTCGCCGAGCCCTACATTCCGCGGCGCGCCGAGCGCCACCTGGAGAAGGGTCGCGTCGTGATCTTCGGCGCCGGCGTCGGCATGCCGTACTTCTCCACCGATACCGCCGGCGCGCAGCGTGCCCTCGAGATCGGCTGCGACGCGCTGCTGATGGGCAAGAACGGTGTCGACGGCGTCTATGACTCCGACCCCAAGAAGAACCCCGAAGCGGTCCGCTTCGACCAACTCACCTACGACGACGTCATCATCCGCGACCTCAAGGTGGCTGACTCCACGGCGTTCAGTCTCTGCCGTGACAACAACATGCCGATCGTCGTCTTCGAACTCTCCGACGGCAACATCGGGCGCGTCGTGCGGGGCGAGAAGGTCGGCACGCTCGTGACGACGAAAGCCTGAAAGGGACAGCGGTGCCAGATATAGAAGCCGAGCGACGCTTGCGGAGCGAGATGTGAGTATCGAAGAAACGCTCTTCGAAGCTGAGGAGAAGATGGAGAAGGCGGTGCACGTCGCCCGCGAGGAACTCGGTGGCCTGCGCACCGGTCGCGCGAGCGCGGCCGCTTTCTCACGCATCGCGGTGGACTACTACGGCTCTCCGACTCCCGTGCCGCAGGTTGCCACCCTCGCCGTTCCCGAGCCGCGCATGGCCGTCATCAAGCCGTATGAGGCCGGCTTGCTCGGCGCGATCGAGAAGGCCATCCGTGATAGCGACCTCGGCGTGAACCCGACCAACGATGGCCAGGTCATCCGCATCGTCTTCCCGCAGCTCACCGAGGAACGGCGACGCGAGTTCGTCAAGATCGCCAAAAGCAAGGGCGAGGACGCGAAGGTCTCGATCCGCTCCATCCGCCGGCACGCCAAGGACGGCCTCGACAAGCTCGTGAAGGACGGCGAGGTCGGCGAGGACGACGCCAAGCGGGCCGAAGCCGAACTCGACAAGCTCACCGGCAAGTACACGGGCAACGTCGATGAGGCCGTCAAGCACAAAGAAGCCGAGCTTCTCGAGGTCTGATGACTGAGGTATCGGTGGACGAAGCGCACCCCGCCGACGAGGCACATCCGGTCGAGGAGGACGCCGAGTCCTTCGCGGGGCTCGGCCGGGGCATCATCATGCGCACCGCCGACCCGATCGGTCCACAGCTCCAGCAGGCCAAGGACTCGCGCTTCAAGGCCGGCCGCGATCTGCCGATGGCGATCGCCGTCGGCCTCGGCCTCGGGGCGCTCATCGTCCTCACCCTCTTCACCTACCGTCCCAGTTTCGCCATCCTCGCCGGCGCCGCGGTGCTCTACGGCTGCTACGAGCTCTCCACGGTGCTCGCGAAGGCGGGTATCCGTCTTTCGGTCGTGCCGGTCGCGGTCGGCGGCATCGCTCTCATCGTCGCGGCATGGAACAAGGGTGCGGACGGCCTGGTCATTGCCGCGCTCACCACGGCCGCCGCCGTCCTGATCTGGCGCCTGACCGAGGGTGCCAGGAACTACCTGCGCGACGTCACAGTCTCGCTTTTCGTGCTGCTTTACCTGCCGACGCTCGCGGGGTTCGCCGTTCTGCTGGCCGTCCCCTCCGACGGTGCGGCCCGGATCATCTTCTTCGTCGCGACCGTGGTCTGCAGCGACACCGGCGGCTACTTCACGGGCGTCCTCTTCGGGCGTCACCCGCTTGCGCCGGTGGTCTCCAAGGGCAAGACCATCGAGGGCTCGATCGGCTCGGTGATCTGGTGCTCGCTCGCGGGCGTCCTCATCATGACGAACACCTTTCACGAGGCGGCCTGGAAGGGACTCGTCTTCGGTGTCGCCATCGTCGTCACGGCGACGCTGGGTGACCTGGGGGAGTCGCTCATCAAGCGCGACCTCGGCGTGAAGGACATGGGCAGCCTGCTGCCCGGGCACGGCGGTATCATGGACCGTCTGGACTCGCTGCTGCCGTGTGCCGCCGTCGCCTACCTGCTTCTCAGTGCTTTTCACCCGGCGTGATGTCGTGACAGCGCGCGCGACCCGGCAGCCACTTCTCGTCTTCGACGCACCGAAGCGCGGCCTGCCGCCGACGCACTTCGCCGACCTCGACGAGGACGAGCGCCGCACCACCCTCATCGAACTCGGTGTGCCGAGGTTTCGCGCAGACCAGCTGAGCCGGCAGTACTACACGCGCTTCGAGAACGACCCGGCACGGATGACCGACCTCCCCGAGGCGCTTCGCGCCCCCGTCAAGGACGCCCTCTTTCCAGACCTGTTGCACGAACTCCGCACTCAGACCGCAGACGACGGAGCAACCAGCAAAACCCTGTGGCGCCTGCACGACGGCTCGCTCGTAGAGAGCGTCCTCATGCGCTACCCGGTGCGGACCACGATCTGCATCTCGTCACAGGCGGGGTGCGGCATGAACTGCCCGTTCTGCGCGACGGGACAGGGCGGGCTCACCCGAAACCTCTCCACCGCCGAGATCGTCGAGCAGGTCGTCGCCGGAGCGCGCATCGCCGAGGAGTGGGGACGGCGCCTCTCCAACGTGGTCTTCATGGGGATGGGCGAACCGCTGGCCAACTACAACCGGCTCGTCGCCGCACTGCACCGTCTCATCGATCCGTCGCCGGCCGGACTGGGACTGTCCCGCCGCTCGATCACGGTCTCGACGGTGGGGCTCGTCCCCGGCATCGGCAAGCTTGCCGAGGAGGACCTTGATGTCACGCTCGCCGTGTCGCTGCACGCCCCGGACGACGAACTGCGCGACACCCTCGTCCCGGTGAATACGCGCTGGAAGGTTGCCGAAGTACTCGAAGCGGCTGACGCCTACGCCGCGCGCACCGGTCGCCGCTACTCAGTCGAGTACGCCATGATCCGCGACGTCAACGACCAGCCATGGCGGGCGGACCGGCTCGGTGATCTGCTGGCGCCGCGCCTGGCGCACGTGAATCTCATCCCGCTCAACCCGACGCCGGGGTCGAAGTGGGACGCCTCGCCCAAGCCGGTGGAGCGGGAATTCGTCCAGAGGCTGCGCGACCGCGGAGTTCCGGTGACGGTCCGGGACACCCGCGGTCGCGAGATAGACGGCGCCTGCGGCCAACTCGCCGCCGCCGAAGCCTAGGCGCACGATCTGCTGCGTTCTCGTCATCGGCCGTTGGTCAAATACGGCCTTCTTCCTCCGCCTTGCATCTCGCACGCCAAGACTTCGGCGCAATTTCAGGCTTCGGAGAGAGCGACGTCCAGTTCGATTTCGGAGTTGTCGAGGCCGATCTGATGGTCGCTCTTGCGCTTCTTGATGAGCACGGCCACCGCGATCCAGGCGATGATCAGCAGCAGCACGCACATCCAGAACGCCTTGTCCGCGCCGACGACGAAGATGTGCTTCGCGGCCTCGGCCGGCGAGAGGTTCGGGTTGATGTGCTTCTTCGCGTCGCCGCTCGCTGCGCCGAAAACCGTCACCAACACGGCGAGACCGAGCGCACCGCCGACCTGCTGCATCACATTCACCAGCCCCGATGCCGCGCCAGCGTTCTCCGGCTCGACATCGGCGAGGGCAAAGGTGGTGAGCGGCACGAAGGCGGTGCCGTTGCCGAGACCGAAGAGCATCAGCGGCCCGAGCAACGATGCATAGTTGCTCCCCTCGCTCAGTTGCGTGAGCCAGAGCAGGCCGGCAACGGAGAACAACCAGCCGACGAGCAGGACGTTCTTGCCACCGAACCGGTGCACGAAGAACCGCGCACTCAGTTGCGAAGAACCGAAGACCATCACGGTCAGCGGCAGGAACGCGAGGCCGGACGCCAGCGGGCTGTAGCCGAGCACGCCCTGAAGGAACTGCGTGAGGAAGAAGAACATCCCCATCATTCCCGCGACGAGCAGCAGACGGCCGATGTAGGACGCGACACGGGTCTGATTCGCAAAGAGCCGCAGTGGTGTGATCGGCGATTCGGCCCGCAGCTCGACGAGAATGAAGAGTGCGAGCAGCGCTCCGCCGATGACGAACGAGCCGATCGTCTCGGCATTGCCCCAGCCATCGCTGGCCGCGTGGACGAATCCGTAGACGAGGCCGGTGATGCCTACGGTGGAGAGGATGGCGCCGGCGAGGTCAAAGCGACCGGTGTGTCGCTCGGTCTCGGCGAGTGCCAGCCGGCCGATGAGGAGCACGGCGATTCCGATGGGGACGTTGACGAAGAGGACCCAGCGCCAGGACGCCCACTGCGTGAGCACGCCACCGGCGATGAGGCCGACGGCGGCGCCGCCGATGGAGACGGCGGTGTAGTAGCCGATCGCCCGGGTCCGCTCACGCGGATCCCTGAACATCGTCATCAGCAGCGCGAGGGCTGAAGGCGAGGCGAGGGCACCGCCGACTCCCTGGATGGCCCGAGCGGCGAGCAGCTCCCCACTGTTCTGGGAGAAGCCGCCGGCGAAGGAGGCGAGGGTGAAGAGCAGGATGCCGGCGAGGAAGGTCCGGCGGCGGCCCAGGAGGTCGCCCGCGCGGGCGCCGAGCAGCAAGAGGCCGCCGAAGGCGAGTCCGTATGCGTTGACGACCCAGGAGAGGCTGGTGGCGGAGAAGTTCAGGGCACCCTTGATCTCCTGCAGCGCGATGTTCACGATCGTGCTGTCGAGCACCACCATCAGCTGGCAGACCAGAACGATAATCAGGCCAAGCCGTTGGTTGCTCGGGGAGAGGAAGCGCCCGCGTGCGGGAGCAGAGATGGCTGAAGCCGAAGTCACGTGGAGTTCCTTGCGATAGATCGGTCGAGCTTGACGGGGGAGGCTTAACCGGAGGATGCCTCCGCTAAAGCATACGGAGGAAAGCTCCGTTTGTGCAAACCAGCCTCCGAAACGCGCATATTCCCGAGTGGGCGTGGAAATATGCGGAGGTAAACTCCGCTTGAAGCGGTAGGTGCAGGGCGAACGGAAGGACTGGGGAGCAGTGTTGCAGGCTATAGAGGCGGATCGGCCGATGCGTGCTGATGCACAGCGCAATCGCGCGTTGCTGCTTGACGCTGCCCGCCGCACTTTCGCGGAGCGGGGCACGGACGCCTCCCTCGAAGAGGTGGCCAGACGCGCGGGCGTCGGCATCGGTACTCTGTACCGGCATTTCCCGACGCGCGCAGACCTCGTCGCCGGCGTCTACAGCAGCGAGGTGGAGAACCTCTGCAACACGGCCGACGTCCTGCTCGCCACCCACGCACCCGACATGGCACTGCAGGAGTGGATGGGCGGCTTCATCGACTACGTCGAGGTGAAGCGTGGCCTGGTCGGCGCCCTCAAGACGCTGCTCGGTGAGGAATCCCCGTTCTTCCAGCAGACTCGCACGCTGCTGAACGCCACCATGGCGAAGATGGTCAGCACCGCGGTCGAAGCCGGCAGTATCCGCGCCGACGCCGACCCCGATGACCTGCTACGTGGTGTGGGCGGGTTCTGCACCTTCAACGTGACCGAGGGATGGCAGGACCAAGCGCGCCGTCTCGTCGGCATCCTGATGGACGGACTTCGCGCCGGGGCACCGGCACAGAACTAGGACGTCGTCAGTCTCCGTACCGATTCGGGTACCTCGATGCCGTCGCGGAGGTCGGGTGCGGCACGCGGTGCGTAGTACTGCGTCCGCATCGGCAGCACTCCGCCCCACGCATCAGCGGCCACGTCCTCGGCGGGGTCGTCCGGCCAGTTCGAGTTCGCCTTCATCGACCACTCGGTGATCGGCAGGGCGAGCACGATGGTGGCGGCGATTTCCTTGCGGGTGGGACGTCGCACCTCGGCGGTACGCCCCGGGATGATCGCCTCGGTGAGGAGATCGAGGGCGGCGAGTTTCTCGTCGTCCTCCAGCACCGAGCAGCGGCCGAAGAGGACGGCGCAGCGGTAGCGCATCGAGGATTCATATGCTGAGCGCGCCACGATGATGGCGTCGGCGGCGGTGACGGCAAGACTCACCTCTGCCCCGGCGGCGACGTGCCGCATCCAGCCGGAGCCGGTCGATCCGTGCAGCAGGACGCGGTCACCGTCGCGGGCGAGGAGCGTGGGCAGCACCATCGGGTGCCCCGCCTCGGCCACCACCGCGACATGGCCGATCCAGACCTCGTCGAGCAGGGCGTCAAGCATCGCGCGGTCGCCCTGTGCGCGATCGTCGTGGCGTGCCATCGTGGTCCGCGCGCTCATGCCTACCGTCCCATCACAGTGTTGACGAGTCCGGCGAGGCGCGAACGGCGACCGCTGCGACTCTCCGCCCGGTCAGCCCACGACATCGCATGCAGACCGGCGTTGGCGCCGAGCCAGCGCACCGGCTCGAACTCCCAGTTCCGCGAACGATGACCCACCCACGGCAGCGTGGTGAGCTCCGTCTGCTGTCCGGTGATGAGGTCGGCAAGAGTGCGTCCGGCGAGGTTCGTGGTGGAGACACCGTCGCCGACATAGCCGCCGGCCCACGCCATTCCCGTCGTCGGGTCGAGGCCGACGGAGGCATGCCAGTCGCGGGCGATACCGAGGGCGCCGCCCCACTGGTGCGTGATCCGTGTGCCGCCGAGCACGGGAAAGAGTTCGTGCAGCGTCTGCTGCAGTGCACCGAAGACGCGGGGGACATGGTCATAGCCCGGCTTGATCCGCGACCCGAAGTGATAGGGCGCGCCGCGTCCTCCGAAGACCATGCGGTTGTCGGCGGTGCGTTGCCCATAGATGATCAGGTTCCGCAGATCGGCCCAGGTCTCCCGCTCGCGCAGACCGATCTCGTCCCAGACCGCGTCGGAGAGTGGCTCGGTAGCGATGATGAGCGAGTAGACAGGGAGGAGTACACGTCGATGTCCGGGCAGCGTTGTCGTGTAGCCCTCGGTGGCGCGGATGACGACATCGGCCTTGAGCACGCCCTGCGTGGTGCGCACGTAGCCGGGTTGGATGGCGAGCACCCGGGTCTGCTCATGGATCGCGGCCCCGAGGCCGCGGACGACGTCGGCAAGTCCACGCACCAGCTTCGCCGGTTGGATCGCGGCGCAGTGGGGCGTATAGGTGCCACCGATCACTTCGCTGGCGTTGAGGCGATGCGATGCGGTGTCGGCATCGAGCAGGTCGAGGTCGATGCCGAACTCCGAGTACTCGTCCACCTCGTCCTTCGCTCGCTGTAGTTGCTGTGGTGAGCGTGCGACGTAGACCGAGCCACCCATCGCGATGTCGGCGTCGATGCCTTCATCGTGCGCGACTCGCGCGACCTCATAGATCGTTTCCTGCATCGCCTTGTACTGGGCGATGGCGGCAGCACGTCCGTGCTCGGCCGCCAGCGTCGCCAGCGTGACGGGGTAGAGCGCTGAACACCAGCCGCCGTTGCGCCCGGAGGCGCCGAAGCCGACCGTTTCGGACTCGATCACCGCGAGCTTCAACTGCGGGTCGCGCTTGAGCAGGTAATAGGCGGCCCAGAGGCCGGTGAATCCGCCGCCGACGATCGCGACGTCGACGCTGCGGTCACCGGGCAGTGGCGCGCCCGCGACCGGAGCCGTACTGAGCTGATCGAACCAGAGCGAAAGCGACCCGTAATCAGTCACGGGTCTACAGCCGGGTCCACGCCTCGGTGAGGACGGAGCGCAGGATCTGCTCGATCTCGTCGAACTCGCTCTGCCCGACGATCAGCGGAGGTGCGAGCTGCACGACCGGGTCGCCGCGGTCATCGGCCCGGCAGTAGAGGCCGGCGTCGAAGAGCGCCTTGGAGAGGAACCCGCGCAGCAGCCGCTCGGACTCGTCGTCGTCGAAGGTCTCCTTGGTGGCCTTGTCCTTCACGAGCTCGATTCCGTAGAAGTACCCGGCGCCGCGCACGTCGCCGACGATCGGCAGGTCACGCAGCTTGTCGAGCGTCGCCTTGAACGCGCCCTCGTTGTCGAGGACGTTCTGCAGCAATCCCTCGCGCTCGAAAATATCGAGGTTCGCCAGCGCCACAGCAGCGGAGACCGGGTGGCCGCCGAAGGTGAAGCCGTGCGGGAAGATCGTGTCGCCGCTGTAGAACGGTGCCGCGATGCGGTCGCTGACGATCGCGGCACCGATCGGCGAGTAGCCGCTGGTGAGGCCCTTGGCGCAGGTGATGATGTCCGGCTGGTAGCCGAACTTCGATGATCCGAACATCGTGCCGAGACGTCCGAAGGCGCAGATCACCTCGTCAGAGACGAGCAGCACGTCGTGCTTGTCGCAGATCTCGCGGACGCGATCGAAGTAGCCGGGCGGCGGCGGGAAGCAGCCACCCGAGTTCTGCACCGGCTCGAGGAAGACCGCCGCGACCGTCTCCGGTCCCTCCATCTCGATCGCGATGTCGATCTGGTCGGCGGCCCAGCGGCCGAAGGCCTCAAGGTCATCGCCGTGTTCCGGGGCCCGGTAGAAGTTCGTGTTCGGGACGCGGTGCGAGCCGGGGACGAGCGGTTCGAAGGGCGCCTTCGCGAACGGGATTCCGGTGATCGAGAGCGCGCCGTGCGGGGTGCCGTGGTATGCGGTCTGCCGGCTGATCACCTTGTACTTGGTTGGCTTGCCGACGAGCTTGAAGTACTGCTTGGCGAGTTTCCACGCCGTCTCGACGGCTTCACCGCCACCAGTGGTGAAGAAGACTTTGTTGAGGTCGCCGGGTGCCAGCTGTGCGAGCCGGTCTGCGAGTTCGATCGCCGGCGGGTGCGCATAGGACCAGACGGGGAAGAACGCGAGTTCGGCGGCCTGCTTCGCCGCGGCCTCGGCGAGCTCGATGCGGCCGTGGCCGGCCTGGACGACGAACAACCCTGCGAGGCCGTCGAGGTAGCTCTTGCCGTTCGCGTCATAGATCCGCGCCCCCTCGCCGCGCACGATCGTCGGAACGGGTGCGTTCGCATAGGAGGACATGCGGGTGAAGTGCATCCACAGGTGCTCACGCGCCTTGGCGGAGAGGGCCTCCGCGTCGTAAGCGTGAGGTTGCTGGGCGGTCATCAGAACTCCAAACAGTTGTTTTAGCGGGTTCCCCAGTTGTAGATCTGTTTGGCCAGCCGCAGGTACACGAACGCTTCGGTGCTCGCGACACCGGGGATGGTGCGAATGCGGCGGTTGACCAACTGGAGCAGGTGCTCGTCGTCGTTGGCGACGACCTCCGCGAGGATGTCGACCGAGCCCGCAGTGACGATGAGGTAGTCGACCTCGTCGATCTTCGCCAACTGCTCGGCGACGGTCTCGACGTCGCCGGAGACCTTGATCGCGATCATCGCCTGACGGGCGAAGCCGACCTGGGTGGGATCGGTCACGGCGACGATCTGCACGACGCCGTTGTCCACGAGTTTCTGCACACGCTGCCGGACGGCGGCTTCGGACAAACCGACCGCTTTGCCGATCGTGGCGTAGGCGCGACGGCCGTCCTCTTGCAGTTGCTCGATGATGGCGCGCGAGGTGTCGTCTACGAAATCCTTCGGAGTGGAGCGTGCCATGCACTGATCATCGGTCACTTTCAGGCCGTTTTCAAGCGAATCCGCAGCGAAACAGGTTCGTAACAACGAATTCCTTTCCCTGATACGGGTCTCATGTCAGGATTCCCCAACGGCTACTTCGCGTAGCCTCTGCCGAACCGTGGTGACGGCTCGGTGCGCGCGAGGGGAGACAGGCGGCGTGACAGATCCGACAGTCCCGGCCATCGAGCTGGTCGGCATCGCGAAGAGGTTCCAGACGAAGAGCGGCGTCGTGGCCGCGGTCGAGTGCGTGGATCTCACCATCGGCGAGGGTGAGTTCTTCTCGCTGCTCGGCCCCTCCGGATGTGGCAAGACCACGACGCTGCGCATGATCGGCGGATTCGAGGAGCCCAGCGAGGGTCAGATCCTGCTCTACGGCAAGGATGTCGTCGGTGTCGCTCCGAACAATCGCGACGTCAACATGGTCTTCCAGTCGTATGCGCTCTTCCCGCATATGAACGTCTTCGAGAACGTCGCCTTCGGCCTCAAGCGCAAGGGCGTCTCCAAGTCGGAGATCAAGACCCGGGTGAACGAGATGCTCGACCTCGTTCAGCTCGACGGCAAGGCCGCCCGCCGCCCGAGTGAGCTCTCCGGAGGTCAGCAGCAGCGCGTGGCCCTCGCCCGCGCGCTGGTGAACCGTCCTCGTGCACTTCTCCTCGACGAGCCGCTGGCAGCCCTCGACCTCAAGCTTCGCCAGGCGATGCAGATCGAACTTAAGCGCATCCAACGCGAGGTAGGCATCACCTTCGTCTTCGTCACCCACGACCAGAACGAAGCGTTGACGATGTCGGATCGCCTCATCGTGATGAATGCCGGTCGCATCGAGCAGCTCGGTGCGCCGCGCGAGGTGTACGAGCGTCCTTGCACGCGCTTCGTCGCCGGCTTCATCGGCACATCGAACCTGCTCAAGGGAAAGGTGAAGCAGCTCGACGGCACGACGGCGATCCTCGATGTCGGCCCCGACCAGTCACTGATCGTTCCGGACGCCATCGCCTCTGGTGGAACGGTCGGCGGGGAGCTGGACCTCACCGTCCGCCCCGAGAAGATCATCATCGGCAAGGCCGAGCCCGAGGCCGGGCGCTGCGTGCTGCGCGGCATCGTCACGGAGGTCGTCTACCTCGGCACCTCGACGCAGTACGCCGTCACCACCGCTGAGGGTGAGCTTCTCGTCTTCCTGCAGAACGCCTCCGACTCCAGCGACGTCGCCAGCCGTGGCGAGAGTGTGTGGCTTTCCTGGCGTCCCGAACACTCCCTCGCCCTCGCGGCGGGTGTCGAACCCGGCGCCGTCGACGAGGAGGAAGCAGCATGAGCGAGGAAATGCGTCCCGATCTCTCGCCGGATCTGCTGCGGGGTCTTACCCAGCCGCGTCTCTCCCGGCGCCGGATGATGCAGATGGGCGGCCTCTCGGCGCTCGGCCTCGCGCTCAGCGCCTGCTCGATCAAGGGGACGCAGCCGAACGCGGGCAGCGGCACCGGGACGGCCGCCACCACCGGCGGTGGCGGCGACAGCATGTGGGGACAGCAGCGGGCGATCGAGAAGTTCTGGACCGGCTACACCAAGGCCGACGGTCAGCTGAACTTCGCCAACTGGCCGCTCTACATGGACGTCGATCCCGATGACGACAGCGTGCACCCCAGCCTTGACGAGTTCACCAAGAAGAGCGGCATCAAGGTCAAGTACGACGAGGTCATCGATGAGGACGACACCTACTACGCCAAGATCGCTCCACTGCTCAAGGCGGGACGCAGCACCGGCTACGACCTGATGGTCATCACCAACGGCATCGAGCTGGATGCCCTCATCACCCGCGACTACCTGCTGCCGCTGGACCAGACCCGGATGCCGAACTTCTACGCACAGGCCTCCGATCTGGTGAAGGACCCGAGCTATGACCGGGGCAACGTCTTCACGATGGCCTGGCAGTCGGGCATCACCGGCATCGCCTACAACCCGAAGAAGGTCGGCAAGAAGATCACGAGCTGGCAGGACCTGCTCGATCCCGCGCTCAAGGGAAAGATCGGGATGTTCGCCGACAACCAGGACCTGCCCGGGTGTGCTCTCTGCGCCGTCGGCGTCAATCCCGAGACCTCGACCCCGGCCGATTGGCAGAAGGCCGCCGACTGGCTCATCAAGCAGCAACCGCTCGTGCGCAAGTACTACTCGCAGGACTACATCGGCGACCTCAAGGCGGGCAACACGTGGGTGAGCATGGCGTGGTCCGGTGACGTCTTCCAGGCCAACGCCTCCGGCGCGGAGCTGGAGTTCATCGTCCCCAAAGAGGGGGCGCTGATCTGGACCGACAACATGTGCATCCCGCGCTACGCCGACCACCCGCTCGATGCGATGACCTACATGGACTACGTCTACCAGCCCGAGGTCGCGGCCACCCTCGATGACTACATCAACTACTTCACCCCGGTACCCGCCGCCCGTGACATCTACCTGCAGGAGGCTGCGGACGCGAAGAAGAGCGGCGACAAGGAGGGCGAGGACTACTACAACGGCCTCGCCAACAGCCCGCTGATTTTCCCCACCGCGCAGGACCTGACCCTGCTGCACCGCTACCGGGTGCTGACGCAGGACGAGCTGACCCAGTGGAACGCCCTCTTCCAGCCCATCGTCCAGGCGTAAGAGGACGGAGGGACCGATGAGCGCGCGCAGCATTCGGAACAAGCTGGCCCCCTACGCACTGGTCTTTCCGGGCTGGGTCTGGCTGATGATCTTCTTCGTCGTCCCGATCGTCGCGATGCTGTCGGTGTCGACGATGACGGGCAACGACCTCGAAGGCTTCAAACAGACCTGGCACCTCGGCACGTATGCGGACGCCTGGAACCAGTTCCACGACCGGATCATCCGCTCGCTGATCTACGGCATCGTGGCGACCGCGATCTGTCTCCTGATCGGTTATCCCGTGGCGTACTGGATCGCGTTCCGCGGCGGAAAGTACAAGTCGTCGCTGCTCTTCCTGCTACTCCTGCCCTTCTTCGTCTCCTTCGTCATCCGGACGCTGAGCTGGCAGTTCATGCTCGGTGACAGCGGGCTGATCCATGGTGCTCTGCACGGCATTCATGTCGAGCACGGCCTCTTCACGGTGCTGCGCGCCCTCAACCTCGCCGATACCGACGGCCAGTACACGCAGACCAACATGGCGGTCATCGGCGGACTCGTCTACAACTTCCTACCGTTCGCGATCCTGCCGATCTATGTCTCCCTGGAACGGGTCCAGCCCGTCCTGCTGGAGGCGTCGGCGGATCTCTACGCCAGCAAGACGCTCGCCTTTCTCAAGGTCGTCTTCCCGCTCTCGATCCCGGGCCTCTTCGCCTCGGTGCTGCTCACCTTCGTCCCGGTGGCGTCGGACTACGTCGATGCGCAGATCCTCGGCGGAACCCATCAGACGATGATCGGCACGGTCATCGACACCCAATACATCACCGACCTGCAATACCCGACCGCCGCGGCGCTGTCCTTCATCCTCATGGCGATCCTGCTGATCGGCGTCTTCGTCTATGCGCGAGTCCTCGGTACCGAGGACGCTCTGGAAATGGCGGCCGCCTGATGACGACGAGCATGGGGGGCGCGGTCGAGACGCTCAAGCACGCCACCGAACTCGACAACCGGCCCGTCGACAGCAAGCGGTCGAAGGTAGGCGGCAAGTGGCTCCTGCCGCTCTGGGGATGGCTCGTCATCCTCTGGCTCATCGCCCCGATCGTCGTCATGATCGTCTTCAGCTTCAACCAGACGCGAGGCGGCAAGGCGGTCGTCGATACGCACTGGAACGGCTTCACCGTCAAGTGGTACACCCGTCTCTTCGACACCCCGGACCTCACCGAGGCGTTTCGCAACTCGCTCTACATCGCGTTGCTGACGACGGCCATCGCGATGGTTCTGGGCACCCTCATGGGGCTCGCGATGGGACGGAGCAAGTTCCGTGGCATCGGGTCGGTGAACCTGCTGCTCTTCGCGAACATCGCCGCCCCCGAGGTCGTCCTCGGTGCCGCGCTGCTGAGCCTCTTCCTCACCCTCGACATCCCGCTGGGCTTCGTCACGATCCTGCTGGCACACGTGATGTTCAGCCTCGCCTACGTGGCGGTCACGGTCCGGGCTCGCATGGCGGGTCTGGACCCGGCGCTCGAGGAGGCCGCCCACGACCTCGGTGCCGGGCATCTCGTGACGTTCTTCCGGGTGACGCTGCCGGGGATCATGCCGGGTGTCGTCTCCGGTGGGTTGCTCGCCTTCGCGATGTCGATCGACGACTACATCATCACGAGCTTCAACAGCGGCAACACGCAGATGTTTCCCCTGTGGGTGTGGGGCGCGTACGAACGCAACGCCGGCCAGCTGCCGCCACAGGTCTACGCGATGGGCAGCGTGATCTTCGTCGTCGGCGTCCTCATCGCGGTGTCGAGCGCGGTATGGAACCGCCGCGCCAGCTGACCGCACGTACCCTCACACCATCGTTCGACCGAGCAGAAACGGCAGAGCCACTGATAACGCATGGGCCATCCCGCACTCACTGACGCGACACCCAAACCCTTCTGGCTCGACAGGCCCGACGCACCGGCGCCCTGCGAGCCGCTCGGCTCAGACGCCCACTGCGACCTCGCCGTCGTGGGTGGCGGCTACACCGGTCTCTGGACGGCACTGCTCGCCAAGGAGCAGGACCCCTCGCGCGAGGTGGTGTTGCTGGAAGGCAGGACGGTCGGCTGGGCGGCCTCCGGACGCAACGGCGGCTTCTGCGCGGCGAGCCTGACGCACGGCCACGAGAACGGCTTGGCCCGGCACCCCAAGGAGATGCCCACTCTCGAGCGCCTCGGTCGAGAGAACCTCGACGCGATCGAAGCGGCGGTCGCCCGCTACGGATTCGACTGCGACTTCCGCCGCACCGGCGCCCTCGAAGTGGCGGTGGAGCCACACCAGATCGAATGGCTGGAGGAGGACGCCGAGGACGCCCGGTCCCTCGGTGAGGACGCCGTCTTCCTGGACCAGGACGCGGTACGGGCGGAACTCAACTCGCCCAAATACCTCGCCGGCAGCTGGCACCGCAACGACACGGCGATCGTGGACCCCGCCAAGCTCGCGTGGGGCCTGAAGCAGGCGTGTCTCAAGCTCGGCGTGCGGATCTACGAGAACACCTGGGTGAGCTGGATCGGCAGGCACGGAGCGGGCGTCGAGGTGAGCACCGGCCCCTGGTTCGGTCGCTGGGGCGCCGGCCCGACGGTCTATGCGCATCGCCTAGCGCTCGGCACGAACGTCTTCCCGTCACCGCTGCGCCGCACGCGCAAGTTCATCGTCCCGGTCTATGACTACGCGCTGATGACCGAGCCGTTGAGCGAGGAGCAACTCGCCTCGATCGGATGGCAGAACCGGCAGGGAGTGGGGGAGCCGTCCTACCACTTCCACTACTACCGACTCACCGCCGACAACCGGATCCTCTGGGGCGGCTACGACGCGGTCTACCACTGGCGCAACGGGCTGGACGAGGAGCTCACCCAACGACCGGAGACCTTCGACACCCTGGCCGGTCAATTCTTCGAGACGTTCCCGCAGCTCGACGGATTGCGCTTCACGCACCAGTGGGGCGGTGCCATCGACACGTGCAGCCGGTTCTTCGCGTTCCAGCGCACCGCGAAGGGTGGACGCATCGCCTACAGCCTCGGCTACACCGGGCTCGGGGTCGGCGCTACCCGCTTCGGTGCGCAAGTGATGCTGGATCTGCTCGACGGCCGGGACACCGAGGCGACGAGGCTGAAGGCGGTGCGCTCCCGTCCTACGCCGTTCCCGCCGGAACCGATCAAGTACGCCGGGATCCAGGTGACGCAGCGTGCGATGTCGCGGGCGGATTCGAAGGGGCGCGAGGGCCTCTGGCTGCACCTGCTCGATCGCCTCGGCCTCGGCTTCGACAGCTAACTCAATGCGCCTGAGGTGCGCAAGATGCGAGGCAGAGGAGGAAGGCCGTATCAGGCATACGGTGGACGACGAGAACGCCGCAGATTACGTGCCTCGGGCGACTATTTACGCCAGGCGTTGCGGCGGCGCTGTACATCCCAGAAGAGGCCGACGACGAGGGTGCCGGCCGAGATCAGCAGCCACATCGTTCCCGAGTGGTTGTACTTCGTCGCCGTGCACATGAGCAGCAGGATGACGACGCAGATCCAGCCCATGACGCGAGCGACCTTCGGAAACTCGCCGTGCCAGCCCCAATCGCTGGGCTGCTCGTGATCGCTGTGCGAGTCGTGAGCCACGGCATGCTCCTTTTGCGAAACGAGGTCCGCGGAATGGGTCGTGGACGTTGCGGACAGTCTGCCACGATGTCCTCGGAGCCCGGCGCAGGACCCGGCATTAACCTCCCGAGCCGGGCGCGGGGCCCGGCATTAAGGTCGTCCTATGCGGATCACGGGCCTCGGACACGCGAGTGTGTTCATCGAAACGGCCCACGGCACGATCCTCGCGGACCCCTGGGTGAACCCGGCCTACTTCGGCTCGTGGTTCCCGTTCCCGGACAATTCGCAGCTCGACTGGGACCGATTCGGCCAGGCCGACTACCTCTTCATCAGCCATTTGCACCGCGATCATTTCGACCCGGAGAATCTCCGTCGTTACGTCTCCAAGAACACGACGGTGCTGCTGCCGGACTTCCCGACCGACGAGCTGCGTGACGCCCTGCTGGATGTCGGCTTCAGCAACTTCGCCCAGCCGATCAACGGCGAGGTGATGGAGCTCGACGGTCTGCAGATCATGATCGACTCGCTCACCTCGCCGACGGATGGGCCCATCGGTGACTCCTCGCTCTGGGTCTATGACGGTGAGCACCGCGTCCTCAACCAGAACGACGCGCGTCCGGCGAATACCTCACACTTCACCGAACTCGGGCCGATCGACGGCTACCTGCTGCAGTTCTCCGGCGCGATCTGGTTCCCGATGGTCTATGAGCTGCCGGAGCGGGCCAGGCACGCGCTGGGTGTGAACAAGCGCAAGCGGCAGAACGACCGCTCACTGCGGTACATCGAAGAGGCCGGCGCCCGCGTTGTCTTCCCGACGGCAGGGCCGCCCTGCTTCCTCGACCCGGAGCTGTTCCACCTCAACGACATCCACGGCGATGACAGCAACATCTTTCCGGATCAGACCGTCTACCTCGATTTCCTGCGCGAGCACGGTCACGACGAAGGACGGTTGCTGCTGCCCGGCTCGATCGCCGACCTGGGTGTTGCCGACTGCCCGGCGGAGCATCCGTACGACCCGGCGACGATCTTCGCCTCGAACGAGACCAAGACCGCGTACCTGCGTGACATGCAGACCCGGCGCATGCCGGAGGTCGAGGCGGCGAAGAAGACGTGGGCGCAGCCCGGGCTCGACGTCCTCGGTGAGTTGAAGTCGTGGTTCGAGCCGCTGCTGATCGAAGCCGATCACATCGCCCGCGGTGTCGAGGGAGGTGTGCGGTTGCTCGCCGAGGACGCGCCGGTTGAGGAAGGCGGACGTGGCGACGTGGACGTCCTGCTCGACTTCGAGACTCGGACCGTGCGTGAGTACGCCGATGAGCGCGTTCGCTACGAGTTCAAGACCTCACGGGCGATCCTCGAGCGACTCATCGTCGAGCATGAGATCGACTGGTCGAACTCGCTGTTCCTGTCGTGCCGTTTCTCGGCGAAGCGGATCGGTCCGTACAACGAGTTCATCTATGTCTTCTTCAAGTGCCTTACCGAGGAGCGCCTGCAGTACGCCGAGGGTTGGTTCGCCGAGCAGAACGCCGCCGAGGCCGCCGACACCGTGCGCCTCGGTGACTGGGACGTGCAGCGTCGTTGCCCGCACCTCAAGGCAGACCTCTCCCGCTTCGGGGAGGTGCATGGAGACGAACTCACCTGCCAGATGCACGGCTGGAGCTGGGACCTCAAGACGGGGCGCTGCCTGTCCAGCGTCGGCCACGACATCCGTGCCACCAAAGCTGACTAAAGTGTCAGCTGCATGCGGGCGTGGCGGAATTGGCCAGACGCGCTGGGTTTAGGTCCCAGTGGTGGAGACACCGTGGGGGTTCGAGTCCCTCCGCCCGTACAGCTCGTTGGGTTGTGAACCCTC
>DASXYU010000089.1:0-21021 GCA_036502295.1 Jatrophihabitans sp. | reverse complement strand
GCACGTATTTACTACGAAGCGAAGGCGGCAGGGACGAACGTGTCGCGCCAACCCGCACCGCCGGTGCCGATGGGGGCTGCGATCTTCCCGGCAGAGATCAGCCGACCGTCACTGCGCTGGGCGCAGCAGTCCTACGACGTCATCCACTACGAGCGATTGGCTCGCGGCGGACACTTCGGCGCCTACGAGGCGCCGGAGGAGTTCGTTGCCACGGTTCGCGGCTTCCGCCGCGAGCTGCAGAACACAACAACACAGGCAACCCGGGAGAGCGCCACATGAGTGACCAGCAGCAGGCATCGGTGCTGAACCGGTATACCCACGTCGTTATCAACGTCACCGACCTCGAACGGTCGATCGACTTCTACTCGGCAACGCTCCCGCTGACACCGGTACGGCGCTTCGAGGTGCGTAACCAGCCGCTCGATCACCTCGGTGTTGCGCGCGGCTCGCTGCGCGGCTGTGTCATGGGTGGCACCGAGGTGCAGGACGCCGTCGAGGTGCACCTCGTTCAGTGGCTGGACCCCGCCCCGGCGGCAGTCGCCCCCCGCGACTTCAACGCGCCGGGGCTGTACCGGATCTGCTTCCAGTCGCCGAGGGTGGAGTCGCGCTACGAGGACGTTCTGCGGCACAACGGCCGTCCCTTCACCGAACTGCAGATGCCCTACCCGGGCCGGACGACCGGTCGTCCTGTCTTCGGTTTCCGCGATCCCGATGGCACCGTCATCGAGTACGTCACCTTCGAGGCGCCCGAGCGGACCTACCACGTCAACCACAACAGCCCCGACCTCGGACGGATCAGTACGGAGCTCCAGGACGTCCTCGGGATGCAGTGCCCGATCCTCTTCGAGAGCGACAAGCCTGGTCCCTGCCCCTTCACGGAGAGCGCCGAGGAGACGCTCGTGAAGGCCGGGCTCTACTCCATCCCCACCCGCGAGGGGCGCGAACCGAGCGCCGAGTTCGTCCTCGACGTCTGTGAATGGCTCACGCCGCCGACGACCGGCAGAGTCTCCTACGCGCAGACGACCACCGGCCTTGCCCGCGTGGGGATCGAGGTTGATTCCCTCGCCGACGTGGAGCCAGTGCTGAAGGGTCTTCCGGATGCGATCGTGAGCCCGCGTACGGAACTGGACCTCGGTGAGGATGTCCCGCAACGCGTCCTCACCGCGACACTCTTCGACGGCCTCGTCCTCGAGTTCGTGGAGCGGGGCAGGAGCTGACCGGGCCGGTGGCGGCATCGAGTCGGACGGCGTCCAGTCGGATCGTGGCGTCCGGCGAGTGGGAGCCGCTTACCGGTGGACGTGCGTGGCTTGCGATGCTGGTCATCGGCTTCGGCGCCCTCAGCGTGTCGGTGTCGCAGTCGGTGCTCGTGCCCGTGCTGCCAAACCTGCCCGCGGTGCTGCACACCTCCACAGCAACCGCGGAATGGCTGCTCACCGCGACGCTTCTCGTGGGCGCGGTGAGCGTTCCGATCTTCGGTCGCTTGGGCGACATGTTCGGCAAGCGCGCGCTGTTCCTGGTCGCGCTGGGTGGGCTCGTCCTCGGCGCCATCCTCGCGGTGCAGACCAACAACGTTGCCCTGCTCATCATCGCCAGAGCGATTCAGGGGACGGCGCTTGCGGCGATCCCGCTTGGTATCGGTCTGATCAGTTCGCTGGTGCCGCGGGACAAGGCCGTAACGGCAATGGCGGTCGTCAGTGCCATGCTCGGCGTCGGCGGCGCGCTCGGCCTTCCGATGGCTGGTGTCATCGCACAGCACTCCGACTTTCACGTGCTCTTCTGGGTCATCGGCATCGCAGGTGCCCTTTCCGTGGTCGCGACGCTGTTTCTCGTGCCGGAAGCCCCGGGACGCCCGGGCGGCAGGGTGGACGTCCCCGGTTCCGTATTGCTCGGCGCGATGTTGACGGCAGTGTTGCTGGCGCTGTCGGAGGGAACCACCTGGGGCTGGGGGTCACCACTCACCTTGAGCCTGCTCGTCATCTCAGTGCCCCTGGCGGTGGGCTTCGCACGATACGAAACCCGGATCGCCCTGCCGATCGTCGATCTACGGGCCGCCGCACGGCGTCCGATCGTCCTGACGAACTGCTCGACGTTGCTGATGGGCGTGGCCATGTTCGCAGCGTTGATCGGTACGGCACCGTACGTGCAGGCGCCGAGGTCAACCGGCTACGGGTTCGGTTCATCGATCATCGTTAGTGGACTGTGCGTGCTGCCCTGCGGCCTGTTCAGTTTTATCTTCGCGCCAATGACCGCCCGGCTGCTGCGCAAGGTCGGGGCGGATCGCACTCTCGCCCTCGGCGGGCTGACGGTTGCCGTGGGCTGGTTGCTGCGGATTTTCGCCACCGGATCGCTGTGGGAGATAGTGCTCGGCAGCACTATCCTCGGCGCCGGATCGGGTATCGGCTATGCCTCGATGCCGACCTTGATCGGTCACTACACAGACCTCTCGAGCATTGCGGCCGCGAACGGGATCAATTCGCTGTCCCGCACGCTCGGCGGCGCGATCGCGACCTCCGTCGGAGGGAGCCTGCTCTCGGCGAGCACCGTTCTGCTGGCAGGACAGCACTGGCCCTCGCTCACCGCCTACCGCATGCTCTTCATCCTCTGCGCGGGGGCGGGAGTGTTGGCGGCGGTCCTGGCGATCCGGATCGGCCGCCCGGGAGCCGAGCCTCAGAGCGCGTAGTCGGCCGGTGGCGCGAAGTAGCGCCAGCCGTCCTCGATGGCGAGGACGGTGTCGCCGATGATGCCGACCGTGTTGCCGTCGCCGCTGACGATCGGTGCGTGGACCGTCACCGCCTGGTGGGGCTCGACCTGGTAGCGGTCGCCGGGGAAGAACTGCAGGCGCTGGGGGCCGAACATCTCGAAGCCGCAGGAGTGGCCGAGGCGGCACCAGGGTGCGTAGCCACCGTCCTGGAGCGGCCCGATCCCGGCGTCCCACATGTCGGCGCCGGTGACTCCGACGCTGAGCTTGTTCAGCATCGCGTGCAAGGACGTCATCGCTGTGTCGTACATGCGTTGCACTTCGGGCTCGGGTTCGCCGACTGTGAAGAGGCGGCAGGTCTGCACGCTGTAGCCGTCGACCATGCAGTAGGCGATCTCGATGAGGTAGAGCTTGCCCCGTTCGAAGGTCAGGCTCTCGGGCGCGAGGTCGTAGGCGGCGAAGGTCCACGGCTCGGCGATGACCGAGCCGTCGACGCTGAGCTCGTCGGCGCCGGCGCGGATCGCGGCGAGGCGTCCTTCGCGGCCCGCTTCACGTACGGTTGCCCCGCCCTTCGCGGCGGTGCGCAGCGCCTCGATGGCGACGTTCGCGGCGATCTGTGCGCGCTCGAGCCGGGCGATCTCCCACTCGGAGTTGGCGCCGATGAGCGGCTCCAGGACGTCGCGCCTGCGCCCGTTCTGCGTTGGTTGGATGACCGGGACGAACTCGGCTCCGGGGAATCGATCTGCGATTGCGTGCATGTCGGGCCAGTTGCCGCTGATCCCGATTCGTCCTCGCGACAACCCGGATTGTTCGATCGCCTCGGCGATGTCGTCCGGCGAGATCACCCCGGAGTTGCTGGGGAAGTCGTGGTTGGAAGCCCAGACGCGGTTCTCTCCGGCGCACTTCACGTCGACGATCCACGAACGGTGTCGCGCATAGCTCACCCACGAGTTGCGCAGGCCGGGCGGAAGGACGAGGACGGGGTCGGCACTGCGCGAGGCCACGACGAGCGGGTTGGCGCGGTGTGCCCAGACGGCCGCGCCGCCGCCACCGCCATAGAGGGTCATGTTCGAGAGGTAGCGGGCGTAAGGCGGCGCGGTCATCGCGGGTGGGTTGTCCGGGTCGTAGCGGCGATCGCTGACGATGACGCCGTCGAGACTCTCCTTGTCGAGGATCTCGCGCAGCCGTTCGATGCGGCGTTCGTATTCGAGGTGGTCCGGCTCGGAGAGCAGTTCGTTGTGTGCGGAGATCACGCCCATGAGATTCCCTTGATGTGGATACTACCTACAATATACGATCCTGCTGGGTTGGCCAGGGTTGGCCATACGGTCAAGGAGGCCACACGTGGCGCGTGATCACGCAGTCGTAATCGGAGGGAGCTTCGCCGGTCTGGCCGCCGCGCGTGCACTCTCCGACACGTTCGAGAAGGTCACGATCATCGATCGGGACGACCTCGAAGCACCCGGGAACGGGCCGCGCCGGGGCGTGCCCCAGTCCGCGCACGTCCACGGCATCCGGATGCTCGGACGTGCCGTGATGGAAGAGCTGATGCCCGGGTTCGTCAACGAGACCCTTGAACAGGGCGCCCGGCTCTTCGACGTGCTCAGCCTCGGCGCCAACTACACGCCGTTCGGATGGTGGGCGCGCGGGACGACCCAGGCCGGCGGCTACGGCATCCGCCGCGTGCTGCTCGAATCGGTGGCCCGGCGCCGGATACTCGCGCTCGGCAACGTGGACTTCGTCTGTGGCCAGGCCGCCGAACTGCTACGGGTGGGCGACCGCATCGGCGGTGTCAGCGTCCTCACCGACGGTGGCACGCGCTCCCTCGACGCCGATCTCACGGTGGACGCCTCCGGCAAGGGCTCCTCGGCACCCGGGTGGTTGGAGAAGGCGGGGTTCACGCCACCGGACGAGGACATCATCAACGGCTACGTCGGCTATGCGAGCCAACTCGTGAAGGTGCCCGAGGACGCGTGGCCCGGTGATATGCAGTTCGTCTCACAGCTCCCGTGGCCGGGGCAGACGAAGGGGGCCATCCTCTACCCGCAGGACAACGGCCTGCACATCCTCACCCTCTTCGGCCACTCGCGTGACTACCCGCCCGGCGACGAAGAGGGCTACAAGGCCTTCATGCAGGGCTGCAAGGTGCCGCTCTTCTACGACCTCTGGTCGAAGTCCGAGCCGGCGTCCGGCATCGCGACATCCCGCTCCACAGCGAATCGCATGCGGCACTACACCCGCCTCTCCGATCCGCCGGCCGGCTTCATCGCCCTCGGCGACGCGGTGGCGTCCTTCAACCCGATCTTCGGTCAGGGCATCACCTGCTCACTGCTCGGCGGCCGCCTGCTCCGCGACCTGCTGACCGAGTTCGACGACCTCGCCGCCCTGCCGAAGCGCTTCAACGACGACCTGGCCCGGATGCTCGTCGCGCCGTGGCACACCGCCACCGACTTCGACCTGAGCTTTCCGGAGACGGTAGGTCCGCGTCGCACCCTCTCGACCGAGGAGCAGGAGTTCGCGAACTACCGGCTCACCCTCGCGCAGATGGCGACGGTGGACGTCAGCGTTGCCGAGGCCATCCAGGTCGCGGAGCAGATGTTCGATCCGGCGTTGCTGCTCGTGCCGGAGCTACAGGACAAGGCCAGGCAGTTCGCCCAGCGCGGCACGCCGCTGCCGGTATCCGATCCGCTGCGCCCGCCGGCGTTCGCGGCATGAACCACCACAGGACGAGGTGACGTCGTGACAGCAACACGTGCTTCAACCGAGATCGACCGCGGCATCCTGCGCGCGATGCACGATGTCGACGCGCACGAGATGACGCCCACGCACCTGTGGGGTGAGGTCTTCGGCCCCGCGATGGGACGGATCGGCGTCCTCGCCGAACCCATCTTCCGCAGTGTCGGAAAGGACAACATGGTCCACCCGGAACTCGCCGGAGACACCGCGGAGATCACCGGCGTGTCGGTGTGGGAGACGAAGGGATCGGTCGCGCCGGGCGCCTTCGACTTCACTCGCCGACTCGCGGTCCTCGACCAGATGGGGATCGAGCGCCAGCTGGTCTTCCCGACCTGCGTCCTCACCGCGTTGTGGATGATCGAAGGGCAGAACCTGCAGCGGTTCATGGACAACGACATGTCGATCGAGGACGTCCGCGAACTCGGGTGGGCCGGGCTGCGTGAGTACAACCAGTGGGCGATCCGCTTCAGCGATTTCGGAGGAGGGCGACTCCGTCCTGTCGCGTATCTGCCGCAGGTCGATACGCCCGAGGCGCTCATCGCCGAAGCGCGGCGCTTCATCGACGCCGGAATCCGCGCTGTTCATCTGAACGTGGGACGTCCGCCGGGTGGTCGCTCGCCTGCGCACCCCGACCTCGACCCGTTCTGGCAACTGCTCGCCACCCACAACATCTGCTGTACGGTGCACGTCGGCGGCGAGGTCGACTTCATGTCGTCATCGGAGTGGGTCAACGCGCCCGCCTTCGCCTTGGGTAAGGCGCAGAGCCACGAGATCGGGCTGGAGCCGTACTCGTTCGCGACGCTGCACCTGGCGCAGTCGAACTGGCTCATCACGATGGTGCTGGGTGGTGTCTTCGAGCGGCATCCTGCGCTGCGTCTCGGCATGCTCGAGGTGGGATGCGCCTGGCTCGGGCCGCTCGCCGACCACCTCGACATGTGGGCTCGCGATGTGTACGCGAGCCGCCTGGCTCCGTTCATCTCGAGCGCGCCCTCGGACTACATCGCGCGCAACGTGCGGGTGACCGCCTTCAACGACTTCGAACGGCCCGACGAGTACATCCTCGCCCACCCCAAGGTCGCCGAGAGCATCTGCTACTCCAGCGACTACCCGCACGTCGAGGGAGGCAAGCACAGCGCGGAGAGGATGTTCGACCGCATCGCACCGCTCGGTGCCGGCGTGGTGCAGAAGTTCTTTCGCGAGAACGCGACGCTGCTACTGCCCGACTGATACGGCGGGGAGTCTTCGGCAGGCCGCGCCGATCTCGCGGGCGTACTCGACCGGATCGCTCTGCGCGCTGCGGGGCGAGAGGATCTCGACAGCGATCGGTGCCTGCACGCGGTTGCCTCGGAGCATGGCCAGGAAGCTCGCGATATCGATGATGCCGTCTCCGGGAATGAGGCGTGCGGTGCCGGTCACCGCGGCGAGCTGCTTGGGCGGCAGGTCAGGTGCGTCACAGAGCTGAACCAGGCGAACGAGATCGGCACCGGGTAGCTCGGTGGAGTCCCACGGCGCAGTCGTCACGTAGTGATGCCAGACATCCAGCGTGACGCCGAGGCGGTCACTGCCGACCTCGTCGATCACCGACAGAGTGTCGGCGAGGGTGCCGACCGCGGTGCCGGGGGCGAACTCGACCGCGAGCTGCGCGGCGTGCTTCTCCGCCTCCACGGCGAGTGCGGCGAGGCTGTCGATCAGTTGGGCCCGCTCCACCGTCCTGCCACGGAGCAGGACGACGTTGATCGTGCTGACGTCGAGCTCGTCGCGTGCCTGCCACAGCTGATCGCGGGTCGGTTCTCCGAAGTACGGACCGCCCGGATCTCCCGGACCGGTCCAGGCGATCAAGGAATCCAAGCCGACGACGCGCAGACCGTGCTGCTCAAGGGCCAGCTTCACATCCCCGGGGGTGAGGCCCGCGTCGAGAGCACGGCCGTAGGTGCGCCGCGGGCAGAGGGTGAGACCCGCGAAGCCGCCTGCGACCGCAGCATCGAGCAGGACGGCGAATGGCGGGTAGCCGAGTGTGGAGTCCGCCAGGCAGAAGTCCACCTCGGGCACCGTCCTCTCCGAACCTTGTCATCTATAAAATATTGCATATAATCTGGGAAGCCTATTGCACCAGCAGATCGGCAGCGGGAAGAGTCTGGAGACGGTGACGATGGTTCAAGTACTAGATCCCACGACGGTCGTCGGTGACGACGTTACCGATCCCGGCCCCGAGATCACGAACCTCGAAGGCGTGACCGTGGGCATGCGGGTCGACATCCTCTGGCCGGCCTACGACTGGATCGCGGACGAGTGGATCAAGGCATTCGAGGGTGACGGAGCGAAGGTCGTCTCGTGGCGAGCTGCGGGTCGTGCCGGTGAAGAGGGGCAGCAGGTCCTGAAGGAGCTCGGCGAGTTCGTCGCCGAAGTGGACGCCGTCGTCTCGGGCCTGGCCAACTGCGGATCCTGCACCTCGTGGACCGTTCATGACGCCGTCTATGCCGCGTCGCAGGACAAGGCGTCGGTCGCCATCGCCACCGAACAGTTCTACGACCTGGCGAAGGGACTCGCGTCGCGCGCGGGACGGTCCGGCCTGCGCGTGCAGACGTTGCCGTACCCGCTGCACACCCTGCCCGAGGAGCAGGTGCGCAGCATCGCGAAGGAGTACTACCCGAAGCTGCGCGAGACGCTGGGCGTTCGCGCGTAACAGTTGGGTTGGCCATCGGCTCGTGACGAACGCTGAGCCGATGAGACTTACCGAGGGATCGCTCGTCCTCTGCAGCGGAATGCTGGGGCGTGCCCCAATCGCGGCGAAGGCCGACGCGGCAGCTGCGGCGGGATTCGACGGCATCTCCGTCTACGCCCGCGAGTACGTCGTCGGGCTGCCGCGAATCGTCGGCGACCTGGGGCTCGCCGTGGCCGAGATCGACGGGGCGATGTCCTGGCTCGCCGGCAATCAAGGCCCTGAGCCGGCCGCCGTGATCGACCTCGCCTGCGCGCTGCGAGCCCGCGCGATCACGGTGCTCGAGTCGAGCGGGATTGCCGTCGACCCGACTCGTGCGGCCGAGGCCTTCGCGCGGGTCTGCGATCTGGCGTGGGCCGCCGACCCGCGGCTGCTGGTGCACATCGAACCGTTCCCCTTCTCGGGGATCGCCTCGGTGGCGGCGGCGAGCGAGATCGTCCAGCGGGCACAGCGTCCCAATGGCGGAATCCTGCTGGACACCTGGCATCTGGCCCGGGGCGACGATGGCGGCCTGATCCCTGATGGAGCCGACGGGGCCCACATCGCCGGCCTGCAGATCAGCGGCGTTGCCGCCGTACCGGGCGCCGACGTCCGCGAGGAGTGCATGCAGGGGCGTCTAGCTCCGAACGCGTGGACTCGCCGCGTCGTTTCGGAGGCGAGGGGGCGCGGCTGCACCGCGCCGCTCGAAATCGAGGTCTTCTCCGCCGCACTCGACGGACGGGAACCGAAGGACATCGCGCAGTACGCGATGGCGTCGCTGCAGGCACTCGCACCCTGGCCTGTTACCGACATACGGCCCACCTCACGCGATACGGCTCAGCTCCACGAACGGGGCAACGAGACGTAGGACGGGTCCAGGTCATGGACCGATTCGCAGCCGAGCAACGCGAGGACACCGTCCAACCCCTCGTGCAGCTCGCCGAGGAGTTCACGCAGACCCTGCTCTCCACCGCCGGCGAGCGCCCAGATGTAGGCGCGGCCGATGAGGACGGCCCGCGCGCCCAGCGCGAGAGCTTTCGCGATGTCGCCGGGCCGCCGGATGCCACCGTCCATGAGCACCTCGGTGACATCGCCGACCGCCTCGACGATCTCGGGCAGCACCCGCAGCGTGGCAGGCGTGCCGTCGAGTGCGTTGCCGCCGTGGTTCGACACGATCACAGCGCTCGCGCCGTGATCGACGGCCCGTCGCGCGTCCTCGGCCGAGAGGATCCCCTTGGCGGCGATCGGCCCGCCGAACCGTTCGCGGATCCATTCCAGGTCGGCCCATGTCGGTGCCGCCTGACGCATGCTGGCGCTTGCCTCCGCCGCCGACAGCGGCGGCCCGTCCGGGGCGCTCCGGACGTTGGGGACCTCCAGGCGGAAGCCGTCCTGCATGTAGTCCCACAGCCACTTCGGGCGGACGAGTGTCTCCGGCGCCCACTGCAGTGCGGTTCGCAACGAGACGCGACTGGGCACGCCGCGGCCGGCGGCCAGCTTCTCGCGACGCGACTGGACCGCGGAGTCGAGGGTCACCAGCAGCGCGCGGCAGCCCGCCTCCCGCGCACGATCGATCGCGATCTCGGCGCCACGTTTGCCGCCCGCGAAGTACACCTGGTACCAAACCGGGCCGGTGGTTGCCGCGGTGACTGCCTCGATGGGGGAGCTCGCCAAGGTGCTGACGCCCGTGGCGAGGCCGAGGTCACCGGCGACCTTCGCGGCGAGCACCTCCGCGCCCCGATGCGCCAGGCGCACCAGGCCCGCCGGAGCCAGCACCACCGGCATCGACAGATCGCAGCCGAGCACTGAGGTGGAGAGGCTCCGCTCGGAGGTGAAGATGCCTGCGCGAGGACGGAAGGTCACCTCGTCGAAGGCGACGCGGTTCGCGCGGACCGTGTATTCGCCCTGCGTACCGCCCTCGATGAAGGCGTAAACGCTGCGGGGAACCTTGCGGCGGGCACGTTGCTGCGCGATATCCACGCTGAGGATGGGGCGACGGCGCATCAGTTCACCACCTCACGTCCGACGAGCCAGGTGATCGTGCTGGCGATACAGGCGGGCTTGGGTTCTCCCGCGATCTCCACGACGGTCTCGATGGTCGCCAGCCACGCTTCGTCCCTTCGGGTGGCCAGGGTCAGTCGGGCCTTGGCACGCACCGACGAGTCGACCTGAACGGGGGACGGAAAGCGGATGCGCTCGGCGCCGTAGTTGAGCGACCTCACCAGCTGCCTGATCTCGAAGATGTGTGTCAGCAGCTTCGGGACGAGGGAGAGGGTGAGATAGCCGTGGGCGATGGTGCTGCCGTAGGGGCCGTTCGCGGCGCGGTCCCGATCGACGTGGATCCAGTTGTAGTCGCCGGTGCTCTCCGCGAAGAGGTCGATGTCGTGCTGCGTTATCCGATGCCACGGGCTGACGCCGATCTCGTCGCCGGCGATGGCGCAGAACTCGTCCACCGAGGTGAACGTGCGGACCGTCATGTCGCCCCCAAAAGACGCGTATCGAATATTTGATGAAGTGAACCACCCATGCGAAGCCCCGAGCAATGGTCACCAGAGGCGCACGACCCTTGAGGCAAGTTCATATATCATATAAAGTCGTCTTGTCCGGTCGGTGATCGCAAGCGGTTCTGTGAGCAAGGGGTTTGTGATGAGCACGGTGACGACGGTTCGATTGGCGCGCGGCTTCGTTGCCGAGGTTCGGGGAGTTGATCTCAGCGCCGACATCGATGCGGAGTTGGCGAACGAGCTTCGGGCGCTCATCGCCGATAACCGGGTGCTGGTCTTCAAGAACCAGAAGCTAGGCCCGGAGGACCAGATCAGGCTCATGCGCGTCTTCGGCAACGTCCTGGACGAGATGCACGACGGGACGTGGCATTCCTACGTCTCCACCGAGAAGGGTTCCTCGGTGCTTCCGGGCCGGCTCCTGTTCCACTCGGACAACCACATGACGAACGAGCCGCTCCAGTTCCTCTCGCTCTACGCCGCTGAGGTCGATCGGGAGTCCGCGCCGACGCTCTACGTCGACAACGTGGGCGCGTATCGCCGCATGCCTGCGGAGCTGCGCGGGACGCTCGACGAGATCCAGACGCAGCAGGTGTCCTACTACTTCTACGGTCAGGGCGGCGATCGTCCATCCCGGTCGGTGACACCCGATCACGAGGACGCCCCGCGCGCGGACCATCCCGCGGTGTGGCGGCACCCGGTCTCGGGCGAACCCTTCGTCTACATCACCGAGCTGCACACCCACCACGTCCTGGGCATGCCGCTCGAACGGAGCGACGCGTTCCTCGAACAGGTGCGCGAAGTGTTGTACGAGTCCGACGAGATGTATGAGCACCACTGGGCGAAGGGCGACCTGGTGATCTGGGACAACCGCGCGACCCAGCACGCCAGGGGCCCGGTACCGGACGCCCAACTCGACCCCGATGCGGGTCCGCGCTCGCTGCGCCGCGTGATCGTGGGGACGAAGGACTACGAGCAGCAGATGCAGGAACGTGCCGCCGGCGCTGCCGCGATGATGTGATGGGCCGCTCAGAAGGAAGGTTGGCGGGAAAGGTCGCGCTCATCACCGGCGCGGCGCGCGGTCAGGGCGAGGCGGAGGCGCGACTCTTCGCAGCCGAGGGCGCGAAGGTCGTCATCGCCGACGTCCTCAGCGAAGCGGGGCAGGAGATCGCCGCCGACCTCGGCGATGATGCCCTCTTCGCCCACCTCGATGTGACCGACGAGCAGCGGTGGGTGGCCGTCATCGATGCCGCCGTCGAACGCTTCGGCGGTGTCGACGTCCTGGTGAACAATGCGGGCATCTTCCGGCCCGGAGGCGTTGCGGACCAGACCCTCGCCGACTACCACGCGGTGATCGGCGTGAACCAGGTGGGGTGCTTTCTGGGCATGCGTGCCGTCGTACCGGCAATGCGCACGCGCGGTGGCGGCGCGATCGTCAACATCTCCTCGGTGAGCGGCATCTACGGCGTGCCGAACGTGATCTCCTACGTGGCGTCGAAGTTCGCCATACGTGGCATGACCCGTGCCGCGGCCGTCGAACTCGGCCCCGATGGCATTCGGGTGAACGCCGTCTTTCCGGGACCGGTGGCCACGGACATGCTCAACCCCGGCAAGCCCGGCATCGTCCCCGACGGCCTACCGCCGCTGCCGCTGGGACGCGCGGCCCGGCCGGAGGAGCTGGCGAACGTGGTGTGCTTTCTCGCCTCTGACGACAGTTCCTTCTGCACCGGCGGGGAGTTCGTCGTGGACGGCGGGCGCACGGCCGGGCCGATGTCGCCGTCCTATGCGGTGCAGTCGGCGCTGGAGTCGGCGGCGCTGGAGTCGGCACAGTAGAGCTATGACGAACCTGAGCGGCAAGGTCGCCGTCGTTACCGGTGGCAGCACCGGCCTCGGCCTGGGAATCGTCGCTGCGCTCGGTGCGGCGGGCGCGCGGGTAGCCATCTGGTCGCGCAGGGAGGCTGTTGCGGAGCAGTCCGTCGCCGATCTCGCCTCCCGTGGAATTGAGGCGACGAGCGCGCGCTGTGACGTCGGCTCCGAAGAGGACGTCCGCCGGGCCATGGAGCAGACGCTCAAGGCCTTCGGCCGCGTCGACATCATGGTCGCCAATGCCGGTGGTACCAGCCGTTCGCCGTTCGTGGAGACGTCGCTCGCCGACTGGGAGTCATCGCTACGCGGCAACATGACAGGCACGTTCCTCTGCTTCCGCGAGGGCGCGCGGCACATGATCAAACGCGGTGAGGGCGGGGCGTTGCTGGCGATCGGATCGGTGGGCGCCGTGCAGGGGCAGCCGGAGCTGGCGCCGTACTGTGCGGCCAAGGCCGGTCTCGGCGGCCTCGTGCGTGCGCTCGCCGTCGAGCTCGCGCCACACCGCATCCGGTGCAATGTCCTCAACCCGGGCTTCACCACGAACTCGAAGAACGACCCCGAGAACCTGTCGGAGGAGAGCCTGCGCGTCACCGCGGCGGCGGTCCCGGTGGGACGCTGGGCCGCCCCCGAGGAGGTAGCCGCCGCGGCCCTCTTCCTGGCCGATCCGGCTCTTGCCTTTCACACCGGCGCGACGTTGTTCGCCGACGGCGCGCTGTCTGTGATGCCTCCCCAGCTCGCGGTTCGCAATGCGGCGCAGGGATCCTAAGCCGGCGTTACGCGGCCTGGCGGACTCAGAACATATCCGGACGAGGGGCGATGAGGCCCCACTCGTGACCACGGAGGATCGCCTCCGCGCGGGAATGCACCCCGAGTTTCTGGTAAACGGCGCGTACCTGCGTCTTCACGGTATTGGTCGAGACGAAGAGGTCGGCCGCGATGTCCTGCAGCGTCAGCCCGCTCGCGAGCGCGCCGAGGACGATGCGCTCCCGGCGGGTGAGTTCTGCGACGTGCAGCTGTGCGGGGAACAGCTGTGGTGCGGCCACCTCGTCGAGTCGCTTGAGCAGGGCGGGACCGCCCTGGGCTGTCGTCGCGATCTGTTCGAGTTCGTCGCGCGGGATGGCGGCGAAAGGGCGCAGCAGTCCCGTCCTCTCGGCGACGTCGATGGCGGCGCGCAGCGCTGAACTCGCCTGGTCGGGGTGTCCCTCGCGCAGGTGTGCCAGTGCCCTGATGCTGCCCATCGAGACGCGCAGCCAGGGCGACGTTCCCAGCTTGCGCAACTCGCGTGAGGCCAGACGCAGCGCGCGATCGGGCGTGCCGCTGAGAGCGGCGAGGCGGGCGGACGCCACCGCGGTGTAGGCGTAGCCGTCGCCAACCTCGGAGAGGACGGCGCTGGCGGCGTTGCCGCGTCCCGAGGCCATCAGCAGGTTGGCGATCGCCGTGGCGACGAGCGGCGCGGCGATCGATCCCGTCCCCGTGGAGGGGTGCTGCAGCGCGCGGATCTCCTGCAGTTGCCGCAGGGCCTCGTCGTACTCCCCGCCGTAGGTCAGCGCGTACTCGCCCAGCGCGAGCGCCGTGGCGAACCACAGCTCGTCCTTGCGGCGGATGTCACCGAGTGCGGCCGCGGCGCGCTCGGCACGTTCACGGTCGAGGCTTTCGAGCGACATCAGGACGCGCGCCGCGCGCCCCGTCGTCCTCAGGTGGTCGGCGACCGGCGCCGCGTCGGCATCGGCCGTCTGCTTGGTCTCCAGCCACGTGCGGGCGAGCACGGGCTCTCCGGCGAGGACGAGGGTGAGGGCGGCTGCTCCGGCGTCCTGCACGGCGAGGCCGTGGTTACCAGCCTCGAGGTGGAGCGCGAAGGCGTGATCGAAAACGTTCAGGGCCGAGTAGATCTCGCCCGCGAGCAGATGCGTGAGGCCCCACTGCATCGCGAGGGTCCCGGCGACATCGGGCCTGCGCGTCTCCCAGCCGCCGCGGGCCGCGCTGCGGGCGATGGCCTCGATCGTGCTCGTCAGCCGCGCTGCGGGGCGGAGTTCGCCCGAGACGCGCAGCACCAGCGACTGGACCGTCGCAAGGGAGAGGATCTCATCGACGAACGGCGACTTGGCGAGCTGCGCCAGTGCCTCCGCATCGTGCGGCAGGGTCACGGCCGTCAAGTCACGGTTGTCCGGGGCAAGCCGGGTCAAGCCGGTGGGACTGTCGGCGAGGCTGAGCCAGTCATCGGCGATGATGTCGACGGCCATCGCCCAGTCGCGGGCCCGGACCGCGTGGCCCAGCGCTGCGCCCGGATCGCCGTGCCGGCGGTACCACGCGGCAACGCGGAGCTCGATCTCTTGGATGGTCACCGGCTGCTGGTGCTCGAACCTCGCGCGCAGCGCCCGCCGCAGCGCCGGGATCATCCGATAGCCGGGCGTCTCATCCGGTGCCGGATACGCGTACCCGAGTTCGTGCAGGAGTTCGAGAGTGTTGTCCGGCTTACAGTTCGGATCCGCTATCAGCACCATCTCGGTCGTGAGGTGCTCGATCACGGAGCAGGCGACGAGGACGTCGTGCATGTCCTCGGAATCGATCTCGGCGAGCGTCTGGTCGAGCAGGTAGCTGGGCAGGGCCAGACCGTGCTTGATGGCGGTGAGCCCGACGGAGGTGTTCGCCTCGGAATGCTCGGCGAGGTCGTCGATCACGACGCGGGTGGCTGCGGGCCAGCCCGCCAGCGCGGCGTGAACCGTCGCGGATTGCTCGCGGCTCGGATGGCCGCCGGAGGCGTCGGTGAGCAACTCGACCTCGTCGGCGGTGAATGCGAGGTCGGCGGGGCCGATGATGCTGGTGTCGACGTACAGCGGCCCGATCGACTCAAGACGGCTGAGGGCACGGCCCACGACGACGAGGTTCAGCTTCGACAATGCCTGCAGCAGGTTCACGAGCAGCTCGTCCAGCGCCGGGTCGACGTTGCGCTCGTACCGGTCGATGACCACCGTCAGCGGTGTGGTGAGGAGCGCCGCGTGCTCGAAGACGAACTCCTCCGAGTTCGCGCCGTCGGTGACGGCAGTGGTGGAGGTGTCGGTGGAGGTGGCGAACGAGCCCAGCACCCCGGCGAGTATCGCGAAGATCGTCTCCCGCGGCGGCACGGCGGCGTCGTCGGGAAGGCGGATCCAGAGCGCCGGGTGTTCGCGGCGGCCGATCCAGTCGGCGAGCAGCGTCGTCTTGCCGAAACCAGCGGGACCGCGCACGACGGTGAGCGCCGACGTCGAGTCGAGCCTCTTGAAGAGACGCTCGCGGTGCACCATTCCTGAGGGCAGCCGGGGAACTGGCATGGCGCCCGGCCCCATCAAATGCGCGGCAACGCCCGGCTCTGCCATGTCTCGACCCGCTTCGCGTGTGTACTTGTGTAACGCCCCCGGCTGAACACGATCACGATACGTGCGCGGAGCGTCGCCGCGGTGCACCATCGAATACCCGGCATGGGTGAAACGGCGGGTGAATCGGAGTGGGAGCTGCGACCTGTTTGCACCCTCGTCCGGCTCAGGCATCCGCGCTCCACGCGAGAGCGCTCTCGTCCAATCTCTCGCAACCGGCGTCGGTCGGTAGGGCGACTTCGACCGGCTCGCTGGAGAGCACCGTCCAGAGGGGGACCTGCGGGAACTCGACGCCGAACGGGCGCAACGCGGCCGAAAGCAGTCCGTCCTCCGCCGGTTCACGAGTACCGGACGCCGCCGCCGGCCCGGGGGAGGCGAGTTGCCACTCGAAGGGCGACCACGAGCGCACCGCGACCACCTCGGCGCCGCGCAACGTCGCCTCCGCGAAGGCGAAGCGGAGCGCGGCGTGTCCTCCGGTGGTGTCGGCCACGCCGACGACGACGAGATCGGCGGACGCGGAGGCGTCGACGAGTTCTTCGGCGGGATCGCCGGTGCTGAGTCGCGTCTGCACGGTGAGGTGCGGGTGGCTGTTGCCCAAGCTCGCCACGGCCTCGCAGAGCAGGGCCCGCCCGTAAGGACGCTCGTCGGCGCTCTCCGGCAGAGCACGCGTGTCACCGGCATAGATGACCACGAGTCGACGATGTGTGTGGATGGCCTCGTCGTCGGCCCACCACAGCGCGGCCCACGCCGAGGGCGAACCGTCGATCCCGACGACGATCGCGCGGCGGAGCGAGGCGGTCATGATTCCTCCTCAGGGTTCGATCCCGCCCGTTCAACGATGACGTCGACGGCATCGCGACGCGGGGTGGCGACCGCGCTAGGGGCGCGTCCCACTCGAAGTAGTAACTGTGGGTGCTGCGGCCGGCCGATGGCACGCTGAAGCTGTCCCCGGGTCAGTCCGACCTCGATCACCTGGGTGAGTGGGCTGGCCCAGTAACGCTCGTCGGTGAGTTCGAGCCAGATGCGTTCCAGCGCCTCGCCGGTGCGCAGCCAGCCACGGGGTCCGTCCTCGACGGAGCAGAGCAGCAGCAGACACTGGTCAGGGCCCGAGGCGATCGCGGACGGCAGCCATCCCATCCCACGCACGTCGAAGTTGCGCAGCGGCAGCAGGTCGTTGTGTTCGACGTTCTGGCCGTAGGGGACGGTCGATCCCTGCACGCCGTCGTCGCGGCGCGGGTCATCGGTCGTCCAGTTCGCGATCTCGGCAAGGTAGGCGGGGTCCTGCTGCTCGATCCGGTCCGCCATCATGCTCAGCGTCGCGATCGCCGCACGGTGATCGGGCGCGACGATGGGGAAGAGGCTTGCCCCCTCTGCCGCGGCGAGGTCGACGAGGGAGTCGACCAGGCCCTGCGGCACGTCCTCGTGGGTGAATTCGCGCCGGTTGGTGCGGCGATGCTCGATGGCGAGGTTGAGCGCGACGCTGTGTGGGTGGGTGTGCTCGTCGCCGATGGTGACCCGGGCGAGCAACGACGGGTCCTGCGGGTCGGGGAATCGCTGGACGGCAGGCTCGAAGCCTACCGCCTCGATGGCTACCCGAGCGTTGAGCAGGGCGGCGCCGCAGCTGATCGTCAGCTGCCGTCCTCTCGGGTCGAGGACGTGCAACTGTCGACTGAAGTCGGCGTGCACCTCGAGTGCGTCATCGGTGAGGACGAAGCGCCAGGGCTGGGTGTTGTGCACCGACGGTGCGAGCAGGGCGCGAAGCGCCGCGTGGCGCAGAACCTCTCGTCGGGTCGAGACCGTCCCTGTCGCCGACCGGCTCGTCATGAGGCACCTCCGCACCGATGGGCCGGGCAACCCGACCCGTGAGGGTTCGACAGGAACCGAGGGCGCGACTCCCCGTCACCAGACGCTGGGTCAAGCACGGTCATCAGAACCGGTCATCTCCATCGTCAGCGCCCCCGGGTCCGTCGTGTCGGTTTCCCGACGTGGTCAACACTGCGCTGGGGCGCGACGTGCTCACAGTGACCAAGGGCCCGACCCGGCCGGGACCCTGCCCAGCCGATCGGGCCCTTGCCATGGATCGCCTTGGTCAGGCGGTGGCGTGCGGCTGGCCGTGGACGACGAGCACGGGACAGGTCGCATGTTCGGCAACCCGCTGGCTCACCGAGCCGAGCAGGACTCCGGTGAATCCGCCCATGCCCGCGGCTGCCGACGATGATCATGAGGGTGCCGCCGCCGGCTACCCCCGCGAGATACCAATCAACCTCACACCGGGACACGCCCGAACTCGAACGTTGTCACTTCAACTGACGTGACTTGCGAGGTCGATCCGCGGTCCTGGTCAGCCGGCGGCGAGAAGGGTGCGCACCTCGGTGGCGATCTGCAGATCCTCGCGCGCCGCGACGACGAGAGTGCGGACGTCGGCCGACTGGCCGCTGATCTCGGCGTCGAGGACGGGGGAGGCGTTAGCGGTCTCGTCCACCGCGACGCCGAGCCAAGCCAACCGCTGCGCCGCGGCCGAGCGCACCCACGCCGAGTTCTCCCCGACGCCGCCGGTAAAGACCAGCGCGTCCAGACCCTGCAGCGCCGCTGCCATCGCCGCGACCCCGGCGACCAGTCGGTGCAGGTATACCTCAAGCGCGAGCACGGCATCGGGATCGGGATCGGGATCGCCGGACGCTGCCCGGCGCTCCACCTCACGCATGTCGGCGGTGCCCGCAAGGGCGAAGAGTCCCGAGCGGTTCTCCAGCGCCTCGGCGACCTCGTGGGGCGTGATGCCCTCGTGCTCCTCCAGCCAGAGGACGAGCCCGGGATCCACACTGCCCGAGCGCGTCGCCATCATCAGCCCCTCCAGCGGCGTGAAGCCCATGGTCGTGTCAACGCTTCGCCCGTCGAGGACGGCGCAGAGTGAGGCACCCGCCCCGAGATGACAGGTCACCACGCGGCGAGGTTGTCCATCAGGCGCCGCGTCGCCGAGCATCGCCGCCGCGCGCCCAGACACGTAGGCATGCGACAACCCGTGAAAGCCGTAGCGCCGCACCGCGTAGCGCCGGCGCCACTCGGCGGGCACGGGGTAGGTGGCAGCCGCCTCCGGGATCGTCCGGTGGAACGCGGTGTCAAAACACGCCACCGCAGCAACGTCCGGCAGCACCTGCCGCAGCGCATCGATCCCGGCGAGCGACTTGGGCTGATGCAGTGGCGCCAGGTCGGTGAGCTCGCGCAACCGGCGCTCGACGCCGTCATCGAGGCGCACAGCGGAGGAGAAGACCGTCCCGCCGTGCACCACGCGATGACCCACAACATCCGGCTTCGGCCATGTGCCGATCTCGGTGGCGACCACCGCAGCGTCGAAGCCGTGAGAGTCGGCAGCGACGTCCGCCGACTCGAGCACGGCATCGTCCTCGCCGAGCAGCCGCAGCTTCAGCGACGACGAGCCGGCGTTGACGACGAGCACACGTGTGGCGCCCGAGACCCGGCTCAGGACGCCTCCCAGCGCCAGTTCGCGATCGCCGGATCGTCCTGCCCGTGCTCGCGTGTGTAGGTACGCGCCGCCAGCCGCGCATCCACCATCCGTTGCCGCAGCGTCGCCGCGTGGCTGCCGAGGTCGGGCACCCGGTCGATGACGTCGATGACGAGGTGGAAGCGGTCCAAGTCGTTGAGCATCACCATGTCGAAGGGTGTGGTCGTGGTGCCCTCCTCCTTGTAGCCGCGGACGTGGATGTTGCTGTGGTTCGTCCTGCGGTAGGTGAGGCGATGGATCAGCCAGGGGTAGCCGTGGTAGGCGAAGATCACCGGCTTGTCCGCGGTGAAGATCGTGTCGAAGTCACGCTCCGGCAGGCCGTGCGGGTGCTCCGTGTCCTGCTGCAGCCGCATGATGTCAACGACGTTCACCACACGCACCGTCACCTCGGGCAACTCGCGGCGCAGGATGTCGGCCGCCGCTAGAACTTCCAGCGTCGGGACATCACCCGCGCAGGCGAGGACGACGTCCGGCTGCTCGTCGGCGTGGTCGGTGCGTGGAGTCCCTGCCCACCCCCAGATGCCGAGGCCACGGGCGCAGTGCGCGACGGCCTCCTCCATCGGCAGGTACGTGAGCGCGGGCTGCTTGCCCGCGACGATCACGTTGACGTAGTTGCGGCTGCGCAGGCAGTGGTCGGCGACCGACAGCAGCGTGTTGGTGTCCGGCGGGAGGTACACCCGCACGACCTCGGCCTTCTTGTTCATCACGTGGTCGATGAAGCCGGGATCCTGATGGCTGAAGCCGTTGTGGTCCTGCCGCCACACATGCGAGCTGAGCAGGTAGTTCAGCGACGCGATCGGTCGCCGCCACGGGATCGTCCGGGTGGTCTTCAACCACTTCGCGTGCTGATTGAACATCGAGTCGATGATGTGCACGAACGCCTCGTAGCAGTTGAAGAGTCCGTGCCGTCCGGTGAGCAGGTATCCCTCCAGCCACCCCTCGCAGAGGTGTTCGGAGAGCACCTCCATCACCCGCCCCTCCGGTGCGAGGTGGTCATCGCCCGGGATCGTCTCGGCGTCCCACGCCCGGTCGGTGGCTTCGAAGACCGACTGCAGCCGGTTCGACGCCGTCTCGTCCGGTCCCATCAGCCGGAAGCTGGTCGGGTTCGCGGTGATGATGTCGCGCAGAAACTCACCGAGGACGTGCGTCGCCTCGCTCAGCTCGGTCGCCGGGTGCTCGACTTTCACCGCGTAGTCGCGGAAGTCGGGAAGGTCGAGGTCCTTGAGCAGCAGTCCGCCGTTGGCATGGGGGTTCGCGCTCATCCGGCGTGTACCGCGCGGTGCCAGCGCCCGCAGCTCCGGGCGCAGCGCGCCGTCGGAGGTGAAGAGCTCCTCAGGACGGTAGCTGCGCATCCACTCCTCGAGCTGGGCGCGGTGCTCCGAGTTCGTCCTCGTCTCGGCGAGCGGGACCTGGTGTGCGCGGAACGTCCCCTCGACCTGCTTGCCGTCGACGATCTTGGGTCCGGTCCAGCCCTTGGGCGTCCTCAGGACGATCATCGGCCAGGCGGGACGCTCGGTAGCGCCACCGATACGAGCTGCCGACTGAATCGTGGCGATCTCGTCGAGCGCCGACTCCAGCGTCGCCGCGAACGCCTGGTGCACCAGCGCCGGATCGCTGCCCTCCACGAAGTAAGGGTGGTAGCCGTAGCCGCGCAT
>DASXYU010000088.1:0-2849 GCA_036502295.1 Jatrophihabitans sp. | reverse complement strand
CCTCGCTACGACGAAGGGGAGGTCGCGCAGGTCGGTAAGGGTCACCGTTGCCTCGATGGCACCCTCGCCCGGTGCGAGGTGGACGGAGGCCGCTCCGCCGGGAGCACGCAGTCCGCGCCGGTAGCCTCCCTCCTCATCGGTGCACGACTCGATACCGGGGATCGCACGGCGGACGAGAAAGGCGAGCGTCCCAGCGACGTCCATCGGTTCGCGATACGGCAGGCGGAGCGTGATCGAACCTGCCTCGCGGAGACCGGGACGTCTCGCTGCAGCGGTGCGCAGGGCCGAGGGCGTACTGGCGAAGACCGCCTGCACCGTGTCGTTGAACTGCCGCACGCTGGCGAAGCCCGCGGCGAACGCGACGTCGGCGATGGGTAGCGCGGTGGTCTCGAGCAGGATGCGCGAGGTCTGGGCGCGCTGAGCGCGGGCGAGCGCGATCGGCCCCGCACCAACCTCGTCGCTGAGGACGCGGTTCACCTGCCGCTCGCTGTAGCCAAGACGCGTCGCGAGTCCCGCCACGCCCTCCCGGTCGATCACGCCCTCACCGATGAGACGCAACGCCCGTCCGGCGAGGTCGCCCCGCACGTCCCACTCCGGCGAGCCGGGGCTGGCATCGGGTCGACACCGTTTGCAGGCCCGGAATCCGGCGCGCTGGGCGGAGGCGGCGCTGCGGTGGAACTCGACGTTGCGGCGCTTCGGGGTCAGCGCCGGGCAGGACGGTCGGCAGTAGATCCGGGTCGTCCTCACGGCTGTGAAGAACCACCCGTCGAAGCGCGGGTCGCGACCACTGAGCGCGCGGTAGCAGGTGTCGAAATCGGGGAGCACCTCACCAGTCTGACAACCCGCACCGACAATGACTGGCGGAAATCAGACATCACGTTCTCCGAGTGGCGCGCGGCGCCTCCCGCAACGCGGCGGATACGGGCGCGATGATGGCGATGTGACGTCGGAGCAGGCACCCGGGACGGAGTCGCCCTCCGGGTTGGAGCTGAGCCCGCATCACAAGCGGTGGCTGCTCCGTACCGCCGAGAGGACCGCGGAAGACGCTGCCAACGAACTCCCCGGCTGGCTGCGTCCCCATCGCGGCGAACAGCGCTGGTCGGTGCTGCTGGTCGTCATCCTCGCGATCGTCCTGCAGGTACTCCTGCCGAGCGATCTCATCCTCGGGCCGCGGGCCATCGTCCCGGGGATCGAGGCCGCACTCTGCCTGATCCTGCTCATCGCCGACCCCGGCGAGATCCACAAGTCATCGCAGCGCATGCGCAGGTTCTCGCTGCTGCTCATCGCGGTACTGGCGATCACCAACACGGCCTCGACCATCGAACTCGTGCACGTGATCGTCACCGGCGAGCACGTCAGCGCGGTGAAGATCCTCGCCTCAGGCGCCGCGATCTGGATCACGAACATCATCGCCTTCGCGCTCTGGTACTGGGAGTTCGACCGCGGTGGGCCGCTCGCCCGCGCACTGCACCCCCGTCCCCGCCCCGACTTCCTCTTTCCGCAGATGAGCGACGAGCGCATCGACCCGGGTTGGCACGCGACGTTCTTCGACTACCTCTACGTCTCGTTCACCAATGCCAGCGCCTTCTCGCCGACGGACACCATGCCCATCACGCGCTGGGCGAAGATGCTGATGATGGCGCAGTCGCTCATCTCCCTGGTGACGGTCGCACTCGTGGCTGCCCGCGCGGTCAACGTCCTGCCCCTGCACTGATCCGGCTCGTACCTGGTGTTACCGGGCGGCATTCGGTGGAACGCTGAGAGCATGTCCACCGCTTTGGTCACCGGCCCGACCGCCGGTATCGGTCTCGCCTTCGCCCGTCGCCTCGCGAAGGACGGCTACGACCTCGTCCTCGTCGCACGCAATGAGGCGCGCCTGAGCCAGGTCGCCGCCGAACTCGCCCAAGCGTACGGGACGACGTCCGAAGTCCTGGTCGCGGACCTTGGCGACCGCGATCAGCTCGCCGCTGTCGAGAAGCGCGTTGCCGAAGGCGTCGATGTGTTGGTCAACAACGCGGGTTACGGACTCAACCAGCCGTTCTGGGCGAACGATGTCGCCGAGGAACAGCAGTTGCTCGACGTGCTGGTCACCGCACCGATGCGCCTCAGTCATGCCGCGGTCCGCGAGATGCGCGTACGACGCGGCGGCACGGTGATCAATGTCGCGTCAGTGGCGGCCTTCACGCCGCGCGGGACGTACAGCGCGGCGAAGGCATACCTCGTGAACCTCTCGGAGTGGCTCAACCAGTTCTGTGCGTCGGACGGCGTGCGAGTGATGGCGCTCTGCCCGGGCTTCGTGCGCACCGAGTTCCACCAGCGCGGCGCGATGGACATGTCGCACCTGCCGTTCTTTGCGTGGCTGGACGCGACGCGGGTGGTGGAGGACGCCATGACCGATCTCGAACGCGGGCGGGCGGTCTCGGTCCCCAGCCTGCGCTACAAGACGGTCGTGGCTGCGAGCCGGCTCGTCCCGCGTCGGGTCGTCGGCAAGATCGCGAGCATCGGCCGCGCCGGACCGAACTGAACTGAACTGAACTGAACTGAACTGAACTGAAGCACCGTTGGTGAAGCGTCTGCAGGCGAATTACGGCGTGTCGCCCTGCAGTTGCTTCACCAACGAAATCCACATCGGCCCGGTTGTCCGGCGTTATGCGGGTTGACAAACCCACGTGATCGGGTAGAGAATTGAGGTATGAGCAAGCAGGAGTTCTCGATCCCGAAGTTGGCGACTCGTCTCACGTCTGAGGCTGAGGCGTACAAGATGTTGGAAGAACTCCGCTGGGCCGATGGAACTCCGGACGGTTGCCCCCAGTGTGGCGCGGTGGGGAAGTTCTATTTCCTTAAGCCGA
>DASXYU010000087.1:0-26658 GCA_036502295.1 Jatrophihabitans sp. | reverse complement strand
GGCGACCGCAACGCCTTCCACGACCCCACCGACGAACTCTTCCTCTCGAAGACGGCGCGGTCGTTCATCGCCGGAGTGCTGCACCACGCGGCGGAGATCACGGCGGTCACCAACCAATGGGTGAACTCCTACAAGCGGCTCTTCGGCTATGCAGGCCCCGGTCAGATCGTCGAGGCACCGACCTACATCTGCTGGGGTCACGCCAACCGTTCCGCGCTTGTGCGTGTACCGATGTACAAGCCGGGCAAGGGAAATTCGACCCGTATCGAGCTGCGCCAGCTGGACTCGGCCTGCAACCCCTACCTCGCCTACTCCGTCGTCCTGGCTGCTGGACTGCGAGGCATCGAGCAGGGTTACGAGCTGCCGCCGGCTGCCGAGGACGACGTCTGGTCGTTGAGCGATTCCGAGCGCCGTGCGCTGGGTTACAGCGAACTGCCGCACAACCTCTCCGACGCGTTGCACGTGATGGAGAACAGCGAGCTCGTCGCCGAGACCCTGGGCGAGCACGTCTTCGACTTCTTCCTGCGCAACAAGCGCGAGGAATGGATCGAGTACCGCGCCGAGGTCTCGCCCTTCGAACTGCGCCGTTACCTTCCAGCGTTGTGATGTCCGCAGACAAGTTGTGATGTCCGCGGACAAACGGACGCGGCACTTCGTTCACTAAGGGCGCAAGTACGTTCTCTTCGGGCCGCATCCGTTCGCCCGCTGGTTTCGTTGTCTGCTCTGCGTCCGCCTGGTGGTTTCGCAACGGATAACCTCGTCTTGTGTCTGACTTGTTGGTGCTGCAGTTTGAGGAGGGGTGCCCTGCGGCACGGCTCGGCGACTGGCTCGTCGAGGCCGGACTCGTGCTCGACACGAGGCGGGTCGACCTCGGGGAAGCGCCGTCCTCGCTCGACGGCTTCGACGGCGTACTCGTCCTCGGCGGTGCGATCAGTTCCTACGGTGACCTGCCGTACCTGTCCGCGGTGAAGCAACTGCTCAGAGAGGCGGTCGCCGTGGAGCTGCCGATTCTCGGTGTGTGCCTCGGCGGGCAGCTGCTGGCGCTGGCGAACGGAGGACGGGTCGAACCCAACCCCGACGGCCCGGAGCTCGGCGCCGAGCTTGTCGCCAAGCGAACCGCCGCCGCCACCGACCCGCTCTTTCGCGAGATGCCCATCGCCCCGGACGTGATCCAGTGGCATTGGGATGCCGTTACCACCCTGCCGCCCGGGGCGATCCAGCTCGCCAGCTCGGTGACATGTGAGAACCAGGCGTACCGATTGGGCCGACTCGCCTGGGGGGTCCAGTTTCACATCGAGACGACACCGGAGATCGTCGAGGCATGGGCCGCGCACGATGCCGGGCGCATCGAGGAGTACGACGTCGAGCACATCCTCGAACGCGCCGCCGCGATCCACGACGACATCGAAGAGGTCTGGCGTCCGTTCGCAGTCGGGTTCGCCGAGATCGTCGCCGACCCGTCCGCGGTGCCGCCCCCTGCCGGAGCGGTGCGCACCAGCATGGCGGAGCCGCTCACCGACCCCGCGATGATTCGCGCCGCGTTGGCGGCCGAGGCCATGCACGCCCACGCGTCCAACGTCATCCCGTTGCAGACACGCCGTCCGGATGCCTGAGCATCCACATGTCTGAGCCGAATGCACCGTCGATAGAAGGACGGGTCGCGGCACGGCTGGCGCGTCTCTCCTTCCGCGACGCGCAGCGCGCCGCCGAACTACTGACATTGCCGTGCGTGGGCTGGTGGGACATCACGCGCAACGCCCCGCCGGACGAGAGCGCAGCGGCGCTCGTCGCCGCGTTGGGGCGAACCGCCGACCCGGATGCCGCGCTGGCGGCACTCGCCGAAATGCTCGCCTCGCCTGAGGGTCCGGAGTTACGCCTCGCCCTGCAGCTGGGCAGCCAGCTCCGCAGCCGGCTGCTGCCGGTGCTCGGGGTTTCGGTCGCGCTTGCCGAGCACCTCGTCGCGAATCCCTCGGGATGGCGCGCACTGGTCGGCGACTATCACGGCGAACATGTGGCAAGCCACCTTGCCGATGCCGTGGGCGCCAGTGCCGATGCCCCCGTCACCGGCTCCGGCGGGTTGGCGGCGCAAGTAGGGCAGGAACGAAGCCTGACCACGTTCAGATCGGCGTATCGCCACGAGCTCGTCGCCATCGCCGGGCGCGACCTCTCCGGGGAATGGGAGGTCGCCGCCGTCACCGCGGCGCTCGCCGATCTCGCCGGGCACACGCTGCAGGCAGCGCTGGCCGTTGCCCGCGCGGGACAGCTGCCGGGCCCCACCTTCCGCCTTGCGGTCATCGCCATGGGCAAGACCGGCGGCCGCGAGCTGAACTACGTCTCCGACGTCGATGTCGTCTTCGTCGCCGAGCCCGGGGACGGGACCGAGGACGCGACGGCAGGTCTCACCGAGCTCACCGAACCCGATCGGGAGGTCGCACTCGCCGCCGCCGCCGCGCTCGCCGCCGGAATGATGCGGATCTGTCGTGCGGTCGCGTGGGAGGTCGACGCCGCGCTCCGTCCAGAAGGCAAGGACGGTGCCCTCGTCCGGACGCTGGCCAGCCACGAGGCGTACTACACGCGCTGGGCGAGCAGTTGGGAGTTCCAGGCGCTCTTCAAGGCACGGGCCATCGCCGGTGACATGGAGTTGGGGCGCCGCTACGAGGACGTCGTCGCACCGTTCGTCTGGACCGCCGCGGAACGGGACGAATTCGTGCAGGACGTCCGCGCGATGCGCCGGCGCGTCATCGAGAACATCCCGGCCGCAATTCTGCCGCGCGAGATCAAGCTCGGGCCCGGCGGGCTGCGCGACGTCGAGTTCGCCGTGCAGCTGCTGCAGCTCGTGCACGGCCGCGGCGACGAATCGCTGCACGTCAACAACACCCTCGATGGCCTCGCCGCGCTGCGTGACGGCGGCTACGTGGGACGTGACGACGCGGTGAGCCTCGCCGACGCCTACACGTTCTTGCGCGTCACCGAGCACCGGTTGCAGCTGCGCAAGCTGCGCAGAACTCACCTCGTCCCCGAGGACGGCGACGAACGAGAGTGGCTCGCGCGCGCCCTCGGATTCCGCCCGGACCGCCGCGGAACGGCGCGCGACGTCTGGGAGAGCGAGTGGGCGCTGCACGTCTACGAGGTGCGCAGGCTGCACGAGAAGCTCTTCTACCGCCCGCTTCTCGAGGCGGTGGCGAGGGTGCCCTCCGCGCAGCTGCGCCTCACCCCGGGGGAGGCGGGTCGCCGCCTCGCTGCGCTCGGCTTCGCCGATCCCGACGCCGCGCTGCGCCACATCGAGGCACTCACCACCGGGTTGTCGCGTCGCGCTCAGCTGCAACGCACGCTGCTTCCCGCGATGCTGAACTCGTTCGCGGAGTCACCCGACCCCGACCGCGGCCTGCTCGCCTATCGCCAGGTATCCGACCAGCTGGGGGAGACACCCTGGTATCTGCGCCTGCTGCGCGATGGCGGTGCGGCGGCATCGCGATTCGCCTACCTACTGGGCAGCAGCCGCTACATCTCGCGACTGCTGCTGCGCATGCCCGAGGGGCTGCGGATGCTCGCTGACAGTGGGGGTGCCCCCGGCAGAAGGGGCGTAGCGGCCGGAGGAGACGAGCTGACTCCGCGCAAGCCCGGCGAGATCCTCGCCGCGATGCTGGAGTCGGCCTCGCGGCACGACGACCCGGCCGAGGCAGTCGCCGCAGTGCGCGGCCTGCGTCGTGGCGAGCTGCTCCGCACCGCCTTCGCCGATCTGCTCGGCCAGCTGGACGTGACTGAGATCTGCGAGGCGATCAGCGCGAACACCGAGGCAACGCTGGCCGCCGTCCTCGCCATCGCCGAGAACGCCGTCGCCAGGGAGCACGACCTCGAGACGTTGCCGATCCGCTTCGCCATCATCGCGATGGGCCGTCTGGGCGGCTCGGAGGTCGGCTACGGCTCCGACGCCGATCTGATGTTCGTCTATGACCTTCCCGGCACCGCCGACGGTGACGCTGTGGGTGAGCAGGTGCCGGAGCAGGAGCATCGGGCGGCGCAGCTCGCCCACGCGGTCGCGGAGACGCTGCGTGCGCTGCTCGCATCACCGTCCTCTGCCGATCCTCCGTTGAACATCGATGCCGACCTCCGTCCTGAGGGACGTAACGGCCCGTTGGTGAGGACGTTGGCCAGCTACGCGCAGTACTACGCGCGGTGGTCATCACCGTGGGAGGCGCAGGCGCTGCTGCGTGCGCGCTTCTGCGCGGGGGATGCCGAGCTCGGCGCCGCCTTCACCGAACTCATCGACTCGGTGCGCTATCCCGCCGGAGGTATCAGCCAGGCCGACCTGCTCGACATCCGCCGGGTGAAGGCGCGCGTTGACAGCGAGCGACTGCCGCGGGGTGCCGACCCGGCGACGCACACCAAGCTCGGTCGGGGTGGCCTCGCCGACATCGAATGGACGATCCAGCTCATCCAGCTCGAACACGCGCATGCGATCCCGGCCCTGCGCACCACGCGCACGCTCGATGCCCTCTGGGCGGCGGCGAAGGAGGGGCTGCTCACCCGCGAGCAGGCGGAGACGCTGGCGTCGTCGTGGCGCGAGGCGACCGTGGTGCGCAACGCGTTGATGCTGGTGCGCGACCGTGCTGAGGACCAGCTGCCGCATCAGGGCCGTGCCCTCACCGCGATCGGACGAGCGATGGGCTACCAGCCTGGATTCGACCCCGGGCAGGTGATCGACGACTACCGCCGCATTGCCCGCCGCGCGCGCCGTGTGGTCGAAGAGGTCTTCTACGGCCCGTTGAGCTAGACGACGACGTGGGCCTCCAGAGCCTCTCCCTCGGCGGTGAGCCCGGGGGAGCCGAGGGGTGGCGCATAGGCACCGTGGCCACTGAAGAGTCGCTGCACGGCGAAGCCGAGCGCGAGCACCCCGACACCGCCGACGGCATCGAAGATGTAATGGTTTGCGGTGCTCATGATCACGATGACCGTGATCACCGGGTGGAGCAGCGCGACGAGTCTGATCCAGAGATGCCTGGCGCAGAAGAAGACGGAGAGGGCGGCCCACAGCGCCCACGCGGTATGCAGGCTGGGCATCGCCGCGAATTGGTTGGAGTGTTCGGCGACCTTCGGATCCGCAAGCGAGCCCCAGGTGTGAAAGAGGCTCAGCGTGTCGACGTAGCCCGAGTTCGGGAGCAGTCGCGGGGGCGCGAGCGGATAGAGGTAGAAGACCGCCAGCCCGATGAGGGTGGTGGAGATGAGGACGGTCCGCGCGCCGCGGTACAGGTGCGGGCGCTTGCGGAACAGCCACACCAACACCCAGATCGTGACGATGAAGTGCATCGTCGCGTAGAAGTAATCCATCGCCTGGGCCAGCCACTCATTGCGGGCGACGAAGGTGTTCAGCGATCGCTCGAAATTCAGGTGCAGGACGTCCTGCCAGTGCTGGATGTCGTAGCCGTGGTCGAGCGCCACGTCCTCCTGGCCGTGGAGGTGGTTTCGGGTCTCGGTGTAGACGGCATAGCCGATGGCTATGAGCAGCAGCTCCTGCCACCAGAGGGGCCGGCGCCATTTGAGCATTCGCTCTGGCAACACACCTGAGAACCCCGACACGCCGAGCATTCTTTCATGCGCCCCGTGTTGACCGATTGTTACGGCGGTGTCACCATGAAGTGACTTGACGGATCAACCCGTCGGCACCCGAAGACTTCACCCGCCACAAAGGGAACAGCCATGGCCCGCGCCCTCCTGGGATACGCCACCAACCCGAACCAGCAGATCCTGGTCACCGAGGTTGCGCGTCTGCGCGCCCGCGTCCGCGAGCTCGAGGCCGAGCTCGCCGAACTGCGCGCCGATCACACCGAGATGGATATCGAACTCCACCGCATCACCGAAGAGGGCTCCGTCCTCGCATAGTGCTCACCGCCTCCCTGATGCTCAGGTAGGTTTCTCGCACTATGTTTCTCAAGTCGCTGACGCTGCGGGGCTTCAAGTCCTTCGCCTCCGCGACTACGCTGCGCTTCGAGCCCGGCATCACGGCCGTCGTCGGACCGAACGGCTCCGGTAAGTCCAACGTCGTCGACGCCATCGCCTGGGTACTCGGCGAACAGGGCGCCAAGGCCCTGCGCGGCGGGAAGATGGAGGACGTCATCTTCTCCGGCTCCGCGGGGCGTCCTCCGCTCGGGCGTGCCGAGGTCACCCTCACCATCGACAACACGGACGGTGCCCTGCCGATCGACTTCACCGAGGTCTCGATCACGCGCCGCATGTTTCGCGAGGGCAGCAGCGAGTACGAGATCAACGGCGAGCAGGTTCGTCTGCTCGACGTCCAGGAGCTGCTCTCCGACTCCGGCATCGGCCGCGAGATGCACGTCATCGTCGGGCAGGGGCAGGTCAGCGCCGTCCTCGAAGCGCGCCCCGAGGACCGCCGCGGTTTCATCGAAGAGGCTGCGGGCGTCCTCAAGCACCGCAAGCGCAAAGAGAAGGCGCTGCGCAAACTCGACGCCATGCAGGCCAACCTGACCCGCGTCACCGACCTCACCAACGAACTGCGGCGTCAGCTCAAACCGCTAGGCCGCCAGGCGGAGATCGCGCGCCGCGCCGCCGGTGTGCAGGCCGAGCAGCGCGACTCACGGCTGCGCCTGCTCGCCGACGACCTCACCACTCTGCGTTCCGAACTCGACAAGGACGTCGCCGACGAAAATGCGATCCGCATCCGGCGCGAACAGGTGGAGGCGGCCCTCGATCAGGCGCGCGCCCGTGAGGCCGAGCTTGAGCAGGCGATGTCGGCGGACGCGCCGACCGTCGCCCGCACTCAGGAAACTTGGTACAGGCTCTCGGCGCTCGAGGAGCGCTTCCGCGGCACCGCACTGCTGGCCGCCGAGCGCGCCAAGCACCTCGCCGCCGAGCCCGAGGCGGAACGCACCGGCCCCGAGCCCGAGGAACTTGAGGCCGAGGCGGCACAGGCCCGTGAGCAGGAGCAGGGACTGCAGGCCGAGCTCAGCACGGCGAAGGCCGCACTCACCGAGGCAGTCGAAGGGCGCCAGGAGCTGGAGCGGCGTCTCGCGGAGGCCGAGCGTGCGCTGGTGGCCGCAGCCCGGGCCGTCGCCGACCGACGCGAGGGACTCGCCAAGCTCGTCGGCCAGGTGAATGCGCTGCGGACCCGCTCGGCGGCGGGCGCCGAGGAGATTGCGCGTCTTACTGCCGCCAGCGCCGACGCCCGCGCCCGCGCATCGGCCTCCGAGACCGAATTGCACCGCGTGCAGGACGAGGTCGGCGTCCTGGACGAAGGCGAGTTCGGGCTCGATGAGCGGCATGAGGCCGCTGTCGCCGCCTACGACTCTGTCGCCGCCCGAGTTGCCGAGCTCACCGCGGCCGAGCGCGAAGCCGAGCGCGACCGCTCCACCTGGTCGGCGCGTGCCGAGGCCCTCGCGCTGGGCCTCACCCGCAAGGACGGTGTTGGCGCGCTACTCGCCGCGGGGTCCCAACTGCCCGGCGTCCTCGGCTCCGTTGCCTCGTTGCTCAGCGTCGAACCGGGACACGAGGCCGCAGTCGCGGCAGCCCTCGGTGCCGTCGGCGACGCCGTCGCGGTCTCCGCCATCGCGGACGCCACGGCTGCCATCGAACTGCTCAAGACCCAGGACGCGGGACGGGCCGGCGTCCTCATCGGCGGGGCCGCACTCGAACCGGAGCGTTCCGGCTGGCCGTCGCTGCCGCATGGTGCCGTCTGGGCACTCGACGTGGTCCGGGCGCCGGGCGAACTCCGTGGCGCCGTCGCGGCGGCACTCAGCACGGTCGCGCTCGTCGCCGACATCGACGCGGCGCGGCAGCTCGTCTTCGCGCATCCGGACGTCCGCGCCGTCACCGCCGACGGCGACATGATCGGTACGCAGTGGGCGGTCGGCGGTTCGCACAACACGCAGAGCGTCATCGAGATCCAGGCAGCCGTCGACGAGGCGAGGACGAAAGCGGACGAGGCGGCGATCCGCCACGATCGGCTGCACGCGCAGCTCACCGAATCGCAGGCCAGGGCGGCTGAACTTCAGGTAGAGGTCGAGACTGCGCTGGTGGCACTGCACGAGTCCGATGCCCGCCTCGCGGCCGTGGCCGAGCAGTTGGCGCAGCTGGGGCAGGCCGCTCGATCGGCCGCCGCCGAGGCCGAGCGACTGGAGAAGTCCAGGGTCGAGGCGGAGCAGGCGCGTGACCATGACCTCGCCGGCCTCACCGAGCTCGAAGAGCGGCTGCACCTCGCGGAGAATGAGAACCTGCCCGACGAGCCCGACACCGGACAGCGCGACGACGTGGCGGGCGAGCTTGCCAGCGCGCGGCAGGCAGAGCTGGACGCCCGTCTCGCAGTGCGCACGGGTGAGGAGCGGGTACGCGCGGTCGCCGGTCGCGCCGAGCAGCTGCGTCGTGCCGCCGAGGTCGAGCGAGCGGCGCGGGTGCGGCAGGGCCAGGTTCGCGAGGCGCGCGCCAGGGGAGCCATCGTCGCCGCTGCCGTCCACGTTGCCGCCGAACAGGGCCTGACCCGTATCGGCGCCTCCATCGCCACCGCGGTGGCCGAGCGAGACTCCGCGCAGCAGGCGCGGGTCGTGCGCGAGGGTGAACTTCTCGCCCTGCGCGGTCAGAGCCGTGAGCTAGCCGAGGAGCAGGCCCGCCTCACCGATGCGGTGCACCGCGACGAGATGCTGCGCGCCGAACAGCACATGCGCATCGAGCAGCTGGAGCAGCGCGCCGCTGAGGAGTATGGCGTCGAGGTCGAGGCGCTCATCGCCGAGTACGGCCCCGAACAGCCCTGCCCGCCGAGCGCGGTCGAGATGGCCGAGTACGAGCAGGCGAAGGAGCGCGGCGAACAGGTCGTGGCTCCACAGCCCGGACCGTATGACCGCCCGACGCAGCAGAAGCGTGCCGATCGCGCAGAGCGTGACCTCGCGTTGCTCGGCAAGGTGAACCCACTGGCGTTGGAGGAGTTCGCCGCGCTCGAGGAGCGCCACCAGTTCCTCTCCACCCAGCTCGAGGACCTCAAGAAGACGCGTCGCGACCTGCTCGAGGTCGTGCGCGAGGTCGACGACCGCATCCTCGAGGTCTTCACCGCCGCGTACAACGACGTGGCGCGTGAGTTCGAGGTCGTCTTCGCCACGCTGTTCCCCGGCGGTGAAGGACGCCTCGTCCTCACCGAGCCCGACGATATGCTCCTCACCGGTATCGACGTCGAGGCGCGCCCTCCGGGCAAGAAGGTGAAGCGCCTCTCGCTGCTCTCCGGCGGCGAGCGCTCGCTGGTCGCGGTGGCGATGCTGGTCGCGATCTTCCGTGCCCGCCCCAGCCCGTTCTACGTGATGGACGAGATCGAGGCGGCCCTGGACGACACCAACCTCGGGCGCCTGCTCGATCTTGTGGGGCAGCTGCGCTCGTCCAGCCAGATCATCATCATCACCCACCAGAAGCGGACGATGGAGATCGCCGATGCGCTCTACGGCGTCACCATGCGAGGCGACGGCGTGACCCAGGTCATCAGTCAGCGCTTAAGGGAAACCGATAGCGTTTCAGCGTGACCCGGACCGGACGGCCTTCTGGCTGCGCGCTCGTAGTCGTTGCGTTGCTGGCCTGCGGCTTTCTCGCCGCGTGCACGACAGGTTCGGTGAGCACGCCACCGAGTACCTCGTCCTCACCGAGTTCGCCGCAGACCTCGGGCGACCCGCCGACGACGTCAGCCTCTGCGCCCGGCTCGTCCTCGCCGGCACCGTCTACTTCTGCGCCGGCGCAGACGGTGCACGTCACCTCGGTTGAGCCGGACGACGCGACTTACGGCGTCGGCATGCCAATCATCCTGCGCTTCACCCCGGCCCCCACCGATGCCACGGCCTTCGAGAAGGCGGTGAGCGTCACGGTGGACGGCCAGGACGCCGGTGGCGCCTGGTACTGGGAGCAGCCCACCGATGACGAGGTGAAGTCGCACACCATCGAGGCGCATTACCGCCAGCGCCAGTACTGGCCCGCGCACTCCGAGATCCATGTCGACCTTCCGATCGGGGGCCTCTCCGCGGGTCCCGGTCTGGTCTTCGCCGATGCCCTCACCTCCGTCGACTTCAAGATCGGCGCGCAACACATCTCCAGTGTCGATTCGGCCACGCTGCGGATGACGGTGACCAGCGACGGCAAGCAGGTGGCGCCGGCCGGAGAGACGACGATCCCGGTTTCGCTCGGCGATGCGCAGAACCCCACCTTCAACGGCACGAAGGTCGTCATGCAGAAGGGCGAGGCCGATCCGAAGAACCCCGGCAAGCTGCGCACCGACGGCACGGTGATGATGAACGGACCGGGCTACACGAACGACCCGGTGCCGTGGTCGGTGCGGATCACGCTCTCGGGCGAATACGTGCACGCGGCCGGCTGGAACACCAACATCGGCACGCGGAGCACCTCCCATGGCTGCACCAACCTCAAGCCCGCCGACGGCGAGTGGTTCTACAAGTTCAGCCAGGTCGGGGACGTGGTGACCTACGCCAACGTGCCGAACACCACGAAGATGCCGTACTGGGACGGCTACGGCGACTGGAACCTCACCTGGCAGCAGTGGACGTCCAGCAAGCTGCCACTGAAGGCCCTGAGCTCCTGACGGCGGTTGAGCATTCATACAGTGATTGAGACGCCCCGGAGGGGCATCTCGAAACCACGCATCCAGTCGGTACCGTGGTCGATGTGAATCCTCGTTCGCGCTGGTTCGGCGCTGCCCTCATCGTTGCCGCCGCGGCCGTGACCCTCTCGGCCTGCTCGACCGGATCCACCACCACGGGCGGGGGAGGCGTGGTCACTCAGACGGTGACGCAGTCTGTGCCGCCGCCCGCGACCAGCGCCAGCACGGGCGTCTCTACCTCGTCCGCACCGACCTGCGCCAAGACCACGAAGGTGCACCTCTCCTCGCTTGAGAACGACGGCACGACCTGGGGCGTGGGGATGCCGATCATCATCTACGCCACGCCCCACCCCGCTAACACCATCGAGTTCAACAAGGGCGTGACCGTGACCGTGGACGGCCAGCCCGCCGACGGTGCGTGGAACTGGTCCCAGCCGAACAGCGATGAGAAGAAGACGAACACCTTCGAGGCGCACTACCGGCTGCGTAACGCCAACTACTGGCCCGCGCACGCCGACATCGAGGTGAACCTGGACCTCGCGAATAAGAGTGCCGGCGACTGCCTGGTCTACGACGGCAAGCTCAGCTCGATCTCGATCGGCACGGGCGATGCGAACATCTCCTACGTCGACGCTGGCTCCAAGACGATGGTCGTCACCAAGAATGGCAAGCAGGTGAAGACCATCGAGGTCTCCCTCGGCGCCGCGCAGACACCGACGTACAACGGAGTCAAGGTGGTGATGCAGAAGGGTGAGGCGCTTGACCCGGCGACCGATCCCGAGAAGTTACGGCCGAGCGGCGCGGTGCGAATGGTCGGCGACGGCTACGACGAGATCGTGAACTGGTCGGTGCGCGTCACCAATTCCGGTGAGTACATCCACGCCGCACCGTGGAACTCCCATATCGGGCAGCTCTCGACCTCCAACGGCTGCACCAACCTGACTACCGCGGACGCCAAGTGGTTCTACAACTTCAGCCAGGTCGGTGACGTAGTCGAGTACAAGAACACCGACGGCGGAAAGATGCCGTCGTGGGACGGCTACGGCGACTGGAACGTCCCGTGGCAGCAGTGGTCACAAGGCGGCAAGCTGATCAACCGCTACGACACGACCGGTTCGTCCGGTTCGGCGTCAGCACCCGGCTCGTCCTCGTCCAGCGAGACTCCGACTGACAGCGCCGCCTCCTCGTGACCGAAAGTTCGTCGATCTGGCTCTGGGTCGCGATCGTCTTCGGTCTGCTCGCTCTTGGGTTTGCGCTGACCTTCTACGTCTCGAGGACGCGCGGACGTCGTGATCTCGAGACGCGACCTCCGGCCGCACCTGCACCACCGGAAGCCCGCGTCGGTGAGGACGCCGAGGAGCCGCGCGACTCGGCGACGCGCAGCATCTCCAGCACCGTCGAACTCCCTCCGATGGTTGAGCCCTTCGCCCCGACGCTGCCGCCGTCTACTCGCGGATCGCTTGTCGAAACCCCGGAGCCGACCGCTGGGCGGATGCAGCGGCTCCGGTCCCGGTTGGCACGTTCCAACGGCCTCGGACGCGGCCTGCTCACCGTCCTCTCGCGGGAGAACCTCGACGACGCGGCGTGGGAGGAGATCGAGGAGGCCCTGCTCACCGCCGACGTCGGCGTGGGCGCCACCACCGAGATCATCGACAACCTCAAGGAACAGACGAAGGTGCTCGGCACGCGCGACCCGTCGGAGCTGCGGCACCTGCTGGCGAACGAACTCATCACGGCGCTGCGGCCCGACCTCGACAGGACGCTGGCGACCAAGGCACAGGGGCGTCCTGCGGTGGTGATGGTGGTCGGTGTCAACGGCACCGGTAAGACCACCACCTGCGGCAAACTCGCCCGGGTCATCGTCGCCGACGGACGCAGCGTGCTGCTCGGCGCGGCTGACACGTTCCGCGCCGCGGCCGCGGACCAGCTCGCCACCTGGGGTGAGCGCGTCGGCGCCCGTACCGTCCGCGGCCCCGAGGGGGGAGACCCGGCCTCCGTCGCCTTCGATGCGGTGAGGGTCGGCACTGAGGGCGGCGTCGACACCGTCCTCATCGACACTGCGGGGCGGCTGCACACCAAGGTCGGCCTGATGGACGAACTCGGCAAGGTGAAGCGCGTCATCGAGAAGCAGGGTCCGGTGGACGAGACGCTGCTCGTCCTCGACGCAACCACCGGCCAGAACGGACTCATCCAGGCGCGCGTCTTCACCGAGGTCGTCGACGTCACCGGCATCGTCCTCACCAAGCTCGACGGCACGGCCAAGGGCGGCATCGTCATCGCGGTACAACGCGAGCTCGGCGTGCCGGTGAAGCTCGTGGGTCTCGGTGAGGGTGCCGATGACCTCGCCCTCTTCGACCCCACAACCTTCGTGGACGCGCTGCTCGCTGACTGAGTCCTCTGCGGGCTAGCTGAAGCGCAGGCGGCTGGTGAGCGCGCGCTTGAGGTCGTCACCGGCGTCGACGAGTGATCGGCGCAGCGTCTCGGGCAGCTTTCGTCTCAGCAGCCGTTCCGTCAGCTTGACCGTTGAGGAGTCCACCGCCGTCCACGGATAGGCCAGCAGCGCGAGGCGGCTCAGCACCCATCCCGAGCGGAAGCTCGCGGTGGCGGAGATCTCGCCGAAGAAACGCGGAACGTAGGCCGCTGTCAGCTCGGTCTGTGCGGGATGCCAGAAGCCTTCAGCAGCCGCGTAGAGCGCGTAGTTCGACGCGTCCTCGTCCTGCATCAGCATCGTCCACGCGGCGGCCTTCGCCGCCTCGTCGGGCTGCAGTGCGCGCAGCCGGACGGCGTTGACCGCGCCGGTGGCGCTGACGTCGCGCGCGGCCTCGTCCGCGATCTCGGCCTCTCCGGCGACCCCGCGCGAGACGAGCTTGGCGAGGACCGCCCAACGCAGATCGGCGTCGAGTTCCACGCCGTGAGGCACCTCGCCGCCGAGCCAGGCGCGCAGGGTCTCGTTCTCCGGCGTGCTTGCCACGAACGCCCGCGCCGCCGTGAGCTGCCGCCCCGAGCCCGGCTCCGCCGAACGCAGCAGCACCGTCGCAGCCTGAGCGAGCAACGCCAGCGACGCGTCGCGGTTCGCCCCCGGCGAGAGGTAGGAGGCGCAGAGGGTCTCGGTACCCCACTTCGACAGTGAGGTGATCATCGACTCGTCCGTCTCGGTGCTGAGCAGCGCGGCGACCACTGCGACGGCGATCGTGGGATTCAGCTCCGCATCCGCCACGGCGAGGCGCAGCGCGTTCGCCACGCTCACTCGCGACGCGGTCGGCAATGCCGAGACGAAGGACGGCAGACTGCGCCACTCGGTGTCGGGCAGCGACACCTTCGCCCACGTCTGATCGAGGGCATCCGGCAGGACGAGCGCGGCTTGTGCGGGCAGCGGCTGCAGCGGCGTCCGCTCCTGCTTGACGTAGAGCGGGGTCCGGCGCAACTCCCGTCCCTTCGCGTCGAAGGAGGTGACGGTGAGGGCATGCGGCCGTCCCGCCCTGTCTCCGGAGGGAACCGTGCGGAGCAGGGCGGCCCCGTCCTTGCCCCGCTCGACCGCCAGGGTGTCCACCCCGGAGGTGCGTAGCCACTGCTCGGCCCACGTATCGAGGTCGACGGCGCCGGCCTCGGTCCAAGCGGCGATCAGGTCGGCGAAGGTGGCGTTGCCGTACTCATGTGCGTGGAAGTAGGCACGCAGTCCGGTGAGGAAGACGTCCTCGCCGAGGTAGGTCGCCACCTGCCGTACCACCGACGCCCCCTTGGCGTAGGAGATGCCGTCGAAGGCGTTCTCCGCGGCTCCCGCGTCCTTGATCTCGACGCCGGCGATCGGGTGGGTCGAGGGACGGCGGTCGGCGTTGTAGCCCCACGCCTTGCGCACGATGCCGAAGTCGATCCACGGTGCGTAGGCGTCCGAGACCGCGTCGGTGACCCGGTAGCCGAGGTATTCCGCGAAGGCCTCGTTGAGCCACATGTCCTCCCACCATCGGAACGTGACGAGGTTGCCGAACCACATGTGCGCCATCTCATGCGCGATGGTCGAGGCGCGCCCGGCCAGTTCGGCGGTGGTGGCCCTGCCACGGAACATGTACTGATCGCGGATGGTGACGCAGCCGACGTTCTCCATCGCGCCCCAGTTGAAGTCGGGGCAGAACACCTGGTGATACTCGCCCCACGGATAGTGGACGCCGAAGAGGCGGTGGAACTCGTCCATACAGTCGGCGGTGAACTGCAGCAGGTCCTCGCCGTCGCGGTCGAGGGCGGCGGCGAGCGAGGCCCGGGCATGGATACCGAGGACGATTCCGCCCGCGGCGGCTACGCCTTCGTTGCCGGGGGGACCCCCATGATGCTCGGCCCGAACCGAGTGCCACGGCCCGGCGCAGACGGTGGCGACGTAGCTCGGCATCGGGGGAGTCTCGGCGAAGATCCACCGCCCCGGCTCGATCTGCGTCCCCGGCCCGTTGCCGATCACGCTCCACTCCGCCGGTGTGGTGACATCCAGGGTGATCCGCGCCTTGAGGTCGGGCTGATCGAAGCAGGCGAACCATCGCGGCGCGCAGGTGAGGGCCGAGGTGGCGTACAGGTAGGTGTTGCCGTCCGCAGGATCGACGTGGCGGTGCAGGCCCTCGCCGTCGTGTGAGTACGCCATCACCGCGTCGATCACGAGTTCGTTCTGCGCGTCGAGTTCGGCGAGCTGCAACCGCCCGGCCCCGGCGTCGTAGGCCGTCGCGATGTCGAGCGGCGTTCCGTTGAGGACGGCTGAGTGCAGCCGGGCGGACTGCACCTCGACGAAGCAGGACGCCCCCGGCGTTGCGTCGAAGCGCAGCGTCGTGACGGAAACGAACTCGGCCTCAGTGGCGGCACCGCGCAGATCAAGGGCAATGTCGTAACTGGTTGCGCTTACAGTTCCCGCGCGTTCGACAGCTTCTTCGCGCGTCAGCGACCTCGTCATGTCGGAAACCTACGACACGTCCGCAAATCGCCCCGAAATGCCGGAGATAACGCTCAGAGCACAGATGATTTGGTTACACGCACGAAACGCGTGTCGGTGATTTGTCGAAACCTCGTCAGAACAAAGTGCTGCCTGAAGAGAGGAGACACCCCTCTCTTACAACTCGGTGGGGGACGTCTCGCCTCCCACGAACCAGATGATGGAGGCTCCATTGGACGGCTACATCGCCTTTATGCTCGTGGCGACAGCCCTTGTCTTGATGATGACGGTCCCCGCCCTCGCGCTCTTCTACGGCGGCATGACGCGGTCGAAGTCCACCCTCAACATGATGATGATGTCGTTCGTGGCCTTCGCGATCGTCGCCATCATCTTCCCGTTGTGGGGATGGTCTGAGGGTGGTTGGTTCGGGACAAACCCGGGTGCAGGAAACGGCAAGCTCATCGCGAACCCGTTCAACCTTTTCGGTCTGCACCTCGAGTCGGCTGACCAGTACGTCTTCGTGCTGTTCCAGATGACGTTCGCGGCGATCACCGCGGCGCTGATCAGTGGTGCGATCGCTGACCGCATCAAGATCGCGTCCTGGGCGATCTTCGTCGTCTTCTGGGTGACCCTGGTCTACTTCCCGATCGCGCACAACGTCTGGGGTGGTGGCTGGTTCTACACCAAGTTCCCGAACCTCGACTACGCCGGTGGAACGGTCGTCCATATCAACGCGGGTATCGCAGGCCTCGTGCTGGCGATAATCACGGGCAAACGCATCGGGTTCAAGAAGGACCCGATGAAGCCGCACAACGTGACGCTCACGATGATCGGTGCCGGCCTGCTCTGGTTCGGCTGGTACGGCTTCAACGTCGGCTCGGTCGTCACCGGTGTCGCTACGGATGACGGCTCCAACGCCAGCTGGCTCAACGGCCAGTACGCGAAGGAGATGCCGTGGACGTTCATGACCACGACCGTCGCCACCGCGACCGCCTGCATCCTCTGGCTCATCACCGAGCGCATCGTGCACGGCAAGTTCACCTCGCTCGGCGCGGCCTCCGGCATCGTCGCGGGTCTCGTTGCGATCACCCCGTCCTGTGGCGCGGTGAACTTCGTAGGCTCGATCGTGGTCGGCGGCGTGGCTGGCATCGTCTGCTCTCTTGCCGTCGGATTGAAGTACAAGTTCGGCTACGACGACTCTCTCGACGTGGTGGGCGTCCACCTCGTCGGTGGAATCCTGGGCGCTCTGCTCATCGGATTCGTCGGCACGGCGAAGCATTCGCCGCAGGGCCTGGACAACTTCTTCCCGGCGGGTGGAGACGGCATCTTCTACGGCGGCAACGCCACGCTCCTCGGTCACCAGGCTGCCGGCGTGCTGTTTACGCTGGTCTGGTCGGGTGTCATCACCGCGATCCTGGGTCTCATCATCAAGTACACGATCGGTTGGCGTGTGAAGCCTGAGGCCGAGGTCGAGGGCATCGACATCAACGAGCACGGTGAGACCGCGTACGAGCTGGGCTCGTCGCTCTCGTCGCACCTCGTCACGGAAGGGGTCTAAGCATGGCCAAGCTCGTAACCGCAGTCATCAAGCCGTTCAAGCTCGATGACGTGAAGTCGGCCCTGGAGGTGCTCGGCGTCCAGGGCCTCACGATCAGTGAGGTCCAGGGCTTCGGTCGGCAGAAGGGCCACACCGAGGTCTACCGCGGCGCTGAGTACGTCGTCGACCTCGTGCCGAAGGTGAAGCTCGAGATCCTCGTCGCCGACGCGGACGTCACGAAGATCGTCGATGCGATCGTCGAGGCGGCCCGCACGGGCAAGATCGGTGACGGCAAGGTCTGGGTCAGTCCAGTCGAGTCCCTGGTCCGAGTGCGCACCGGCGAGAAGGATGCCGACGCAATCTGAGGCAGTGAGGTTCGCTTGCGAACCGAACCGATGAATTCAGCATTAGCAGGGGTCCGGGACGGCGTACTACGCCGTCCCGGACTTCGCTGTCTGGAGCTACGTCGCGCTCTGAGCGACGCCTATGACGAGTGGCTGCAAGGCGCTCTGCCCCCTGTCCAGGGGCTGGCACTGGCTGCCGTAGGCGGCTACGGCCGCCGGGAGATGGCGCCGTACTCCGATCTCGACCTCGTCCTGCTGCACAACGGCAAGGTCCGCGGTCTCACCGACATCGCGGACGCGCTCTGGTACCCGATCTGGGACAGCGGAGTCGCCCTCGACCACTCGGTGCGCACCGTGGACGAGGCGGTCTCGGTCGCCGACGAGGACATCAAGGCCGTTGCGGGCATGCTCGACCTGCGCCACGTCGCCGGCGACGAGACCCTCACGGCAGAGCTTCGCGAGAAGGTGTTGATCCGATGGCGCGCCTCCGCCCCGGAGCGGGTCGAGGAGATGCATGCTGCCTCCGACGCACGCCTCGCGCTGTTCGGCGAGGGCGCCTATCTCCTTGAACCGAACCTCAAGGAGAGCCGCGGCGGCTCCCGCGACGCCCAGGCGCTTCATGCACTGGCGATGGCACAACTGGTCGACATGCCGCCGGCCGTGCGCCGCGCCTACGCCGACCTCCTCGACGTCCGCGGTGAACTGCACCGCATCACCGGTGGCGCCGTCGACGTCCTGCGCCTGCAGGAGCAGGACGGCGTCGCCCTCTGCCTCGACCGTCTCGATGCGGACGGCCGCCCCGACCGCGACAGCATCCTGTTGCAGGTGAACTCGGCGGCCCGCCTCATCGCGCACACCCTCGATGCCGCGTGGCGCCGCGTAAGGTCTCCCGTCCCGTCCCGCCGAGTCCTGGGAGGCGGGCAACAAGCATCGCGGAGGCTCCTCGGCCGCGGACAGCCCAGCCCGTCGGCGAGTTCCGTGCAGCGCGTCGGCCTGGCCAGGGACGTGGTCGCGCACGACGGTGAGGTCGTCCTCGCGCTGGATGCCAAGCCGCCACACGACGGCGGGATCGTGCTGCGTGCCGCCCGTGCCGCCGCGGAGAACGCCATGCCGATCGCTCCTGCCACGCTCGCCCGCCTGAGGGATGAAGCGGCGGCGCTGCCGCAGCCGTGGCCGGAGGAGGCGCGGGACGACTTCGTGGCCCTACTCGGCTCCGGCAGCGCAGCGGTGAGCGTGCTGGAGTCCCTCGACCTGGCCGATCTGCTCGAACCGCTCATTCCCGAGTGGGCGATGGTGCGTAGCAAGGCCCAACACAACCCTGTGCACACCTTCACGGTTGACCGGCATCTGCTCGAATGCGCCGCGGTCGCCTCGCGGCTTGTCCGCGGCATCGATCGTCCTGACCTGCTGCTGGTGGGCGCCTTGCTGCACGACATCGGCAAGGGCCTACCCGGTGATCACTCCGTCACCGGCGCACCGGTCGCCGCGCAGATCGCGACCCGGATGGGCTTCGCGGAGCAGGACGTCGCGGTGATCCGCGCGCTCACCCGCCACCATTTGCTGCTGCCGGACACCGCCACCCGCCGTGACCCGGACGACCCGGCGACACTGCGGATCGTCCTCGACGCGGTCGGTGACGACCCGACGATGCTCGAGCTGCTGCACGCACTGAGCATCGCCGACGCTGCGGCCACCGGACCCGCGGCATGGAGTGACTGGAAGGCCTCGCTCATCGCTGAGCTCGTACGCCGCGTTCGGGTGGTGCAGCGCGGGGCGAAGCCACCCACCGACCACCCGCTCGACGAACGGCGTCGGGCACTGGCAGAGGACGGCAAGGTTGCCGTCCTGGTCGGCAAGGACGACCTCACCGTCGCCGTCCCCGACCGCATCGGGGCGCTGTACCGCACCGCCGGGGTCCTCGCCCTCAACCTTCTCGATGTGCGCACGGCCTCGATCCGCACTTACCAGGGGATGGCGGTGAACCACTTCGTGGTGGCGCCGCGTTTCGGACGCATGCCTGACCCCGCCCGCCTGCGCGAGGAGCTGATCCGTGTCCTCGACGGCGACACGGGCCTCGCCGAGCGGCTGCGCGAGAAGGAGCGGACCTACGCCAGACCGGCGCCCGCCGAGATCCCGCCCCCCACTGTCCACTGGTTCGACGACGAGGCCACCGACGCCACCGTCCTGGAATATCGCGCGCGCGACTCGCTCGGACTCCTCTGCCGGGTCACGGCGGCGCTGGAGCGCGCCCAGCTGGACGTGCGCGGAGCGCGGGTCGAGTCCGTCGCGGGCAGCGTGGTGGACGCCTTCTACGTCACGACGCGCAGCGGCGGGCTGGTTCCTGCCTCTGCGCGCCCCGAGATCGCGGCGGAGCTTTTGCGCGCCTGAGACACGCGCTCCGCGCTACTCAGGAACCAGGTTGAGGGCAAGCTCATAACCCAGTTCCTGTGGGCGGAAACATCCCTGTAATGTGTGCAGGGTTCCTTAGCGGAACCACTCGTGAATAGGTACGGGCCGACGACGTCCCGGGTTTTGACAGTCGATCGAGCTATTGGAGCCCGTGAGTGAGCGTGCCGTTCTCCGCCGTCCCGACCGCGCAGGGTCTCTACGACCCGCGGTTCGAGCACGACGCCTGTGGTGTCTCCTTCGTCGCCGACCTGCACGGACGAGCTACTCACGCCATCGTCGAGCAGGCGGTCACCGCCTTGCACAACCTCGACCACCGCGGTGCCGCAGGCGCTGAGGCGAACTCCGGCGACGGTGCCGGCATCACCACGCAGGTCCCGGACGCGTTCCTGCGAGCCGTCTCGGGTGTGAAACTCCCCGCCGCCGGCTCCTACGCCGTCGGCACCGCATTCCTGCCGCAGGACGAGGCGGCGCGGCGCAAGGTCATCGAGATCGTTGAGGAGACCGCCAAGGACGAGGGCATGAAGGTCCTCGGCTGGCGCGACGTCCCGACCAACCCTGCCGGCCTCGGCCCCACCGCTCGCAGTGTCATGCCGTACTTCCGTCAGCTCTTCCTCTCGAGCAAGGGCGACGAGACCGGCCTCGCGCTGGACCGCATCGCCTTCGCCGTCCGCAAGGTCGCCGAGCGCCGCGCCCGCGATGCCGGCTTCGAGCTGTACGTTCCGTCTCTGTCGTGTCGCACGCTCGTCTACAAGGGCATGCTCACCACCGACCAGCTCGGCGCCTTCTACCCGGACCTGCGTGACGAGCGCTACGTCAGTGCCATCGGCCTGGTGCACAGCCGTTTCTCGACGAACACCTTTCCGAGCTGGCCGCTGGCACATCCGTATCGCTACATCGCGCACAACGGCGAGATCAACACCGTCAAGGGCAATCGCAACTGGATGCGCACGCGCGAGGCGCTGCTCCAGTCCGAGCTGCTCGGACGTAAGCCCGGCAAGGGCGAGAAGCAGAGCGGCGACCTCTCCCGCCTGTTCCCGATCATCTCCCCGGAACTCAGCGATTCTGCGAGCTTCGACGAGGTGCTCGAACTGCTTCACCTCGGCGGACGCAGTCTGCCGCACGCCGTGCTGATGATGATTCCGGAGGCGTGGGAGAACAACGCCGACATGGACCCGGCGCGGCGCGACTTCTATGCCTTCCACGCCGCGTTGATGGAGGCGTGGGACGGTCCGGCCTGCGTCAGCTTCACCGACGGTTCCGTCATCGGCGCGGTTCTTGACCGCAACGGCCTGCGTCCGGGTCGCTGGTGGCAGACCGCCGACGGACTCGTCGTCCTCGGCAGTGAGTCTGGAGTCCTTGATCTCGACCCCGCCACGGTGGTGGCGAAGGGGCGCCTGCAGCCCGGCAGGATGTTCCTCGTCGACACGGTCCGTGGCGAGATCCGCTCCGACGAGGACGTGAAGGCCGAACTCGCCGCCGCGCAGCCCTACGGCGACTGGCTCGCGGCAGGTCTCGTGAAGCTCGAGGACCTGCCCGAGCGCGAGCACGTCGTGCACAGCCACGAGTCGGTGACGCGTCGCCAGCAGATCTTCGGCTACACGGAGGAGGAACTGCGCGTCCTCATCACGCCGATGGCCACCACCGGTGGTGAGCCGCTCGGTTCGATGGGCACCGACACGCCGCCGGCCGTCCTCTCCGACCGGCCGCGGATGCTCTTCGACTACTTCAGCCAGCTCTTCGCGCAGGTCACCAATCCGCCGCTGGACGCGATCCGCGAAGAGATGGTGACCTCGATCGCCGGCGCCCTCGGCCCTGAGCACAACCTGCTGGAGCCCTCGGCCGAGTCCTGTCGCCAGATCGTGTTGCCGCGCCCCGTCCTGGCCAACGACGAGCTCGCCAAGATCTGGCACGTCAACGCCGACGGCACCCAGCCCGGCTTCCAGTGTCGCCTCATCGACGGCCGCTACCGCGTCCTCGGCGGGGGGGAGGCACTGAAGGCCGCCATCGAAAGGGTCCGGGCGGAGTGCAGCCAGGCCGTCGAAGAGGGCGCGCGCATCCTCATCCTGTCGGACCGCGACTGCGACGCCGACAATGCACCGATCCCGTCGTTGCTGCTCACCTCCGCGGTCCACCAGCACCTCATCCAGACCGGCAAGCGGACGCAGGTCGGCCTCGTCGTCGAGACCGGTGAGGCGCGCGAGGTGCACCAGGTCGCGTTGCTCATCGGCTACGGCGCGGCGGCGGTGAACCCCTACCTCGCCTTCGAGACCATCGGCGACCTCATCGAGCGCGGCGCCATCGTCGGCGTCGACTCGAAGAAGGCCGTCTCCAACTACGTCAAGGCGCTGAGCAAGGGCGTGCTGAAGGTGATGTCCAAGATGGGCATCAGCACGATCAACTCCTACACCGGCGCGCAGGTCTTCGAGGCGCTCGGCATCGCTCAGGACGTCCTCGACGATTACTTCGGCGGCACCGTCTCGCGCCTCGGAGGTGTCGGCCTCGACATCCTCGCCGAGGAGGCGGCGGCGCGGCACGCCCAGGCGTTCCCGCTCGTCCCCACCGCGAAAGCGCACCGTCGCCTGGAGGTCGGCGGCGAGTACCAGTGGCGTCGCGAGGGCGAACTGCACCTCTTCAACCCGGAGACGGTCTTCCTGCTGCAGCACGCCACCAGGCAGCGGCGCTACGAGGTCTTTCAGGAGTACAGCGCGAAGGTCGAGGAGGCGAACCGCGCCGGCGGCACGCTGCGCGGACTCTTCGAGTTCGCCCCGGAGAACGCTGGCCGTGCCCCGATCTCCATCGATGAGGTCGAGTCGATCGAGTCGATCGTGAAGCGCTTCGCCACGGGCGCGATGAGCTACGGCTCGATCAGCAAGGAAGCCCACGAGACGCTCGCGATCGCCATGAACCGCATCGGCGGCAAGTCCAACAGCGGCGAGGGCGGTGAGGACGCGGATCGCTTCCTCCCCGACCCGAACGGCGACCTGCGCCGCAGCGCGGTGAAGCAGGTGGCCTCCGGACGCTTCGGCGTCACCAGCCACTACCTCGTCAACGCCGACGACATCCAGATCAAGGTGGCTCAGGGCGCCAAGCCGGGCGAGGGCGGCCAGCTGCCCGGATACAAGGTCTACCCGTGGATCGCAAGGACGAGGCACTCCACACCCGGCGTGGGTCTCATCAGCCCGCCGCCGCACCACGACATCTACTCGATCGAGGACTTGGCGCAGCTCATCCACGACTGCAAGAACGCCAACTCCGAGGCGCGCATCCACGTCAAGCTCGTCGCCGAGTCCGGTGTCGGCACGGTGGCCGCCGGTGTCTCGAAGGCGCATGCCGACGTCGTCCTCATCTCCGGACACGACGGCGGCACCGGCGCGGCTCCGCTCACCTCGCTCAAGCACGCCGGCCTGCCCTGGGAGATCGGACTCGCCGAAACGCAGCAGACGCTGCTGCTCAACGGCCTGCGTGACCGCATCACGGTGCAGGTGGACGGTGCCATGAAGACCGGCCGCGACGTCATCGTCGCGGCGCTGCTCGGCGCCGAGGAGTACGGCTTCGCCACGGCGCCGCTGATCGTGTCGGGCTGCGTGATGATGCGGGTCTGTCACCTCGACACCTGCCCCGTCGGTGTCGCGACGCAGAACCCTGTGCTGCGCGAGCGTTTCAGCGGCGAGCCCGAGTTCGTCATCACCTTCTTCGAGTTCATCGCGCAGCAGGTGCGCGAACTGCTCGCGCAGCTCGGCTTCCGCTCGCTGGCCGAGGCGATCGGCCACGTCGAGGTGCTCGACACCGCGAAGGCGATCGAGCGCTGGAAGGCGCACGGCCTCGACCTCGCGCCCGTCCTCGCCGTTCCGTCCTCGCCGTACGGCGACGCCCCGGTGAAGGTCCGCGAGCAGAACCACGGCCTTGAGCTCGCACTGGACAACACCCTGATCCAGCTCTGCGAAGGGGCGCTGCTCGACGGCTCGCCGGTGAAGCTCGAACTGCCCGTGCGCAACGTCAACCGCACCGTCGGCACGATGCTCGGCTCGCTCGTGACGCGCCGCTACGGCGCCGAGGGCCTGCCACGCGACACCATCGACGTCACCTTCCGCGGATCGGGCGGGCAGTCCTTCGGCGCGTTCCTGCCCGCTGGCGTCACGCTGCGTCTCTTCGGCGACACCAACGACTACCTCGGCAAGGGCCTCTCCGGCGGCATCGTCGCGGTCCGCCCCGATGAGAGGGCGCCCTTCGTCGCCGAGGAGAACGTCATCGCCGGCAACGTCATCGGCTACGGCGCCACCAGCGGTGAGCTGTACCTGCGCGGTGTGGTCGGCGAGCGGTTCTGCGTGCGCAACTCCGGTGCCACGATCGTCGCCGAAGGCGTGGGCGACCACGCGCTGGAGTACATGACCGGCGGTGTGGCCGTGATCCTCGGTGCTACGGGGCGCAACATCGGCGCCGGCATGTCCGGTGGCTACGCCTACGTCCTCGACCTCGACCCGAAGGTCGTCAACGGCGAGATGGCCGACGTCGAATCACTCTCCGATGAGGACGCGACGCGGCTGCGGGGCGTCCTGCAGAAGCACCACGAACTCACCGAGTCCGCGGTGGCGGCTGCGCTGCTCGCAGACTGGTCGGCGGCACGCGCCCGATTCAGTGCGATCGTGCCGCGTGACTTCAAGCGGGTGCTGCAGGCCACGCGCCGCGCCGAGGCCGAGGGCCTTGACGTGGACGAGGTCGTCATGGCCGCTGCCCGGACCTAGCTAGGCGTCGCTCCCGCCGATACGGGCTCGCGGCGATAGCGCTTGCGGCCGACTACGCTGGGCGGGTGAGCACACCCCGCCGGCGCGCGAAGATCGTCTGCACCCTCGGTCCAGCAACTGATGATCGCGCGCGCGCCCTCGTTGAGGCGGGTATGGACGTGGCACGCCTCAACTTCAGCCATGGCGAGCACGCCGAGCACGGGCGCCGCTACCAGGAGGTGCGCCGCGCCGCTGAGGCCGCCGGCCGCAACGTCGCCGTCCTCGCAGACCTGCAGGGGCCGAAGATCCGCCTCGGCCGCTTTGCCGAAGGCCCGGTGATGTGGGCGGCCGGCGAGCAGGTGCGGATCACCGTCGAGGATGTCCCTGGCACCCACGACCGCGTCTCCACCACCTACAAGCAACTTGCCGAGGACGTCCGCGTCGGTGATCGCCTGCTCGTTGATGACGGCAACGTCGCCCTCACTGTCGTCGGCATCGAGGAGAACGACGTCCTCTGCGACGTGATCGAGGGTGGCAAGGTCAGCGACAACAAGGGCCTGTCGCTGCCGGGCGTCGCGGTCAGCGTCCCGGCGCTCTCCGACAAGGACGCCGCTGACCTCGAGTTCGCGTTGCGGCTCGGCGTCGACTTCGTCGCGCTGTCGTTCGTGCGCCACCCGGAGGACGTGAAGTTGGTGCACGCGGTGATGGACGAGGTCGGCATCCGCCGTCCTGTCATCGCGAAGATCGAGAAGCCGGAGGCCGTCGATCGGCTCGAGGAGATCGTCCTGGCCTTCGACGCCGTGATGGTGGCGCGCGGTGACCTCGGAGTCGAGATGCCGCTGGAACGCGTCCCGATCGTGCAGAAGCAGATCATCCAGGCTTGTCGGGATAACGCGAAGCCGGTGATCGTGGCGACCCAGATGTTGGAGTCGATGATCACGCACTCGCGTCCGACCCGCGCGGAGGCCTCCGATGTCGCCAATGCGGTCATCGACGGCGCCGACGCCGTGATGCTTTCCGGGGAGACGAGTGTCGGCGCGCACCCGGTGCTGGCGGTCGCGACGATGAGCCGGATCGTCCTCTCTGCTGAAGGCTCCGACCATGAACCGGCCGGCCTGCGACACAACCCGCGCACCGCTGGTGGCGCCATCGCGAAGGCCGCCAAGGAGATCGGCGACGCCCTCGGCGCGAAGGCGCTCGTGGCGTTCACCTACTCGGGCGACACCGCACGACGCCTCTCGCGGCTGCAGCCCAAGGAGCAGCTGCTCGTTTTCACGCCGGTGGAGCAGGTGCAGCGGCAGATGGCGCTGGTGTGGGGCGCCGAGGCCCACTTGGTGTGGGAGGTGAAGACCACCGACGAGATGGTGCGTCAGGTCGATTCCGCGCTGTTCAACCGTTCTGTCTGCAGGCCGGGCGACCTGGTGATCGTGGTCGCCGGAACACCACCGTCGACCCCGGGTGCGACCAACACCATCCGGGTGCATCACATCGGTGACATCCTGCGCAATGAGTGACGCAGCGGCGAGTAGTCCGAGTCGGCCACCGCAGGACGGATTCGGTATCCAGCTCGGCAGCGACCTCTACACGTTGCTCGACCTGGAGCAGATCGAGGAGAACATCTTCCGCGGGCAGAGCCTGCGCACCCGCTGGCAGCGCGCCTTCGGCGGACAGGTGGCCGCGCAGGCGCTCGTCGCGGCTGGGCGAACGGTGCCGGCGGACCGGCAGGTGCATTCGATGCACTCCTACTTCCTGCGCCCCGGAGATCCGGAGCACCCGATCGTCTATGACGTCGACCGGGTGCGGGACGGTCGCTCGTTCACCACGCGTCGCGTCGCGGCGATCCAGCACGGTAAGCCGATCTTCGTCCTCTCCGCCTCGTTCCAGCTCGACCAGGGCGGCGTCGAGCATCGTCCCGAGATGCCGAGTGCACCCGCGCCGGAGACGCTGCCGCCGCTGGCCGACTATCACGACGGCGTCGACCCGCTCATCCCGCCGGGAGCCGTGCATCCGGCGATCGACCTGCGCTTCGTCGGTGAGCCACCGTGGATGCTGGAGCGCGAGGACGAAGACCACAAGCATCAGCAGGTGTGGATGCGTGTGCCCACGCCGCTGTCCGACGACCCGCTGATGCACGTCTGCGCCTT